>CALFCE010000084.1 GCA_937951215.1 uncultured Granulosicoccaceae bacterium
CGCGAGTGCGGATGCAATGGACAGTAGCTTGATCTCTGAAATGACATTTTCGATTTTTGTAGAACTGCCAGAAACCGCCGATCAGACGCCTGCCCAGGATGATGCAGAGGCAGCGGGTGATGCGGACGAGGCCGCAACACCTGCACCGGCCGACGGGACCCAGGTTGAGGAGCCCCAGATTGATCAACAAGGAAGCGAAGACAATCAAACTGTCTCCGTCGACCTGACAACATCGCCATCTGAAAATCTTCCGCCGCTTATCATCAGCCGGTCTGAGGTTGATGTTCGGGTCGGGCAGCGCCTGCTAATGACAGTATTACCGGTGGACCCGGAAGGTCGGGTGCCCGATATGGGGATAGATGCTTCGATTCAGGGCCTGTTATTTGTCGACAACCTGAACGGCACCCGTACCGTTGACTGGACCCCGCAAGCTGAGGACCGAGGTAGATTTGATTTTGTGCTGACGGCTACCGATGCGCTTGATCGCAATCTGGTGACGAGCAAAAGTTTGGTGATCAATGTCCTGCCGCTAGAGGGCGATGAAGCTGCACCGGCAGAGCTTATTGTGTTGAACGACAATCAACCCCCCATTTTCCCGAATATAGCTGACCGGGAGGTTAATGCAGGAGAGGAAATCAGAATTTCCGTCCAGCCAGTTGATCCGGAAGGATTTGCTCCGGTTTTACATGTGTCCAATGCCCCGGCCTCGGCCCGGTTTGATGACACCTTGAACGGAACCCGTGAGCTGGTTTGGACGCCGGGTGAAGATGATAGAGGGGAACACAGCTTTCGCTTTGTTGCCGTCGACAGCCAGGATCCATCGTTGAGTGATAGAGTGACCGTGCAAGTCACAGTACGCTGAATAAAAGCACCGGCTATCAGAAAAACCAGGCAACTGTCGCCGATACATAGTCCTCGTTGCGCAGCGCATCGAGTTGTTCATCGTCACTGGTGTTTGTCCACAAGACGGCATCCAGCGTCAATTTGAATTCGCTGCCGATTCTACGGTTGGCTTCTATGCTGAAGGTTTGAGCACCACCATCAAGGTCTGATATGACGCCGATCAGAGCGTCGGTGGATTGCTCATCGTTTAGTGCGAAGCGAATGCCTACCAGTATGTCGTTTTGCAACGGATGGTAGGCGTCCTCACCCATCTCGTCATAGAGATACTCAGCCACGATGCCAATATCGGTATCCGTCTCGAGTACACTGTAAAAACTGTATTCGAAACCGGCCACAGCTTCCGCATGGTTTTCAATTTCATCACCATTGCGCTGGATCAGTTCCAGTTTCAGCAGCCAGCTTTCAAGTGTGGCCTGTAAATCCAGGCCGAATTGTTGAACCTGATAGTAAAAGGGACGCAGAGTCAGGTCAGCCTGATTGAAGCGGAAGAGCGGATCTCGTGAGGTTCCCTGAAACACAGAGATACCGATATCCCACTCTTCAATGGCGTTGGTATAACGCAGAGCGAAATCGACATGGGATTCCTCACTGGAGTCTTCATAGGTGGCATTACCGAGAGCAAAAGGCAACACGGGGCGAGGTCTGCCGTCACTTCCCGTCAGTGTACGTTCCCGGAAACCGGGCATCACAAATAGCTCAAAATCACCTTTCTCGGTGAGCCTTGTGAGGTGAACCATCGGCTGGCCCAGTTTTTCGTTAGTAGTGATACCTTCTACTGCATCGGTCTGATTGATGATGTCGACCACATTTCTGGACTCTGCAACACCCCAGAAAACCTTGCCCAAACCGAGTCTGAGCTCCCAATTATCCGAGTTTTGCTGATACAGAAACTCACGGAAATCAAAGTGTGTTCTCTCTCTATCGCCCTGGTCTATACGCAGGAAAGGTGTGACGACAATATTGCGATCGCCGTCTCCCAGACCTTTGTAAAACTCCACCTCGCCGGAGACAGAAGCGTTGCTACGCTGCATAGCTTCCCTGTGATCTGAGTTGGCCGTGTAGAGTTCCGTTTGCAAGGCCACGTTACCTCGCAATTCCAACTCATCCGCAAAACCCGGTGAAGTAAATAGCAGCAAACAAGCTGTGGAGTAGAAGCGCATCATACGCATATCTGAAATATCCTTGCCCTGAGTGTTGATTATCGAAAGCGTTTCAGAGCTTTGCTACTAAAGTCTGCTTTTGACAAGCCGGTTTTAAATTCGTAATTGTCCCAGCTGAGTGTGGTGCTTTTGCCGGTCTGTTCATTGGTCATTTCCATTGTGCCGGCGCGCCAGTATTTATCGAGATACTTTTGATGATCACTCTGTACCAGAATCTTCAATAGTGCACCTTTTCGATCGTAATATTCTATGCGGTGGGGGTAGTATTCCTCTTTGTCTATCATCGAAACAAGGCGTGTATAACCTGAGTTTTTATAAGCCGGATAACTTTCAACAACAAAAACATCGCGCCCGTTAAAAGTGTCCTCGCCAATAAATTTGTAGGTGTATTTGTCAACTTCCTGAGAGCTGATATCCTCAAAGGCAAATTCACTTCCCATAAATGGGCCAGATTTATTCTTGGACGAAATCCGCTTGACTCGCTTCAGCGCAGGTAGGTAGAGCCACTGCTCATCCGGTTTGGTTGAGTGTGAGAATGTCAGGGAAGCGGTTCCCTTCACATCAGCTGGTTCATCAAAGATGGTCATGCTCTTGTCACCATCGCCATTCACTTCCAGCACCATTGAACGCATGGTACGTGTGCTTTCATTGCCAGCACGGTTGCGTAATATCATTTTCATTTTCGAGGTTGTGTCCACAAAACCTTCGTTGCGCTGGTCCATTTCAACAGCAATGGCGAGACCTTTTTCCTCTGCGGTCTGGGCAAACGCCACCGTGCTTGCAACTAGCGTGCTGGCAGACAACAGCAGCATCGATGCCAGCTTGTGTGATGTCGGAATCGTTTTTCCGTCGGCTATAGAGATCATGTAAAACTCCTGGTGCTATTGGGATAGCAGTTTGTTAATTTCGGGTTTATCGGTTTCACGCTCCGGTCTTATTAGCCGGAGCTCACTTTTTTAAGTTCAGGCACCTTGTGATGCCGTATTGGCAAACGTTTCGGAACCCTGCTTGCCATCGCTTCTGGAAGATGCAGAATCTTGACTCTCAGCACCCTTGTCGCCGTCCAGTTTTATCAACAGGGGCGGCAAAAACAGAAAGTCGACGATAAGGGCAATGGTTATTGTTAAAGCAGTAAGCAGTCCCATCTGGGAATTGACCTGGAAGTTAGATGTCGCGATCACAAGAAAGCCCGCTACCAGCACAATCGTCGTTACCAGAAGAGCTATACCAACGGTATTGAACGCGTAGCGTACCGAGTCTTCAGCATTAAGGCCCTGTTCACGTCTGGCCCTTAAATACTTGCTGAGGAAATGAATGGTGTCATCCACCACAATCCCCAGGGTCATCGCAACCACGACCGACACTGCCAGACCGACTTCACCGCGGGTAATCGCCCAGATGCCAAAGGCCATCAAGGCCGGGGCGATATTGGGAATAAGGCTGATCAAACCGAATTTCAATGATCGCAATGCGAATATCAATATCAGTGAAATCAGCACCAGAGCGATCGAAGTTCCACTCAGCATACTAATGATATTGCGCATGCCGATATGGGAGAACATGGACGTGGCACCGGAACCAATAGTGGCAATGTCCGGTGTGTTCTGTTCCATCCAGGTCATGACCCGGGATTCGAAGGCCAGTAACTCCTGGGTAGACAGAGTCTCCAATGTGGCAGAAACCCGTGTCGCGGAACTGTCGAAGTTGATCATGTTATTCAGATCAAGCCCGTAGGGGAGTGACATATTGTAGAGCAGCGTGTATTGCGCCGAGAGATCACGGTCATCGGGAAGTTTGTACCACTCTTCCTGATCTCCATGCATGCTCTTGTTCAAGCGGCGCATGGTTTCAGTGAAAGCAGAGACATGCTGTACTTCAGGCTGTTGCTTGAGGTAGTTTTCGAATTTCTCGACCTGTGCCAGAAACTCGGGATTACTGACGCCACCATCTTCGCCAGATTCCAGTGAGTAGTCGACCAGATACATGCCTGACAGTTTTTCTGTCACCCGATCAGTATTGGCACGGAACGGAACAGATTTGTCAAAGTAGTTGACGAAGACGTCGTTGAGTTGGTTGCGTGGGGTCATTAGTGATAACCCGACCATCACTACCAGCATTCCCCACATCAGTACCTTTCTGTTATTGATTACCAGGGTGGCAAAACCATCCATCAGTGTCTTTTTGGCTGGATCCAGATTCTTGGTTTTCACTGGCATGACAGCTATCAGGGCAGGCAGGAAAGTGACCGCCAGAAAGAAGGCATACATCACACCCATTGCAGTGATGTTTCCAAGATCGTGAAAAGGAGGAGCGTCGCTGAAATTCATGCTGAGAAAACCGATTGCGGTGGTAACGGATGTCAGCGCAATGGGGGTGAAATTGACCCGCAAACTCTCCACAACCGCCTCGTGTTTTGACATGCCGCGCCGTGCGTTGTGGTAGAAGGTAACCAGAAAATGCACGCAATCGGCCACCGCCAGTGTCAGAATCAAGGTGGGAGCAGAAGCCGAAGGAGGGGTGAGTTTTATTCCCAGCCAGCCAGCTGATCCCATCGCCGCCAGAATGGAAAGCAGCACGACAATCACCGTGCTGATTGCGGCTATCGGGCTCGCCACCAGCACCAGGATACCGATGATGATGACCCCGAAAGCCATCGGGATAATGGTGCTCATATCCTTGATAGAGGCTTCAGGAAACGCCTGGTTCATTACCACGACTCCGGTTTCAACAAAGTCGATGTCCGGGTAGCTCTGCCGAAGTTCATCCAGCATGGTGCGGGTATATTCGACGGCATGCTGTGTGGCGATTGCCGGGTCTTTTTTATCTCTCTCTGCCTTGGGCAGAAGCCGGTCTTCATCGCTGAGTTCCGGCGGCAATTCGATGGTTATGTTTACCCCGGTTGTATCGCCTTTGGCAGAGATCAATTTACTGACCAACTGTGGTTGTTCCATGGCGACCTGGCGCACCCGAGCGAGATCAGCCTCCTGCATAGATTCCGGATCTTCGACGAGATCCTCAACTATCAGGTCGTCTTCTTCTCCGTAGATGTGCTGGAAATTGCTCAGAGAATCAACACGCACAGAGAACGGTACTTGCCATGCCCTGTCAGTCAGATCTGCAACGGCTGTCAGTGTCTCACGAGAAAAAACCTCTCCTGACTTCGGTTCCAACATGACCAGGATGTTGTCGCTTCGAGTGTAGGACTCCTGCAAATTTTCAAAACGGATCAACTCGGGATTGTCTTCACTAAACCAGACCCGATAATCGTTGGTAAAAGCCAGAAATCGACCACCAGATGCCAAAAATAGTACGGAGGCAACGCTTAACAACAAAACCAGCCAGCGAAAGCGGACTATCCATTCACCATATCGCTTTAACATTTTAAAAA
This sequence comes from uncultured Granulosicoccaceae bacterium, assembly GCA_937951215.1. Lineage (GTDB taxonomy): Bacteria > Pseudomonadota > Gammaproteobacteria > Granulosicoccales > Granulosicoccaceae > CALFCE01. The sequence continues at coordinate 5,452 of CALFCE010000084.1, forward strand.
TACCTGCTTGAGTTTATGACCGTAAAAAACAAGAGCAACGTTTGAAAATCGGGCGCTGACTTGTTTGTATCTTGAACTATCAACCTGGACTTCCGAGTGAAGGTTTTGCCTGCTGTCCAGTGCCACTGGTTGATGAAAAATTTCATGTTGCTTGTTTGGCCCATACCATCCCAGTTTCGGCAATTTCATCTGCGAAACATTCATCGACAATGCGTTCCATGGTCGCGGTGTAGTCGAATTCAGTGGATAGTGGTTTCCATTGAAACCCGTCCAGAGTTGCGTTTGTTATCGCAAGTAACACAGCAGATGGGTTTCTGACTCCCATAGACTGCAGTGGCAGGTCGTAGGCTTGCAGTTGCAATCCACCGTGGCAGGTGGACCACAAACCGAAAACCAACTCAACCGGATTGATGGATTCCGGCAGTTGGACCTCTTGCAACTTGATTGCCTCGCTGACAATGCCGGCAACGGTGTTAATAATGTCGAGATCAAGTTGATTATGTTTCTCAAGGCTCTCGGCAGAGACCTTGTCTTTGGTGCCGCCACCACACAGCGTTTGCATCATTTCCATACAGGACGGATGTATTTCTGCCCACAGGCTGTTGGCAAAGAAAATTGCCATCAGTTTCTCGCGTTGATTGCCTTCAAATGCGGCTGCACGCTGGAAAAGCGACTTCAAATGAAGCTGGTCATGGATACACAGCTGGATCAACACCTCTTCCTTGCAGTTGAAGTGCTGATAGACGGTGCCTTTGGAATACTCGGCAAGTTCAGCGATTCTGTCCATGCCGAGATTGGTGTAGCCATCTGATTCGAGCAAACGCCGGCCAATATCAAGGAACAGTGCATGACGTGCAGCGACTTCTCTTTGCTTGCGGCTGAGTGTGTTCATGGGCTTAGAATAGTTGAAAAGTCATTATTTGACAAGATGTCAAAAAAATTTTCTGCGTCAAATAGTGATGGGGTCGAATTTATGGATCGGTCAGGTGGAAGAGCGTAGAGTGCAATAGCGTAGATCTGACGGTGTGGTATCAGGAAGTGTTCGCGCGCCAGGACAACTCGTCCCGGACTGCGCGTCCCGGACAAAACGCGCCTTGGTCTTGCGCAAACGGTCGGATTTGGAGGTGGCTTTCAGTTAACAGTGGTGCGCTGGAAGTCTGAAAAACCGATTCTGCCAAGACCTGGCAGTTTGATCGCCAGCGGAGAAAAGTCGATACCTGCGCTGAGCCCCAACAAATTGAGCTCGACACCTTCCTCTTTGGCGAACATCAGGCCAAACAGGCCTCGCAGGGACATTTGAACCCCCGTACCACTGGGAGGACGGGCAAATACCGCTACGCCTGGAAGAAAATCCTTACCTATAGCCGTAGCCGGCAGTTCCAATTGCAATTCGGGCACCTGCCGCGCGAGATGAGCAACAAACGTATTGCTGTTAGGGCCAGGCCAGACATTATAGGTATCGTTGTATCTGTAGAATGATGCTGCCGTATGGAGCCGCTCGATCATCTCATCGACCTCGGCTCCACCTCGAATTTCACGCAGCAAGTAGGGGCGACTGCCATACCAGTAGCTATCGGGCCTGCCACTGCGGACTCTGACCGCATCGCCACCCCATCGCAAGGCATAACCCATGACTTCCAGTCGTGTGTAGTGGGTTGCATTGGACTCTTTGGTCGCAATCCACGTATGGACTCCGAATGCGCCTTTCCAGCGGGTAGCCCTCGCCGCATACACCTGAATGATCGCATCGCGGGTTTCGGATGGGTCAGGAGCCTGGCGGCTGCTGTCTCGTCGCAGATCCCACCACGCCGACTGGTGACTGGAATCTGCATAGTGCGCTGCAACCTTGCAACCGACAGGCAGTATGAACAGCACAATAACGAGAAACACCGACTTGAGAAGCCAGCGTAATCGTTTGTATTTCAACATGTGATTGTTTCGTTTGCTCAATATGGAAGGGTCAGTCATTGGCCCTGCCTCTATAGTGGTCAAGTTTAGTCGATCTTGTCTATTCGATAGTAAAATACTCGCAAGTTCCGTCCTCAATCGCGATTTAATGAATTTCTTCCCGTGCTGGAGGCCGTCGACAATGACCTGAGCGAACGAATTATCAGGCTGATGTGCCAGTTCCCTTGTCCTCGACATTGTGTCTGGTATGCTGATAGTCAGGGATAATCATAGAGCACTTGATCGAGTATGAAATTGCTTCGTTATGGCCCGAAAGGGCAAGAAAAACCGGGTTTGCTGGACCAGAACGGCACCATTCGAGACTTGTCGGCAATAGTATCGGATATCGATGGATCAACCCTGTCTCCGGAGAGTCTGGAACGGCTTGCAGGTATCGATACCGCCAGCTTGCCGGAAGTAGATGGCTCTGTGCGCCTGGGTGAGCCGGTGGCCAACGTGGGCAAAGTTATCTGCGTCGGGCTTAACTACAGTGACCATGCAGAGGAAGCTGGTATGCCGATTCCGGAGGAGCCGGTGTTGTTTATGAAGGCCCAGTCTTCCATAACCGGCCCCAACGATGATGTCCTGCTGCCTCCAGGCAGTGAAAAACTGGACTGGGAAGTCGAGCTTGGCATCGTCATTGGAAAGGCCGCAAGCTATGTCGATGAAGCTTCTGCGATGGATTATGTGGCGGGCTACACCATTGTCAATGATGTGTCCGAGAGAGCTTATCAGCTGGATGGAACCGGTCAGTGGACAAAAGGAAAAAGTCATGACACCTTCTGCCCGTTCGGGCCAGTCGTTGCGACCACGGCCGCCATACCCGATCCGCAAACTCTGGATATCTGGCTGGAGGTTGATGGTGATCGGGTCCAGAATGGCAATACCAGTACGATGATTTTCCCGGTTTCCACAATCGTCAGTTTTATCAGCAGGCATATGAGTTTGCAGCCTGGCGATATCATCCCCACAGGGACACCACCCGGTGTCGGCCTTGGGTTGAAGCCACCACGATTTCTAAAGGCCGGTAGTGTCATGAAACTGGGTATTCAGGATATCGGCGTTATCGAAAACAAGGTCGTTGCTCTCCAGGCCTGATCGGCCGGGAGATTGTGTCGCCACCTCAGGGGAAGCTAATGCCTTTGGTTGCAGGATCCAAATGCGATGGGCATCGGCCAACTGATTTGAATTCCGTTACCGTCACATCGTCAACGCAAGCTGTGGAGTAAATTCTCAGGTGAAGAAACCAACGACAGACAGTCCGGTTACCTTTCTAAAAGCAGACAATCCCAAGAATGCGTTTCTTCGCTTGAGTGACGAAGATAATGTTGGTGTTGCGTTGAGGCCGATTAACGCGGGCGAAGCTCTCGACGGAATCGTTGCCATCGATGCCATTCCCAAAGGACACAAGATTGCGTTGGCGCCGGTTGGTCGTGGCGAAAAAATACTGAAATATGCGCAGCTGATCGGCTATGCCTCCGAAACCATAGAGGCTGGCACCCATGTGCACAGTCATAACCTGGAGTTTCGAAATACGGAACAGGATTATGAGTTCAGTATCGATCTCAACGAACCCAAATTGGTGGCCGACGCTGACCGCCGGACCTTTAGTGGATTCAAACGAGCCGATGGCCGTTGTGGCACTCGTAACTATCTGGCGGTTGTCAGCAGTGTCAATTGCTCAGCAACAGCTGCGCGATGTATTGCGGATGAATTTAACAGTACGACGCTTGCTGGTTATCCGAATATTGATGGGGTAGTGGCGTTTACCCATTCGACCGGTTGCGGGCTGGCAGATACCGGTGATGGTTTTGATAATCTGCAACGGGTACTGAAAGGTTTTGCGCTTCACCCCAATGTTGCAGGGGTGTTGATTGTCGGGCTGGGATGCGAAGTCAGCCAGGTTCAATCACTGGTTGAGCACTATGGTCTGGAACGTGGACCGCTACTTAAAACCATGAACATCCAGTCGACCGGTGGCCACCAAAAGACTGTGGAAGTTGGCCGCCAGCTGATCCGCGATATGCTTGACGAAGCGAATTCGGAAAGCCGGGTTTCCTGTCCGGCGTCGGAGCTGATGCTGGCACTGCAGTGTGGTGGATCTGATGCCTGGTCCGGGATTACAGCAAATCCGGCGCTAGGCTATGCTGCAGATTTGCTTGTGCAGCAAGGCGGAACGGCTGTTCTTGCTGAAACACCTGAAGTCTACGGCGCAGAACATCTGCTGACTCGCCGGGCTGCCAATCCTGAAATTGGGCAAGCCTTGATTGATCGCATCGAATGGTGGGAGCAATATGTGGAAAAAAATGGTGGTTCCATGGATAACAACCCGTCACCCGGTAACAAGCTGGGTGGATTGACTACCATTCTCGAGAAATCATTGGGCGCGGTTGCCAAAGGAGGCAGCCATACTCTGAATGGTGTCTATCGTTATGCTGATCGAATAGAAACCCGCGGATTCGTGTTTATGGACACCCCCGGATACGATCCAGCGTCGATTACCGGAGAAGTTGCCGGTGGCTGCAATCTGGTCGCGTTCACGACAGGCCGTGGCTCGACCTATGGCTGCAAGCCATCACCGAGTATCAAAATCGCCACCAACTCGGATATGTACAATCGCATGCAGGATGATATGGATATCAACGCCGGCAGAATTGTCAATGACGGTGCGAGTATCGCTGAGGTAGGTAGCGAAATTTTCGAATACCTGCTCGCCATAGCGTCTGGACAGCCTTCACTTAGTGAAAGGCATGGTATTGGTGACAACGAATTTATACCCTGGCAAATCGGTGCAACCATGTAATTTGTTTCATGCTGGATAGCGCTGCCATAAAATGCTACCAACGATACGGGTATGTGGCTCGCAAATTACCCGAACCCCAAAATATAACGAACGATGACTAGTTACGGAAATCACGCAGCCTTCCCGAAAAACCGACCGAGACGGCTTCGCAAACATGCCTTCAGCAGGCGTATGGTTGCCGAGCATGTGCTGGATACCAGTCAGCTGATACAGCCGTATTTCGTGATCGAAGGTGAAAACAGTCGTCAGTCAGTGCAGTCGATGCCTGGTGTTGATCGTCTGGGTATTGGTGAATTGCTGCGTGAGGCAACCGCCGTCCATAAGCTGGGTGTGCCTGCGATTGTGCTGTTCCCGTGTCCTGGAGACAAGGTCAAAAGTACTACTGCAGACAGCGCCTGGGATGAAAACGGTCTGGTGCAACAAGCCATCAGAGCACTCAAACAAGAGCTTCCCGAGCTTGGCGTCATTACGGATGTTGCACTCGACCCGTACACCAGTCATGGTCAGGATGGCCTGATGGACGATAGTGGTTACATTGTGAATGATGAAACCGTGGAGGTGTTGGTCAAGCAATCGCTGTCGCATGCCCGAGCAGGAGCGGATGTTGTAGCACCATCGGATATGATGGATGGCCGTGTCGGTGCGATCAGGACGGCACTGGAGGATGAGGGTTTTATACATACGCAAATTCTGGCTTATTCGGCCAAGTTTGCCTCAGTGCTGTATAGCCCGTTTCGTGATGCCGTTGGTTCATCATCCAATCTCGGTGCGGCTGACAAGTTCAGCTATCAACTGGATCCCGCCAATAGTGATGAAGCGATGCATGAAATCGCGATGGACCTGAAGGAAGGTGCGGATATGGTTATGGTTAAACCGGGTCTTCCGTATCTCGATATCGTGCGGCGTGCCAAGGATACCTTTCAGGTCCCCACGTTTGCTTATCATGTCAGTGGTGAATACGCGATGATAAAAGCCGCTGCTGCCAATGGCTGGATTGATGAAAAAGCCGTGACACTGGAAACTTTGCTGGCCTTCAGGCGGGCTGGGGCTGACGGTGTTTTAACTTATTGCGCAAAAGATGTGGCGCAGTGGCTGAACGAAGTCAGGGCCTGAGTGATGGCTCGCTGTTATCCTGTAGTTTGCCCGCTAACTGTCAGAGTTTGTTACAAATCCCTGTAAATCAATTCTTTAGCCCATAAACTCGCAATAGGCAGATCAATACTGCCTGTTTCGACGCTAACGGAGAGATTTGTTGAAAAACCCGATACATAACCACCCTTCAATGCACAGTGATCCCCTTAACGAGACCAACTGTCCCGACGCTGTTGAGTCTGATGTGGACGTGAGCAAACGCTCCAGCCTGAAGATAGTAGCTGCTTCCGTCGCCGGGGTGATGGCAGCAAGCAGTTCCCTTGTTAATGCGATGCCATCATTGATTGCTGCACCAGCTTCCGAAGGTACAACGGTAACAGGCCATTTGCCTTCATCGGAATTGGGCAGTTTTTCTCTGCAGGTGCAGCACAGTTGGGCTGCCAATGATCTGGAGGTGGTTATCACCAATACAGGTGAGGAAGCCCACGAGATCACCATGATGACACCGGCAGTTCTGAAAACAGCACGTGGTCAGTTTAACTTCGCTGCCTTGTTCGAGGACGGTCCGTTGATCATCAAGGCGGGAGAGCAGGTGAGGGTGCCGATGCAGCACATCAAAGTCGATCTGAGTGCGCCAATGCTCGGCCATTTTGATACCAGTTTACAAAAGCGCTTGCGCAGTACCGTTACCATGGTAACGGGCGGTGACTCACTGGCAAGTATTACAGTCCCCAACGGACCGCGAATCGTATAGTTCGGCTGGCTTTTGCAGCCGTAAGCACAAGTCGAGACGCCGGATGTACCCCCGGCGTCTCTTATACGAGCATCCTAGTCGGTGCTGGCGCTGGATATACGGTTGCTCTCAAAGCGTGATTTCGGGATCGGGTTGCCTGCTCCCGAGGCTACAACTTCGATTCGCTCGTTGCGAGCACGTCCGATATCTGATTCGTTATGGGTGTAAGGGAAGTCTTGCCCGTAACCGAAAGTTCCGATGCGGCTCTCGTCTGCACCTTGTGTAATCAGTGCTCTTTTCAGGGACATTGCGCGTTCCTGCGACAAGGTCATGCTCGTCTCACTGTCACGCAGATCGCTGGTGTAGCCTTCTATCAATATTGATTCGGACGGGTTGGCTTCCAACCAGGCAGCAAGCTCGACCGCTTTTCTGAGTCCTACCGGAGAAAGGTTGGTAGATTCTGCCTTGAAGATGGTGGTATCTATAGTCAGAATTTCCCCCCGGCTGCTCTCTACAAATTCCAGCTGCTGTGCCTGATCGCGCAATTGTCTGCCGATCGTCGGGTTGGCCTTGACGATCTCGATCTTTTGCTGCTGTTCCAGCTCTGTGGTGGCCAGACGGTTCTTGACTGCTTGTTTTTCATTAACTTTGGAAATACTTTGTTTACGCTGTACTTTTGCGTCAACGATATCAAGCTGGTTGCTGACAAGATACAATTGATGAGAGACAGCCTTTTGATCCTGACCAGCTGCTTGCATACTGTGAGCTTTTTTCAAAAGCTTACCAGCTTCCTCGATTTCTACAGGCGCAACTTCACGAAACTTGGGAGTTCCCTGGATCGCTTCATAGCGTGACTGGGTATTGTCCAACTCTATATTCTGTTTAGGTGCTGACGAGCAGGCGGCCAGCATAAGCAGCGATGCACTGGCCAAAGTAACGCCAATGCCTGATTTCAAGGTAGATAGTTGGCTGTTTTTTGCCAGCGTATTTTGCATGATGGTTTTTCTCATTGTGCCAACTCCGCTTGAGTCTGTTCGTTGAGCTCAATTTTACTTTTCAGGCGCTTAATATCACTTTCAATATTTGAAGCATTCTGTTGAACTATGGCGGTCTGTGCATTTGCTGCTGCCAGCTTTGCGTCGGACTCTGCCAATTCCGAATGCCGGTTTGCTACATCGTATTTTTTATTCTTCAGCGCTTTGTCCGCACTGACAACATGGGCTCGAGCGCTGGCAAGCTTGGGGTTGGCGCTATTGGTTGCCCCTGCTGCTACGGCTTCAGTGATCGCACTCTTTGCCTTTACTATGTTTTGTTTGGAAGAATCCCGGGCTACGGTATTGGCGCAGGCCCCGAGAACTAACATCAATGTGACTAGCACAGAGGTTTTCAGGGTTTTGCAGGTGATGCGATACATGTTTAAACTCCCGATTCGGTCTGTTCCGCGAATAGTCGCGTGGTTAATAACTTTGGTAACAGGGAAGATATCGGCCCGATAACGCGACTCAATAGCGTTTTTTCATTACGAGAGCGTAGTGAGACAAGAGGAGGGCGGGTTCTTTCGTTGCCGAGTCAAAATAGCCGGTTTTTTGTTAATTACTTCACGCTTTAGCGTCACTTTGTCTCCATCATTGCCAGCGATCATGATGGCAAAATGAATAGGTAAGTCTATAAAGTGCAAGCAATTGTTCATCCAATGCCGGGCAAGTTCCGCACAAGCCAGCTCGACTGGACGTTTCCGGATCAATTTCCCTCTCCTTTTCGTTCTCAGGCACACCCGCTGGCGCAATGGGCAGTAAAGGATCTCCAGGACAGGCTTGAACGAGGTGCGGCCGGGTTACCCCTGTCCCGGCAGTGCGAGGGCAAGATGTTCGGTGTACTGGTGGTAAAACAGCAAGATTCTCTTGGATATCTGGCAGCTTTTTCAGGGAAATTGAACGGCCTTTGGCAAATTCCCGGTTTCGCTCCTCCGGTTTTTGACCCCGCCAAAGCAGAGTTGCTTCTGTATGAGGCGGACGTAAAAATACAGGCGCTAAACGATGCTATCGATGAGCAGCAGCGTCAACGGGAGTCATCGGGTGCTGATCAGCAGCTGATAGAAATCAACTCCAGGTTTGATGCAATTTATTCTGCTGCCAAAGTCACACAAGCCGAAGATCGGCAACGCCGTCAACAGAGACGGGATGAGATTAGCCGAAGTCGTGACAAACCGCTTGGGCCGCATAGCAATCAAATGGCTGATGGCGCTCACTTGCTGGAAAATCCCGATGCCGAGCTGAGGCAGCTGGATCTGCAAAGCCAGCAACAAAAGCGTCAGCTGAAAGAACTGAGATCATCGCACAAACGCAGACAGGAATTTGTAGCTGAGTGTTTGCAAAAATTTGAACAACGTATCCGTGATTTGCGGGAGAAACGTGCTGCCATTTCCAGACAAACACAAATGGCATTGTTCAAGCTCTACCGCTTGCAAACCTACAATGGTGACAGTTGCACCTTGGATGAATTGATCGAGCAGTTCAGGCGTGATTTTGAAGCGACTGCCTCAACTGGGCCAGAAAAAACGGGGTCAGAAAAAACGGGGTCAGAGCAAAATCACTGGGATAATCTGCAACGTTTTGCGCCCTCCGGGACTGCAGACTGTGCCGCGCCCAAATTGTTGCAAGAGGCCTATCGCCAAAAGCTCAGGCCTTTGGCATTGGCGGAATTCTGGTGGGGG
>CALFCE010000085.1 GCA_937951215.1 uncultured Granulosicoccaceae bacterium
CTTCCGTACGACGGATGTAACGGGCGCGGTGGAGTTGCCATCGGGAACAGAGATGGTGATGCCGGGTGATAATGTGAAGGTATCGGTAGGTTTGATCAACCCGATAGCGATGGAAGAGGGGCTGCGCTTTGCGATCCGCGAGGGCGGTCGTACGGTTGGGGCTGGTGTTGTCTCCAAAATTATTGAATAGAGGCAAAACAAATGGCAGTTACTAACCAGATAATCAGAATTCGTCTCAAGGCCTTTGACCATCGCTTGATTGACAAGTCGGCCAAGGAAATCCTCGAGACTGCAAAGCGAACCGGGGCAAGAGTTCTTGGCCCGATTCCATTGCCAACCAAGAAAGAACGATTTACAATCCTGATCTCGCCGCATGTCAACAAGAACGCACGCGATCAGTATGAGTTGCGTACCCATAAACGACTGATGGATATCGTTGATCCTACTGAGAAAACAGTGGATGCGCTGATGAAGCTCGATCTGGCCGCCGGCGTTGACGTACAGATAAAGCTAAACTAGATTAATCGAAGTGGGTTAATCGAAGTGGCAGGTCTGCTCTTCCAATTCGGAAGGGTGGGCCAAAGTAGCAAGAGAAAAGTAGTAGAAAAAAGTAGTAGCAGGCACAACATTTCCAGCTGAACTGGGCTTACTGCCGATGATGCGTCGGTATCAGAAGTGTCAAGCAGCGCTTATTGTGTTTGCAGAAGTTGGTTTGCAGTTCCCTTGGTTTTCATTAGCCTTGGGCTTTATCTTCCCGGGGTTTTCATCTCCTGGGGCTGATAGCAAACCTGATTTACCGGGCCTGATAACCGGGAAGGCAAGCTGTTTTGATTATTCTCGAGATTTTGATTCGAGAATGTATCCTTTTAGGGGTGCAACATCCAAAACAGGCTGTTATAATAGGCGGCTACCCGAAGAAAAAGTTTTCCGTCGGCATTTATGTCGATGGTGCTTCGCTTTTGTCTGTCGGATGAACCTGAACATTACTGAATTCTAGCTGGAGAGCGCAATGACACTTGGTGTTATTGGAAAAAAACTTGGCATGACCCGCGTATTCGACGCATCTGGTGCTGCCACCCCCGTTACGGTTATCCACGTTGAGAAAAATCGTGTCACAGCCCTCAAGTCTGTTGAGAGCGATGGCTATGATTCTGTGCAAGTGACTGTGGGTGAGGTGAAGCCAAGCCGTGTCAATAAGTCTGCTGTAGGGCACTACGCCAAATCTGGTGTCGCAGCCGGTCGAGGTCTGTGGGAGTTTCGCCTTTCCGATGCGGATACGGCAGAGCTGGCTGTTGGTGGCGAAATCGGTCTCGATTTGTTCGAAGAGGGCCAGAAGGTTGACGTTACCGGAACAAGTATCGGTAAAGGCTTTGCCGGTGGAGTCAAGCGGCATCACTTCGCGATGCAGGATGCCACGCACGGTAACTCACTCTCCCATCGTGCGCCGGGTTCCATAGGACAAAACCAGACTCCCGGGCGTGTCTTCAAGGGCAAGAAGATGGCCGGTCACATGGGTGCGGTTCGCCGTACCATGCAGAACCTGCTGGTTGTCAAGATAGATGCAGAAAAAGACGTCATCATGGTTCGCGGTGCAGTTCCCGGGGCCAAGGGTGGTGACGTTGTTGTGAAGCCTGCTACCAAGGCGCGTACGACCGCGGCCTAGCGCCAGATCGGCCCGGCACTCTTACGTACACAACCCAGAAGCAATAAGAACAGAGACAGGTCAAAGAATCATGGATCTCAAATCAACTAGTGGTGCAGCAGTTTCGATGTCTGATGCTGTGTTTTCTGCCCCTTACAATGAAACGCTGGTGCATCAGGTAGTGACTGCCTATCTGGCCGCTGCAAGATCAGGTAACGCGGCGCAGAAGAATCGCGCTCAGGTGCGTGGCGGCGGTGCCAAGCCCTGGCGCCAGAAGGGCACGGGTCGAGCTCGAGCAGGTACTTCAAGAAGCCCGATCTGGACCGGTGGTGGTGTAACATTCGCAGCGCGAAAGCGCGATTACACTCAGAAAGTTAACAAGAAAATGTATCGCGGTGCCTTGCGCTCCATTTTGTCCAAGGCTGCGGCAGACGGTACGCTCTCGGTTGCTGATGATCTCGATCCGGCAGAGCCAAAGACACGGTTGCTAAAGCAGAAGCTTGAGTCTATCGGTGTGTCAAACGCGCTGATTCTGGTAGAAGAGGTCAGTCAGGCCTTGTATCTGGCAAGCCGTAATATCCCTAATATTCAGGTGCTCGATGTTGATGGTGTGGACCCGGTCAGTCTGGTTCGTCATGAACACATCCTCGCTAGCAGCGGAGCACTCAAAAAGCTGGAGACTCGCCTGTCATGAACAAGGCTGAACTTTACAATGTACTCCTTTCTCCTCATGTCTCCGAGAAATCAGCCATGAGCGCAGAGCTTGATGGCAGGCACACCTTCAAGGTTGCACCAACAGCGACCAAGCTTGATGTCAGGCGAGCGGTTGAAAAGCTTTTTGATGTTCGTGTAACCAGTGTGCAGATTATAAACGTCAAAGGTAAAACCAAGCGTTTCGGCGCCGGTGTCGGCAAGCGTAGCGATTGGAAGAAGGCCACGGTACGCCTGGCTGACGGGCAGGACCTCGATTTCGTCGGAATAGATAGCTAGACGCCTGGCGTCATCGGAGCACTCAATTATGGCATTGGTAAAATCAAAACCTACGTCCCCCGGCAGGCGATTCCAGGTTCGGGTCGTCAACCCTGATCTTTCAAAGAAAGGCCCCTACGAGCCTTTGGTTGAACGTCTGAGCAAATCCGGAGGCAGAAACAACAAGGGTCGTATTACCCAGCGCCATATCGGTGGTGGTCACAAACAGCGATACCGTGTTATCGACTTCAAACGTAACAAGGACGGTATTGCCGCAAAAGTCGAGCGGCTTGAATACGATCCCAACCGCACTGCCAATCTTGCCTTGTTGCTTTATGCAGATGGTGAGCGCCGCTACATGATCGCGCCGAAGAATTTGCGTGCTGGCGATACTGTGATGTCAGGTAGTGAAGCGCCCATCAAGCCAGGTAACTGCTTGCCGCTGCAAAATATCCCGGTTGGTACTACGGTCCACTGCATCGAGTTGAAGCCCGGTCGCGGGGCGCAAATGGCTCGCAGTGCCGGAGCTGCAGTGCAGCTGGTAGCCAGAGAGGGAATGTACTCGACCATTCGTTTGCGTTCAGGTGAGATGCGCAAGGTGATGTCCGAGTGCCGGGCTACGATTGGAGAGGTTGGCAATGGTGAGCACTCTTTGCGCAAGCTCGGCAAGGCCGGTGCGAAACGTTGGAGAGGTGTTCGTCCGACTGTTCGTGGTGTGGCAATGAACCCTGTTGATCACCCGCACGGTGGTGGAGAGGGTCGCACATCTGGCGGGCGTCACCCGGTAAGCCCATGGGGAACACCGACCAAGGGTTACAAGACTCGTTCAAACAAGCGTACCGACAACATGATTGTTCGTCGGCGTAACCGCAAGTAGTTTTATCTGCGCGTGCGATAACCGCGTATTGGGGAAAGTATACATGCCAAGATCACTGAAAAAAGGCCCGTTCGTTGATCATCACCTGATTAAGAAGGTAGATGAAGCACGTGCAGCCAATAGCAAGCGACCGATTAAAACCTGGTCTCGCAGATCAATGATTCTGCCTGACATGGTTGGTCTTACCATCGCTGTGCACAACGGGCGTCAGCATGTACCTGTCCTGATTTCCGAGAATATGGTTGGTCACAAGTTAGGTGAGTTTGCATCAACTCGCACCTACAAGGGCCACGTTGCTGACAAGAAGGCTCGATAAACATGCAGACGCAATCATCGCTGAAACACGCGCGAATCTCGCCACAGAAAGCCCGTCTGGTTGCCGATCAGATTCGTGGTTTACCGGTCGAAAAAGCGCTTGAAATACTGATGTTCAGTGACAAGAAGGCAGGTGCCATTGTCAAAAAGCTGGTTGATTCGGCGATAGCCAATGCCGAGCACAACGAGGGCGCTGACATCGATGAGCTGCGAGTATCTGCGGTATGTGTTGACGAAGGTCCAACAATGAAACGATTGCAGCCACGTGCAAAAGGGCGAGCAAACAGAATCCTGAAGCGAACCAGTCACATTACAGTGACTGTGGCTGACAGCTAGAAGACAGGTTGAACTGATTATGGGTCAAAAAGTACATCCGATCGGCATACGTCTCGGTATTTCCTCAGACTGGAACTCTACCTGGTACGCAGGTACAGAGGACTATGCGAACTACCTGAATGATGACATCAAGGTCCGGGAATACTTGCGTAAGGAGCTTGCACACGCGTCAGTCAGCAAGATCCATATCGACAGGCCGGCCAAGGCTGTTGTCATAACGGTTCACTCGGCACGCCCGGGTATCGTCATTGGCAAGAAGGGCGAAGATGTCGAGCGTATTCGCCGTGCCATATCCCCGATGCTGGGCTTGAACATCAACAATGTGAAAATCAACATTGCTGAAATCCGCAAGCCCGAGCTCGATGCGCAGTTGGTGGCAGAGAGCGTCGCACAACAGCTGGAGCGACGTGTCATGTTCCGGCGAGCGATGAAGAGAGTGCTGACCAACACCATGCGGCTTGGTGCCCAGGGTGTAAAAATTGCCGTCTCGGGTCGTTTGAACGGAGCGGAGATTGCCCGTCGCGAGTGGTATCACGATGGTCGTGTACCGCTGCACACATTGCGTGCTGACATCGACTATGGCGTCGCCGAAGCTCACACGACCTATGGCGTTATCGGGATAAAAGTGTGGATCTGCAATGGTGAAGTATTTGATCTGGATGCCAAACGACAGGTTGGCAAGCCCACTGAGAATGCGTCGAACAAGTAACGGCAACGCATTGACTGGCGCTTGGCGTCTGATGCAACTGACTCTAATTCGGATATAGAACATGTTACAGCCGAAAAGAACCAAATTTCGTAAACAGCACAAGTCCAGAAACCGTGGGCTCGCTCAAAACGGCAACAAAGTCAGTTTTGGCGAGTACGGTTTGAAGGCGGTAGATCGCGGTCGACTGACAGCTCGTCAGATTGAAGCGGCTCGTCGTGCAATGACACGTCACATCAAGCGTGGCGGCAAAATCTGGATTCGTATCTTTCCGGACACACCTGTTACCAAGAAGCCCATTGAAGTTCGAATGGGTAAAGGTAAGGGTAACGTTGAGTATTGGGTAGCCAAGATCCAGCCCGGCAAGATGTTGTACGAGATGGAAGGTGTAACTGAAGAGACAGCACGTGAGGCCTTCGCGCTTGCAGCTGCAAAACTACCTATTCAAACAGCCTTCGTGGTTAGGACGATAGCGTGATGAATGTAACCGATTTACGAGCCAAAGACGTCGCTCAACTTCAGAGTGAGCTGGAAGCGTTGATGAAGGAACGTTTCAACTTACGTATGCAGCTAGGCTCCGGCCAGGATGTAAAGCCGCATAATTTTACTCGTGTACGTCGTGATATTGCTCGCGTCAAAACGGTCATCACCGAAAAGAATAAACAGGCAGGCTAGAAACCATGACTGAAACAGTGGAAAACACAGCAGAGGCTGGTTCACAAGCCGAGCAACAGGCAGCTGGTGCAGGCAAGCTGCAGCGCACCGTAATTGGTCGTGTTACGAGCAATAAGATGAATCAGACCGCGACCGTATTGGTTGAGCGACGGGTCAAGCATCCGGTTTATGGCAAGTATGTGCGGCGGTCGAAGAAGTACCACGTCCATGATGAGAGCAATGCACTGCAGATCGGTGATCTTGTCCAGATCAAAGAGACGCGCCCGATCTCGAAAACCAAATCCTGGACTCTGGATAAGGTTCTTGAGCCAGGTAGAGTTAGCTAATCGTAGCTACACCCAATCATCTCAAGTTTTTGAGTGTCGTTAACGTGATTGCCGACCTGATGGGTAGGCAGGAATTAAAGAGTACCAGGTGACAAAATGATCCAGATGCAAACGGTTTTGAATGCGGCAGACAATAGTGGCGCCCGCAGTGTGCAGTGCATCAAGGTGCTGGGTGGTTCGCATCGACGTTATGCACGTGTAGGCGATATCATTAAAGTCAGCATCAAGGACGCCATACCCAGAGGCAAAGTCAAAAAGGGTGAGGTGTACAACGCTGTTGTTGTTCGAACTCGTAAGGGTATCCGTCGATCGGACGGTTCATCCATTCGGTTTGACGCCAACGCGGCAGTCATTCTGAACCAGAAACTAGAGCCTATTGGCACACGCATCTTTGGACCGGTGACCCGCGAGTTGCGGTCTGAGAAATTTATGAAAATCGTGTCGCTTGCACCAGAGGTTTTGTAGCTCATGCAGAAAATAAAACAAGGTGATGATGTCATTGTCATCGCAGGCAAGGACAAGGGAAGGCGTGGGAAGGTTCAAAGCCTTACAGCCAACGGGCGAGTGCTTGTCGACGGCATCAACATGATCAAGAAGCACCAAAAGGGCAACCCGGCTGCAGGCGACCCGGGCGGTATTCTCGAAAAAGAAGCACCACTGGATATATCCAATGTTGCTCATTTCAACCCTTCCACCAGCAAAGCTGACCGGGTAGGGATCCGTATCGAGGACGGAAAAAAAGTGCGTTTTTATAAATCTGACAACAGTGTGGTGGATTCCTGATGGCCAGGCTTATTTCTCATTATCAGGATACCGTCGTCAAACAGATGATGGAGCAGTTTTCCTACAAGAGCGTGATGGAAGTTCCGCGTATCCAGAAGATCACATTGAATATGGGTCTTGGCGAAGCGGTTGGTGACAAAAAGGTTCTCGAGAATGCAGTTGGCGACATGACCGCCATCAGCGGACAGAAGCCGGTTGTTACCGTGGCACGTAAATCGATCGCTGGATTCAAAATACGTGATGGGTATCCGATTGGTTGCAAGGTGACACTGCGTCGGCAACGCATGTATGAATTCCTTGATCGCCTGATCTCCATATCGATCCCGCGTATCAGGGACTTTCGGGGAATCAGCAATCGTTCTTTTGATGGCCGTGGAAACTACAGCATGGGCGTCAAGGAACAAATCATCTTCCCTGAAATCGATTACGACAAGATCGATGCAATCAGGGGAATGGATATTACGATCACGACTTCTGCAAAAAGTGATGAAGAAGCACTCGCGCTGTTGCAGAAGTTCAGTTTTCCTTTCCGACAGTAAACTGTCAGTGGAAAGGGTCGGGCGCGACCTGATTTGTTCAATTCGGAGCAGGAGAAATCTGCTTCAGACACGGAACAAATTAAAACGCATGATACCGGACGTTGGTGCGGTTTCGAAAAATCAGGGGATTTAGAGAAAAAGATGGCAAAAAAATCGATGATTGCCCGAGAATTAAAGCGGGAAAAGCTGGTTAAAAAGCATGCTAAAAAGCGTTCGGAACTAAAAGAGATTATCAGTTCTGAAGAGGCGTCCTTTGAAGAAAAGATGTCGGCTGTTGAAGCTCTGCAATTGCTGCCACGTGATTCTTCGCCAGCGCGTCAGAGAAATCGTTGTCGTATTACCGGTAGACCACATGGGTTTTATCGAAAGTTCGGATTGAGCCGCAACAAGCTTCGCGAAGCAGCAATGCGTGGTGATGTTCCCGGTCTCGTTAAGGCTTCCTGGTAGGGTTAAATTTATGAGTATGTCAGATCCCATTGCCGATATGTTGACACGTATCCGCAACGGCCAACAGGCCGAGAAAGTATCTGTAAAAATGCCTTCTTCCAAATTGAAGTGCGCTGTAGCGGCGGTTTTGAAGGACGAGGGTTACATTATGGATTTCAGTAGTTCCTCCGAGGGCGCTCACGCGACACTCGAGGTGACTTTGAAATACTTTGATGGCAAGCCCGTTATTGAAAAGTTGCAACGAGTGAGCCGGCCAGGTCTCAGGCGGTACAGCAGCAGCCATGATATCCCGGTGATTCTGGGAGGTCTGGGTATTTCTATCGTGTCCACCTCGAAGGGTGTTATGACCGGTGCAAAAGCGAAGTCGCTGGGTCAGGGTGGCGAAATTCTTTGCGCCGTATCGTAGCGGTAGCGCAATATTGATAAAGACTGATACGAGCTTGGTTGGTAGCGCCAGCGATAGCACATCAGGCTTGGCAAGAACGCCCAGGTATTGGTAACAGAACAAACCGAGTTATTAACATGTCAAGAATAGCCAAACAGCCCATAGAGATACCCAAGGGCGTTGAAATCAAAGTTGATGGACAAAAGGTCAGTGCCAAAGGTCCCCAGGGTGCCAGCGAGTGCACAGTCCACGAAACAGTAGCGGTGACTTTTGATGACGGTGTGCTTGGAGTAAAAGCCGCTTCCGAAGAGCAATCTGCTGTTGCCATGGCTGGAACCATGCGATCTTTGCTCAATAATCTGGTCACCGGGGTGAACACCGGGTTCGAAAAGAAACTTGAATTGCGCGGTGTTGGCTATCGTGCACAGGCCAAAGGCAAGTCGGTAAGTTTGAATCTGGGGTATTCCCACCCTGTGGAACATGCCATACCCGACGGCGTCAAGGTCGAAACTCCCAGCCAGACTGAAATTGTAGTCAGCGGGATCAGCAAGCAGGTTGTCGGTCAGGTAGCGGCCGATATCAGAGCCTACCGTCCACCGGAGCCTTACAAGGGCAAGGGCGTTCGATATGTGGGCGAATACGTAATGATGAAAGAAGCGAAGAAGAAGTAGTCGCAAAAAGTACTGCGTCGGATGCTACAGCTTGCAAAAGGCTCTAGCTTCGTAGTACAGACTTTAATATTGCATTAGTCGGAACCAAAAATGCCATCAGAGAAAAAGACAAGCCGTATACGTCGAGCGACCCGGACTCGAGCGAAAATTCGCGAGTTGAGTGTGCCACGCCTCACCATTCATCGAACGTCCAAGCATATGTATGCACAGGTCGTTGATGCAGACGGTTCCAAAGTGGTGGCTGCAGCGTCCACCCTGGGTAAGGACCTGCGCGGACAGATCAAATATTCTGGCAATGCCGAAGCCGCCAGCGTGATCGGCAAAGCGATAGCGGAAAAAGCTGTGGCCGCAGGTATTACCAAGGTCGCTTTTGACCGATCAGGCTTCAAGTACCACGGCCGCGTGAAGGCTTTGGCAGATGCTGCACGTGAGCACGGGCTACAATTTTAGGACTGACAAATGGCCAATAATGATTTTAACAATAGCGACGGCTACATTGAAAAACTGGTAGCCATCAACCGTGTTGCAAAGGTAGTCAAGGGTGGCCGTCAATTCGGTTTCACCGCGTTGACTGTGGTTGGAGATGGGCAGGGTAAAGTAGGAATCGGTTACGGCAAAGCCCGTGAAGTTCCGCTTGCGATCCAGAAAGCGATGGAAAAAGCACGTCGCGATATGAAGACTGTCGTACTTGATGATGGCACCTTGCAATACGCACTGAAAGGCCGGCACGGTGCCGCCAGTGTTTATATGCAGCCGGCATCAGAAGGTACCGGCATTATCGCTGGTGGTGCCATGCGTGCTGTGTTCGAAGCTGTTGGTGTTCGAAACGTATTGGCAAAGATTATCGGTAGCAACAATCCGATCAATGTGGTCAGAGCTACCATCAATGGTCTGACCACGATGCAGAATCCGGAATCGGTTGCTGCAAAGCGTGGCAAGAGTGTCGAGGAAATTCGGGATCAGTCATGAGCGACAAAACACTGAAAGTAAAACTGGTGCGTAGCACCAACGGGCGTCTCAAGAATCACAAAGCCTGTGTCAAGGGTTTGGGTTTGCGACGTATGCACCAGGTAGTCGAAGTCATTGATACCCCTGAGAACCGTGGAATGATCAACAAGGTCAACTACATGGTGCAGGTGGTTGAAGGCTGAGAAGCCGGCAGCACGGTTTTACCAGCATCACGGTGAATAGAACAGCGAATCGAACAGCGAACTGAGAATTATCAAATGAGTCTTAATGATCTCAAACCTGCCCCGGGCAGTCGCAAGACGGCCCGTCGTATCGGACGCGGTATTGGCTGCGGTTTCGGTAAAACAGGCGGACGTGGGCATAAAGGACAGAAGTCCCGCTCAGGTGGTTGGCACAAGGTCGGATTTGAAGGTGGCCAAATGCCGATCCAGCGGCGTTTACCCAAATTCGGTTTTACGTCGCGCATGGGTCGTCGTTATGCCGAAGTCCGGTTACATGAACTGGCCAGCGTCGAAGGAAGTGAAGTCACTCTCGATGGCCTGATCAAGGCCGGTGTTGTGCCTTTGCAGACTCAGACTGTAAAAGTGATCTTGTCCGGGTCAATCGACCAGGCGGTCACCATCAAGGGGCTGCGAGTCACCAAAGGTGCCAAAGCAGCAATTGAATCAGCTGGCGGAAAAGTAGAAGACTGATTATCTGACTTCAGGGCATCACATCCCGTAAGACAGATAACAGAGGACATTGACTATGGCAGCAGGCGACAACAAATCCGCTCTTGGCGGACTCACTGGTTCTTCAGAGCTGCGCTCACGGCTGCTGTTTGTGCTGTTCGCGATGATCATCTTCCGCATCGGGTCGCACATTACCATCCCGGGTGTTGATCCGCGGGTTATGGCCACTCTGTTTGAGGCCCAAAGTGATGGCATCCTCGGCATGCTCAATATGTTTGGTGGTGGTGCCTTGTCACGCATGTCGCTGTTTGCTCTGGGTGTAATGCCTTATATTTCTGCATCGATCATCATGCAGTTGATGACGCACGTCATTCCACAGTTCGAGCAGCTGAGGAAGGAAGGAGAGAGTGGTCGCAAGGTTATTACCAAATACACCCGCTACGGAACGTTGGTTCTGGCAAGTGTGCAGGCGGTGGGTATCGCTATCGCACTTCAGGGACAGTCGGCTGGCGGTTCAAATCTGGTGTTTTTGACCGGTCCGGGTTTTGTACTTACCGCAGCCATCACCCTGGTGACAGGAACGATGTTCCTGATGTGGCTTGGTGAACAAATTACAGAGCGTGGTATCGGTAACGGTATCTCGATACTGATTTTTACCGGGATTGTTGCAGGCCTGCCCCGAGCTATCGGCGGTACGCTTGAATTGGCCAGAACGGGCGAACTGAACACGCTTACTGTTATAATACTGTTTGCAATGGTACTGGCAGTCACCGCCTTTGTGGTGTTTGTCGAGCGTGGCCAGCGCCGTATCACGGTCAACTACGCAAAGCGGCAGCAGGGGCGCAAGATGATGGCGGCTCAATCAAGCCATCTGCCGCTGAAACTGAATATGGCGGGTGTTATTCCCCCCATCTTCGCCTCGAGTATCATTCTGTTTCCGTCAACACTCGGTAGTTTGGCGACCGGAAACAGCAATTCGTGGCTGAATACCATTGTTTCGACGCTGCAACCCGGTCAACCGGTTTACATATTGTTGTATGCAGCAGCCATTATTTTCTTCTGTTTTTTCTATACAGCGCTGGTTTTCAACGCAAAAGAGACGGCAGACAACCTCAAGCGTCAAGGTGCCTTTATCCCCGGTATCCGTCCAGGGGAGCAAACTGCACGATACATCGATGGTGTTCTGACCAGGCTCACCCTCTATGGCGCACTTTACATAACGCTGGTTTGCCTGCTACCGGAATTCCTGATTCTTTGGTGGAATGTTCCGTTTTACTTCGGTGGCACATCACTGTTGATTATTGTGGTGGTGGTCATGGATTTTGTGGCACAGGCACAAGCGCACATGATGAGCCATCAGTATGAAGGGCTCATGAAGAAGCAAACACCCAAACGGCAAAGGCAGCCGCGCGGTACCAGTTGACAGAGCACCCGCTAGCATCGCGGTTGGAGCAAAAAAATGAAAGTACGGGCATCCGTAAAAAAGATTTGTCGTAATTGCAAAGTGATCAAGCGCAAGGGCGTGTTGCGGGTGATTTGCACCGATCCGCGGCACAAGCAACGACAGGGCTAACAGGCGATTCAGTCGCCACTAGTGAGATAACACAATGAACTCAATCAACATCAATTCACGGGGACGTCAATAATGGCGCGTATTGCCGGCATTAACATACCAGTGCAGAAGCACATCTGGGTTGCCTTGACATCGATATACGGTGTGGGTCGATCTACTGCATTCGACCTTTGTACAAATGCGGGTGTAGAGCCCAATGTCAAAGTGCGTGATTTGAGTGAAGCTGAAATCGAAAATCTTCGTACAGAAGTTGGCAAGCTGTCGGTAGAAGGTGATCTTCGGCGTGATATATCCATGAACATCAAACGTTTGATGGACCTTGGTTGTTATCGTGGTATCCGCCACAGACGCGGTCTGCCATTGCGTGGTCAGCGAACCAAGACCAATGCCCGCACGCGAAAGGGCCCACGTCGCGCTCTCAAGCGCTGACTTGTTTGCGGGTTGGAGTCCGGCTTGCATTGGCACGCTGGAATGACTCGCAGCGGTATATGAAGCAGCGGTAAATGAAGCAGCGGTAAATGAATTAGAGCAACTGAACGCGGCATAAAAAAAGCCGCAACAGTGCACACAGGAATTAATAATGGCAACAACGACATCAACCAAGAAGAAAGTACGCAGAACGGTAACAGACGGTATCGCTCATGTTCATGCTTCCTTCAACAACACGATCATCATGATCACTGATCGTCAGGGCAATGCGCTGTCGTGGGCTACAGCGGGTGGATCCGGCTTTCGTGGTTCGCGCAAAAGCACACCCTATGCTGCGCAGGTGGCTGCGGAACGTGCCGGAGAAGCGGCAAAAGAGTACGGTTTGAAAAACCTTGATGTTCGGGTGAAGGGCCCCGGGCCCGGTCGTGACTCAGCGGTGCGGTCGCTTAATAACGTTGGCTACAAGATCAGCAGCATTATTGACGTTACTCCAATTCCGCACAATGGATGTCGTCCGCCTAAAAAGCGCCGGGTGTGACCGGTCAGATTGAATTGCGTAGTACGAATGCCAGCAGGCATTCGTAAACCATCGAATAGAATAGTAATCGGGAGTTTTTCGTGGCGAGATACATCGGTCCGAAGTGCAAATTAAGCAGACGTGAAGGTACAGATCTTTACCTCAAGTCAGGTCTGCGTCCTCTGGAATCAAAATGTAACCTGGAAACACCACCGGGTATGCAGGGTGCCAAACGTGGCCGACCCTCTGACTACGCAATGCAGTTGCGGGAAAAGCAGAAGCTGCGTCGCATGTATTGTGTGTTGGAGCGCCAGTTCCGCAATTACTACAAGGCGGCAGCTGCCAAGAAAGGTTCTACAGGTGAGAACCTGTTGAGCTTGCTCGAAGGTCGGCTTGACAACGTGGTTTACCGTATGGGATTCGGTTCCACTCGAAGTGAAGCTCGTCAATTGGTTGCCCACAAGTCGATTATGGTGGATGGCAGTGTAGTGAATATCGCCTCTTATCAGGTCCAGCCGAATCAAGTGGTTTCGATCCGTGAGAAAGCGAAGAAGCAGGCACGTATCTCGGATGCCATGCAGCTTGCACAGTCTCGTGGCATGCCGGGCTGGGTTGAGGTTGACCAAAAGAAGCTTGAAGGCGTCTTCAAGTCTGTCCCGGATCGCGCAGATCTGCCGGCAGAAATCAATGAATCACTGGTTGTAGAACTTTACTCGAAGTAAGCAGATACACCCTCACAAAGGGCGTTCAATACAGCTTGCTTGTACAACCGTGTTGCAGTTCAAGTTCAGAAGTAGTAATTGGGGAAAGCATTAATGACGGCCATCACCGAATTTCTAAGACCTCGCATCGTTGATGTGAGTGCAGTCAATGCAAATCATGCCAAAGTCACATTGGAGCCTCTAGAGCGCGGATTCGGGCAAACACTGGGAAATGCATTGCGCAGAATCCTGCTTTCGAGCATGCCCGGCGCTTCGATTTACGAGGCCGAAATTGAAGGTGTCTTGCATGAATACACCACCATGGAAGGCGTACAGGAAGACGTTCTCGATATCTTGCTGAACCTGAAAGGTGTTTCTATTGTTATGCACGCCAAGGAAGAAGCTACCTTGAAGCTTGTCAAGCAAGGGCCTTGTGTTGTTAAAGCAGGGGATATCACCCTGGATCATGATATTGAGATCGTTAATCCGAATCACGTGATTTGTACGCTCACCAGTGGAGCAAGTATCAATATGACATTGCGGGCACGAGTCGGCCGTGGCTACGAACCGGCCACACATCGTACGCTTGAAGAAGGTGAAAACCGTCCTATTGGTTCATTACAGATAGACGCTTCTTTCAGCCCGGTTTATCGCGTGGCTTACAACGTGGAGTCCGCGCGTGTAGAGCAACGAACCGATCTCGATAAACTGATTATCGATCTTGAAACCAACGGTACAATTGACCCCGAAGAAGCAATTCGCAAGGCGGCAACCATACTGCAAGAGCAATTGTCTGTTTTTGTTGATCTCAAAGCTGATGTTCAAACTCATGAGGAAGAGACAGGTTCGGATATTGATCCCATTCTGTTACGTCCTGTTGATGATCTTGAATTGACAGTCCGTTCAGCCAATTGTTTGAAAGCTGAGAACATCTACTATATCGGGGATTTGATCCAACGTACTGAAGTCGAATTGTTGAAAACCCCTAATCTCGGCAAGAAGTCGCTGACCGAAATTAAAGATGTCCTGGCTCAGCAGGCATTGTCACTGGGGATGAGGCTGGAAAACTGGCCTCCACCCGAGTTGCAGAAACAGCGAGATATGAACAGGTAGAAACTCGGCCTGTCCAGCTCCCAAGTGTGCGGTTCCCCAAATGTGTGGTTCCCAGTACACCAATATGTTAAGCAATATGTTAAGCAACATTAAGCCAGAGAATTTTCATGAGACATCGTAAAAGTGGCAGAAAGCTCAATCGTAACAGTCCACACAGAACAGCAATGTTCCGTAACATGGCTGCTTCTTTGGTAGAGCATGAGTCCATTACCACGACTCTACCCAAGGCCAAAGAACTGCGCCGAGTGGTTGAACCACTGATAACGATGAGCAAGGAAGACAGTGTAGCCAAGCGACGACTGGCGTTTTCGCGCCTGCGAAGCAAAGCTGCCGTCGGCAAGTTGTTTAGTGAAATCGGACCGCGCTTCACATCTCGTCCTGGTGGCTATACCCGAATTCTCAAGTGTGGAAACCGCCCGGGTGACAATGCACCCATGGCGATCATTGAGTTGGTTGAGAAGTCAGCTCAGGACTAGTTTTACCAATAAGGCCACCTGGTTAAAGTCACCTGGGTTAAGGCCACCTGGGGTTAAGGCCATTTAGGTTAAGGCCGTTTGGGTTAAGG
>CALFCE010000086.1 GCA_937951215.1 uncultured Granulosicoccaceae bacterium
AAAGCAAAGCAACAATATCGCCGGTAAAGCAATTAAACGAGTCAATTTTTGATACTCCCGCAGTAATTCATTTTTGAGTGTAAAAACCAGCATAGGTTCATTTTAGGTACTCAATGCGCTTGTGCAGACCCATGACTCCCCCTTTTTTAGGCTTTTACCTGAGCTAATAACAAGGGTTTTAGCGGAGAAATCAACCTCTTGGGTGATGAGCCTGATGCAAGGATTTTAGCCGTTCTCGAGCCACATGCGTGTATATTTGCGTTGTGGACAGGTTACTATGCCCTAGCAATAGCTGCACCACTCGAAGATCTGCATCGTGATTAACTAAATGTGTTGCAAATGCATGCCGTAAGGTATGCGGTGATAAATCGACCCGAATGCCGGCGCTTAGGCCATGCGCTTTTACGCGATGCCAAAAACTTTGCCGTGTCATTGCACGACCGCGTAATGATAAAAACAGAGACTCCGAACTACCTTTAAGCAGATTGGGACGGGCATTGGTACTGTAGCGCTGGGCCCAGTCCATAGCTGCCTCGCCCAAGGGAATCATGCGTTCTTTATTGCCTTTCCCCCAGACCCTGATCAGCCCTTGTCGAAAATTAACCTGGTCAACATGCAGACCGACCAGTTCACTGACACGCAAACCACAACCATAAAGGAGCTCAAGCATAGCCCGGTCTCGAAGACCAAGGTCTGTGGATGTAACCGGGGCTCGCAGCAATGCCCTGACTTCGCTCTCTGTTAATGTTAGTGGTAAGGGTCTTCCAATAGACGGTGCATCTATCAAAACAGTTGGATCGAGTTCGATTTGTCTCTCGCGCAGCATAAAGTTATAAAAACGTTTAAGGGCTGACAGCATTCTTGCTGCACTTCTCGCGCTGCGTCCAGCCAACACACGATCACCAAGAAAATTCATGATATCAGCGCGCGTTGCTTTTAATAGAACCGTATTGAGTTCTTTAAGATAACGAGCAAACTGCTTGAGGTCGGAATCATAAGCTGACACTGTGTGCGGGCTTAGCCCACGTTCTACCAACAGCATATCGCTAAATTGTAGCAATAGACGCCTCTCCTGAGCACTGAGTGGTGTCTGTTTATCTTTTGCTTTTCCCTTATTTTTGACCTTTGATGAAGCGCTTGACAATTGTTGTTCTGTCATACTCTCAATCATAGTGCTTTTATCCTAAAAACCATAGCCAAGAACGTTAGTCCAAATGACCAAAAAAGTGCAGAAGCAAGCCACTGATCTCGACCCAAGCGCAATGAGTATCGATGCAGCACGCAATAAAATTTTTGCCTTATTGCCTGACTTCGATGAAACTGAAACCCTAGCAACAGCCAGCTCACGCGGACGCATTGCAGCAGACACTATCGTGGCACCAAATCCAGTACCCGCCTTTCGCAATTCAGCAATGGATGGATATGCATTCAAGCATGAAGATCAATTAACGACACTTAAAATTATAGACAAGTCTCTGGCAGGCCACCCTTCAAGAAATCAATTGACCTCAGGAGAATGTGTACGCATCACAACAGGTGCACGCTTACCCGATGATGCAGATACGGTTGTACAACAAGAAAATGTGTCTGTCAGCGAACAAAACCTTGTCATCGAAAAGCTCCCTGAAAAAGGATTTCATGTACGCCAGATTGGGTCAGATCTTAACGCAGGGGCGTCACTTATCACATCTGGCACACATCTTTCGCCGGCATCGTTAGCCGTGCTGACGTCTCATGGCATAAGTAGCATCAGCGTAAAAAAGAAATTAAAAGTTGCCGTTTTTTCAACCGGTGATGAGTTGGTCGATGCCAAGCCCAACGTAAATGCGGCACAGATAATCGATGCCAACCGATGTTTGTTAAGCAATATGCTGAGTAACGAACACACCGACGTTTTCGATCTTGGCATTGTTGCAGATAACCTGGAATCCTTAGCGACAAAATTTAACGAAGCAGCCTCCAGCGCAGACATCGTTCTTTCAAGTGGTGGAGCATCTGTTGGCGATGCAGACTACATCAAAACTGTACTGGAAGAGCATGGCAAGATGCATATGTGGAAAGTGGCAATGAAACCTGGTAGGCCTTTGGTATTCGGTCTTTTACAATCGAATACTCCCTATTTTGGTCTTCCTGGAAACCCAGTATCAGCCGCAGTGACCTGCCTGCAATTTGTAAAACCCTCTATCCGATATATGTTGGGACAAGCTCAGGCACAACTGCCCCACTTGTCGGCAACCCTACTTTCAGATACTAAAAAATTACCCGGACGAACTGAGTTTCAACGCGGTGTACTTAGCATCGACGAAAAAGGAACATGCAGTGTTGATTCAACCGGGGTGCAAGATTCTCACATGATAAGTTCACTACAACACGCCAATTGTTTTATCGAGCTGGATTCCGATTCAGACGGAGCCAAAGCGGGTGAACAAGTCAACGTGCTCCCATTTAGCTTGTTTAGCGATCTACCGGTTTTGTAGGATCTACCGGTTTTGTGTGAAAGTTGTATCTTGTATGCTTATCTTATCTCGCAGGCTGAACAATCTCTTTTGTCTGTGTTTTTCTACACTGGTAAGCGGGTAGTAAGTTGGCACAAGTAAGCATTGCGTAGGCCTGACGTTGTGACGATATCTAACGAAGAAAGCGCAATTTTAAGAGATTGGCGTTCACTTAAATTAACGAGAACACCTTAACACGAATACCTTGGGGCCAAGCAAAAGGGGTGGGCAAACCACCCCTTCTGTACACGTCAAAGCTGCCGAAGTAGGCAGCCTTGATGGTAGTTCAAGAAATATAATACTACTTCTTGCTCTTCTTCTTGCCGCGCTTCTTACCCGCTGCCTTTTTCTTACCTGCAGCCTTTTTCTTTCCGCGCTTCTTACCGGCTGCCTTTTTCTTGCCAGCAGCCTTCTTCTTGCCAGCAGGACGACCTCTGGTAGCAGCTTTCTTCTTACCAGCCGCTTTTTTCTTGGTGGTACGTTTCTTGGCAGCAGCCTTCTTCTTGCCAGCAGCCTTCTTCTTGGTGGTACGCTTCTTTTTCGCAGCTTTAGCTGGAGAAGCCTTCGCAGGTTTACTTATACGAGCCATTTATGAACTCCCGAGATGTATTGGTATTATTTGTAATTACCCAAACATCGAATCGAAAAAATAAACAAACAACTCGATCCAAACAATCAGGTAACTACTCTATAGTCAATATTGACAATTAAACACATCCAATTAACAGGCCAACTCACGATAATGAGTGGCTATGTTTACATTTTTCGTGTTTAAAAAACGTTTTATGCACTTCCTGAATTAACGCTTACCCTTCATGTGTTACGAAAAGAAACGTTGACTAAGCGATACATTTCATTTCCGTTGCGCATTTTCCACATAGTTTATATCCTTTTCAACTACAAGTTTGTTTTCAATTAGTTTTTACTTGCTCAAAACAGAAGCTTTTAACAAGAATCAAAACCAATACAGAGTTAATTCACACCTACCTTCTCTGCAACCTGGCAACAAGTGCCTTGTTCTAAAACACTACATATACAGGTCTAAATCACATTCAATGCAATTGAATACATCAACTCCTGCTTCAGTATTTCGACGACTTGCCGCGTTTCTTTACGATTGTTTGTTACTGATCGCAATTTTTTTTGTCTTCACAGCATTTGCGCTTTATTTAAATGACGGAAATGCGATCGAGAATATTTTTTACAAATTGCTACTGCTGCCAATCGCATGGAGTTTTTTTGCGTGGTTCTGGATTAATGGTGGGCAAACGTTGGGAATGCGCGCGTGGCAAATCAAACTTATAGATTCAAAGGATAGAAAGATCGGTATCAAAACAACCATGATCAGATTTTCTGCTGGTTGCCTGCTGTTTGGTTTTACCTTGTTGGCAAGCTACTTCAATCAACAGCGATTAAGCCTTCATGACCGGATTTCAGGTACTAGAATAACGAGAATAAAGAAGATATAAGCAAATAAAATCAAATACTTAAGTTATTCTTTGTATCCCGATAATAGCTAAGCACAGGAATAGGCAAAGAGGCAGCAAAGCGCTGAATGCAGGAGTAAAACCATTGGCGAGACCAAGGTGAGTCAGCAGTTTGTTAAGCAGAACATATCCAATCCCGAGCATGATACCAATAAAGATTTTCTGCCCTGCTCCACCGGTTCTTTGCGAACCAAAAACAAATGGCAAAGACAGCATAAGCATCACTATCGTGGCAAACGGACTAGTGAGTTTGATCCACAAAGCCAACTCGACTCGCTCGCTATCCAGGTTGTTTGATTGCAAATAAGCAACCTGATCAATCAAATTTTTAACGCTGAGACTTTCGGGTGAAATTGATAAGCCCTGTAACACCTCTGCACTAACGAGTTGTGGCCAGATTTCCTGCTCAACCTGCCTCAAAACCGTACCTGTGTCTCGAAATTCGGTTATTCGCAAATCGGTTAGCACCCATCCTTCAGCTGTTCGCGCCGCCTGACTGACATTGGTCGATGACAGCATTCGCTCGTTTGAAAACTCGAATATGCTGAGTCCGAGCAGTGTCAGATCGGGCATAACAGTGGATATATTGACAAATTTTTCCCCTGATTTTACCCATAGACCGCTGCGCCCGCGCACCGAAACCCGCTTTTCCATCGCTGTCAGTCGCAGTTCTTCTGCCACTTGCTCAGATTTCGGAACCACATATTCCCCAAGAAGTGCGACAAGAATCATCAAACACACACCAGTAAACAAGACTGCTCTGATAATTCTCGCGTTGGAAACCCCTGCAGCTCGCATGACTGTCAGCTCGCTATTACTGGCGATGGCTCCCAAACCAAGCAAACTGCCTAACAGTACGGCCGGAGAGAAGAGTAAATAGGCCTTGCCGGGCAGTGTTAAAAATACATATTGTGCAGCTTTGGCGACACTATAGTTACCCTTGCCAACATCATCCAATTCAGCGATAAAACCGAATATGCCGGCCAGTGCGACCAGAGTGAGCATCACAAGCATACTCGTCAGTAGTATTGATCGACCGATGTATCTATCCAGAATGCTCAACATCAGCCAGCGACCTGCGCAGTTTTAGGTAGACCGAACCAGGCGCTGCGGACCCATTTCCAACCAAGACGTCTGGAGAGCAGGTAGAGAATCAGAATAATGACAAGCACATGTACCGGCCAAAGTCCCACCCAGGGTGGTAATGCGCCACTGGATATCCACTTACGAGAAAGAACCAGTAGATTGGCGTAGGGAATGTAAATCAGGATCGCTATGGCAATTTTCGAAAATCGGCCTTCTCTCGGGGAGGTATAGCTCAGAGGTACTGCCAGCAAAGCCAGCAAAAGCGCAGCCAAAGGTATTGAAATCCGCCATTGGATTTCCGCCTTGTCCCTTAATTCAGATGAGTGCCAAAGCTGGGTCAGTGTTTTACCTTTGGTTCGAAGACGTGGTTCCTGTTGCTCGGAACGTGGGCGCAAGACACCCTGACGTTTGAAACGTGTGATGGTGTAGTCTGCTTCACCTGCGTTACCAATACTCGTTTGGCCATCAGTAAATACCAGGTATTCATTGCCGTTCTCAGGATTAACCTGATAGGAGGCGATCCGTGCAACATCCACCGCCGGTGGCTCGTCCTCATTACTCCGGACCATAAATACATCTTCGAACTGGGTTCTGGAGGCATTGATGTCACGTGTAAAAAATACGGCTTTCCCATCAACGGATTCAACAAACCGACCTGCCGAGAGGAACGTCAACGCCGATTGTTCCTTGATCTGTTGTTTGAGCTGCTGCTCATAGCGGGCAGACCAGGGTGAGGCAAATACGGTCAGCAACGCAATCATCGTTACCCCGATCACGCCCACGATGGCGGTAGGCCTGAAAATATCAGCCCAGCTGACACCACAAGCGTGCATCACCGACATCTCGTTATCCCGGTAGAAACGGCCATGTGCCAGCAGGATACCCAGGTACAAGCCCAAAGGTATCAGCGTCACCAGCAAATTAAGGGATTGGATGCCCACCAGCGTCATCAGTACATCCGGGGTGATGACGCCATCGGTCACCCGGCTGAGACTGCGAGCCAGCACATTACCAATCATGATCACCAGCAACACTATGGTCACAGCTGCCCAAGTAAGCAACATTTCCCGGATCAAGTATTTATCTAGAATCGTGGTTCGCAACGTCTTCACAAAGTTAATAACGCCTTGAACATTTTAGCATCGAACAAGTCAACGCCTGAGACTTAAATCCATGCCTTCATCCACACTCAGTTGTTCGCGCCCCACTCTGTAGTGACGTGCCTGCTGGATTGCATTAAACTCCCGCAAACACCAGATTCTTCGTGCCGATAACATCAACAGCGCTCGCTTTAGTCTGGTTCAAGCGCCAGCTATGCCAGGAAACGGCTAACTTGGGCTGACAAATTTCCAATCTCTCAAGACTCCGGATTTATAGAACCATGGACATTACTACCACGCTCAAAATCCCTGCCAGCTTGAAAAGCGGCTGTGTTGTTGTTGGCCTCTACAGCTCGGGAAAGTTGGCAAGCAGCGGATTAGCTTTGGACAAGGATTGCTCGGGAGCCCTGTCTGCCATCATCAAACAAGGGGACATCACCGGCAAGGTAGGACAGGCTTTAATGCTGCATTCTCCTACCGGGGTAGCGGTAGACAGAATACTGCTGGTGGGTGTTGGTGATCCGGACAGCTGTAGCGAAAGCCAATACCGAAAAATCATTCACGCCACGATGAGTGAATTGAGAAAAAGCGCCGCTCGCAATGCAGTGAATACCCTGACTGAAATTAATGTTGATGACCGGGATCAGGCTTGGAAATGCCACCAGATTAGCTTGATCGGGATCGATTCAGGGTATGTGTTTGATGCTCCCGGTAAAAATAGCAAAGGCAAGAACGCGGCTGATGACAAGAACGAGAGCAAGTTAAAGAAAATGCAGCTGTTGGTGACCAAGAGTGAGCAAAAAGAAGCCACGCGCGGCTCAAGGGCAGGATCGGCGGTGGCCAATGGGTGCGCGATGGCTCGTGATCTGGGTAATTTACCCCCCAATATTTGTACTCCGGATTACCTCGCGACACTGGCCAAGAAAATGGGACGGCGTGCAGAGAAACTCAAGGTCAGCGTACTGGGCGAAAAGCAGATGGAGAAACTGGGCATGAACGCACTGCTTTCCGTCTCCAGAGGTAGCCGTCAGCAAGCCCGTTTGATTGTGATGGAATATAAAGGTGCAGCAGCGACTCAAAAACCTGTTGTGTTACTGGGCAAAGGCATTACGTTTGATACCGGCGGCATCTCAATCAAACCCTCAGCTTCAATGGACGAAATGAAATTCGATATGTGCGGTGCGGCCAGCGTGTTCGGCGTGGTTGAATCCATTCTCGAACTGCAACCAAAGCAAAACATCACCTGCGTGGTCGCGGCTGCCGAGAACATGCCGGACGGTGATGCCTCACGACCCGGCGACGTGGTCAGCACAATGTCATCACAGACGGTCGAAATC
The DNA here is from genome assembly GCA_937951215.1 of uncultured Granulosicoccaceae bacterium. Taxonomy (GTDB): domain Bacteria; phylum Pseudomonadota; class Gammaproteobacteria; order Granulosicoccales; family Granulosicoccaceae; genus CALFCE01. The sequence continues at coordinate 7,506 of CALFCE010000086.1, forward strand.
CTCAACACCGACGCTGAAGGCCGCTTGGTCCTTTGCGATGCGCTGACCTACATTGAACGCTTCAAACCGGCCGCAGTGGTCGATATTGCCACCCTGACCGGTGCTTGTATCGTCGCCCTTGGCCATGTGGGCAGCGCTATGATGAGTAATGACGACGAGCTGGCTGAGGATTTGCTGCAGGCAAGCCGCATCAGCGGAGACAAAACCTGGCAATTGCCGCTATGGGAAGAGTACCACTCACAGCTTGACAGTAATTTTGCCGATTTGGCCAATATCGGTGGCATGCCGGCAGGATCAATAACAGCCGGCGTCTTTTTGTCCAAATTTGCCGAAAAATATCCCTGGGCCCACTTGGACATTGCCGGTGTCGCCTGGAACAGCGGCAAGGCCAAGGGTGCAACTGGAAGGCCCGTGCCATTGCTTATGAACTATATTCTTGGACGATAACCAACAACATTCATACAGCTCCCGCGGCACTCAACGTGACCAGAATTGATTTTTACGTGCTACCCACAGCCAGTGAGCAACGCTGGCTGCAAACAGTTTGCAAGCTGGTTGAGAAAGCGCATGCCTCAGGCAAACCGGTCTTTGTTCACACCGACAATGAACAAACGGCCAAGCACATCGACAGCGAGTTGTGGTGCTTCAAAGCAGACAGTTTTATCCCCCATCGCACTCTGACACCCGCCACAAAAGGCCCTGGCATTGAGTCCGCAACCTCGCCGGCAATCAGTTCAAACGGCGGACTGGACACTGAAATCAATGAGCAGGGGTCGCTCTACCACAGCCGATCGCATAACGTCGTTGAGAACGTCGATATTATTTGTGGTCATACACCCACTTTTGGTCCTGATTCTAGACAAAACGGTATTTTGATTAACCTTGCCCAGCGAGTGCCCTCGTTTTTCAGCCGTTTCGAACGTACCCTGGAAATCGTAACCCAGGATGAGGAGCAGCGAGCGCGAAGTCGTCAGCGTTATACCTACTACCGCGAACGTGGCTATCCGATGCAACACTTCAATCTCGGCTAGATAATCCAGCTAGCCCGGGGTCAACGAATTGGCCTCGTCGTGAAATCTGGCGATACTCGACTATAATCCGTCGTGTAAGCCCAAGAAAACTGACCAATGACTAAAGAAGAGCTGCTGCAATCGGAAGATGTGCCCGTACTCAATGCCGTGGTGGAGTCTGGTGACGAGACTATTATCCAGACCTCGCGTTTGGGTCGTGAGGTGATGCAAGAATTAAGGATGCTTGGCACCCAGGCGCAACCCCACATCCATGTTGGCCACGAAAATCCACCGTCGCTAAATGAGGTGCGGGAAATGATTGAACAAGTTGTTGAGCAGCACATGAGCAATTTGCGCAGCGATATCGAGCAAATAGTCAGCGAAGCTTTTTCGAATCAAAAATAGCCGATTTATCTCGCTTGCCAATACGCAGCTCTGCGTCAGCCAAACAAAACCGGCTGTCTCTTCAGCTCGCGACCCATCTGTCGCCTCCAGTCCCCGGCAGCGACCAAATACCCACTATCGACAACCCACTATCTGCAACCCACTATCTGCGACCCGGAATCGACAACCGGTAACCGACAATCTGCATCCAGCGATCTGGAACCAATGCCTCGAGACTCAGGACCAGCCCGGCAGCAGTTACTCAAATCCGTCCACTGGTCGCCGCCTCGCCTACTTTGATCAGTAAGCGGCAATAAAATTGCGTTAGAATCCTACCCCACCGTTGTCAAAAGTATTGTCAATAGCCTGAAATGGAAAAAACCTACAACCCTCAAGATATTGAAACCCGTTGGTATCAGCACTGGGAAGAGCAAAATTTCTTTGCGCCCAGCGGCACGGGGGACCCTTACTGCATCATGATCCCGCCTCCCAATGTGACCGGCACACTGCACATGGGGCACGCGTTTCAGGACACCATTATGGATGCCCTCATTCGCTATCACCGCATGAAAGGCTGCAATACCTTGTGGCAGCCCGGCTGCGATCATGCGGGTATTGCCACGCAAATGGTGGTCGAGCGGCAACTCAATGCTGAAAACAAGACCCGTCATGACCTCGGTCGGGAAAAGTTTATCGAGCGGGTATGGGAATGGAAGGAAGAATCAGGCGGCACGATCAGTCAACAGCTACGGCGTATGGGAAGCTCTCCCGATTGGTCCCGCGAGCGATTCACCATGGACGAGGGCATGTCCGATGCCGTCTCGGAAGTCTTTATCCGGCTGTTCGATGAGGGCATCATTTATCGCGGTAAACGGCTGGTCAATTGGGACCCGGTTCTGCACACCGCTCTGGCCGACATTGAAGTGCTCAACGAAGAAGAAAAAGGCTCTATGTGGCACATTCGCTATCCACTCGGAGGCGAACAAGCAGGCTCGCACCTGGTAGTCGCCACCACACGACCTGAGACCATGTTGGGTGATACGGCCGTTGCGGTGCACCCGGATGACGAACGCTATCAACACCTGATTGGCCAAACACTGCAATTACCGCTTACCGATCGACGCATTCCGGTTATCGCTGACACTTACGTTGACCCCGAATTCGGATCCGGATGCGTAAAAATAACACCGGCGCATGATTTCAATGACTATGAAGTTGGACAGAGACATCAACTCGAACTGATCAACCTTTTTAACGATGACGCCTCACTGAATGACAACTGTCCTGAAGCCTATCGCAACCTGGATCGATACGATGCTCGCAAGAAAATAGTCGAAGATCTCAAGGCTCAGGATCTGATCGAGAAAATAGAAGACCATACTTTGATGGTACCGCGAGGAGACCGATCGGGTAGCGTGGTTGAACCGTATCTCACCGATCAGTGGTTTGTCGACCTGACGCGTGACAAGACCGATGACGGGCGCCCGGGCGGCAAGCAACAAATCACCATCCCGTCCATCAATGCCGTCACCAGTGGTCGAATCAGATTTGTACCGGAAAACTGGGAAAAAACCTATCTGCAATGGCTCGAAAACATTCAGGATTGGTGTATCAGCCGGCAAATTTGGTGGGGCCATCGCATACCTGCCTGGTATGACGATGCAGGCAACATCTATGTAGCCGCAAGCGAGGATGCGGTGCGCAGCAAATATGGCCTGGCTCCCGACCTCGCTTTGAAACAAGACAACGACGTGCTGGATACCTGGTTCTCCTCGGCACTGTGGCCATTCTCGACCTTGGGTTGGCCGGAAAACACTGAAGCACTAAAAACCTGGTATCCGGGATCAGTTCTGGTAACGGGATTCGACATTATCTTTTTCTGGGTTGCCCGCATGGTGATGTTCGGGACCCGGTTTATGGACGGTGAGGTGCCATTCAAAGAAGTTTACATGCATGGTCTGGTTCGAGATGCCAACGGACAGAAAATGTCCAAATCCAAAGGTAACGTACTTGATCCGCTGGATATCATCGACGGAATCGAGCTTGAGGCACTGGTACAAAAACGCACCAGCAGCCTGATGCAACCGCATATGGCCCCGAAAATCGAAGGCCAAACCCGTAAGGAGTTCCCGGATGGCATACCCGGCTACGGGACGGATGCGCTGCGTTTTACCTTTGCGTCACTGGCCGCCAACGGTCGTGACATCCGTTTTGACCTGAAGCGGGTTGAAGGGGCTCGAAACTTCTGCAACAAGCTGTTCAATGCAACGCGATTTGTGTTGATGAACACCGAAGGACATCAGGTTTCTTCAGGTGACAAAGCGGTTACCGAGGCCAGCGTAGTTGATCGCTGGATTCGCTCGCGCTTTCAACAAACAGCGATGGACGCAAATCAGCACATTGCAGACTACCGTTTTGACCTTGCAGCGACGGCGATATACGAGTTCATTTGGAATGAATACTGTGACTGGTATCTGGAGATGACAAAACCTGTGCTGGTTGGGGATGATGATGGACCCGGACCTGCAGCAACCCGCGATACCCTGCTGATCACTCTGGAAAACGTCTTGCGTCTGGCGCATCCCGTAATGCCTTTTATTACAGAGGAACTCTGGCAACAGGTGGCCCCGCTGGCAGGAACTTCTGCCCCTACCATCATGCATCAACCTTACCCGGAAGGTGAGCAGGATCTGATTGATGAAGCAGCTGTGCAAGAGATTGAATGGGTCAAGCAGTTTGTTATTGGTGTTCGAAAGATACGCTCCGAACAGGACATCAATCCAGGCAAAAAACTCAATATCTTTATCGACAAGGCCACATCGGATGACCACAAACGCATAGATGCCCACGAAACACTTATCTGTTCACTAGGCCGAATTGAGTCGATTTCGTTCTACACCGCCAGTGATAAACGCACCGAGTCGGCGATAGCTCTGGTCGATGACCTCGAAATTCACATACCGCTGGCTGGCCTGATTGACAAAGAGGCTGAATTGAAACGTCTTGACAAGGAAATTGACCGGCTCAACAAAGAAGTTGATCGCTTGAGCGCGAAACTCGACAACAAGGGTTTTACCGACAAGGCACCCACCCAGGTGGTTGAACAGGAAAGGCAGAAACTGAGTGACGCCAGCTCGGCTCGTGAAAAAATGATGTCTCAGCGCGATAAAATCGCCGGTCTTTAAGTCTTGAAGGCCAGCGGGTCTCTGAGGCCAGCGGGTTTGGCGCCTGGATGGAAACCGGTGGGCAGATTGCAGCGACTGGGTAGAGACTCTGGGTCGAGCCACTAAGTCGACGTTGCCAACAATACCCTAACGGCAATAACAATGGCGGTAACAAACAGTATCGTGCCGATAATGCCGCCAATAATAAAGTGAGGCAAGCGCCCCTGTTCGAAATCGCGCTTTCGGTTTTTCGAGGACTGGACACCAAAGCCCGCAGCCAAAACACTGATGGCTACCTGCAGCGGGCCTGTACCCTTTCCCGTTAGTTGTTGTCCCGCTGATTCCCGCTTTGTATTTTCCCGCTTTGTATTTTCCTTCTTTGTAATTTCGGGCTTTGTTTTTTCCGGGACCGTTTTTTTAGTCCCGGATGAATCAGTAGCAGGCGGACCGTCCGCGGATGGGTCTTTATTGGATAGATCTGCTTCTGATCGATTTTTTTGCAATGATCAGAACCGCAAACCGGCTTTGACACTATACGTCGTGTGATCGCCGGTCTGATCCGCCTCTACTCCGAAGTTAAATCCCAGATTCACATTCACACCGGCATAAAGTTTCGTCTGATCAACTGTTTCTTTCGACAGGTTGGCCGCATCGTCGGCTTCGGCGATGGTTCTGACAATACCAACGCCAGCATAGGGTGTCAGCATAAGAAATCCCTTTGACACGGAAAGCTCAAGTCCGGCATTTTGCATGTCCAGTGCGTCATCGCCCGACACCTGACTATAGGTGCCGCGCAGGGCAAGCGCCGGAGTGATTGTGCTGCCTTCCAGGATGGCGTAGCGTAGTTCAGCTCCAAAGACAGTAAAGTCAGTATCCAAAGTGGTACCGTACGACGCACCGATGTCCAGCCCGAAAGGCAAACCCTTATGCACATGCAAACGCGCCATCAATAGCTGATCAGGGTCAAAGTCTCCGCTACTGGCAGCATCAAATACGGCATCTTCATCAATATCGGTTGCTGACAACTCGACGGCGACATCGAAGCCGATCAACCCCAACGGTTCTGCCGGGGAGAGGCTCTTGTAGTGTGTGGCAGCCCCGAGGTTTTCCGCGAGAGACTTGAACTGGCCTTGAGTGAGTTGATCCAGTGTATTCAGAGAATCTGCTGCGCTGGGGCTACTCAAGCCCAGCAACTGCACCCCGAATCCCATTGCCAAGGTCATTGCCAGGCCAGACCTGATCCTTCCAGTAGAAAGTAACGTGATTGGCTGTCGGTCATCAATGGGGGCAGCTTTTACAGAAGGTCTTGCAGTCATGGGTAATCCTCGAGCATAAGGTTGCCCAAACAAGCGGGCAGATAATCTGGCAAAAAAATGACAAGTGAATTGATTCGTGACCCGGAAAGCGCCCTGCAGCGTGAAGAAGCGAACCGATCGACCTGCCAGGCATTCAGCCACCCGCATCCTGCAATTGCTCAGATGCCGTAAACCAGGCATCTTCGGTTGCGGATTCGCTTTTCTTCAGATCCGCCTGCTGTAACAACAGAGACTCGAGCTCACTCTTGCCTTCATTAGTATATAGCTGATTATCGCCAAGTTTTTCTTCTACACCGGCCAACTCCGCTTTGATAGTGTCCAACTTGCGTTCCAGCTCGGTGATTTTGCGGCGTAATGGTTGCAGCTGTTTTCGCTGCTCAGCCTGCAAACGTTTTTGCTCTTTTCGTTCGACAGCCGATAAACTGCGCTCACTGCCGCCGTCCGTACTTTCCAGGGTCTGAGCTGATAATTGTCCAGCGGTGGTCGTGTTGTCTTCACTAACGGTGCCCTGCCGTTGCGCGGACAACCAACGCGCGTAACCATCCAGATCTTCTTCAAATGGCTTGACTCTGCCATCGGCCACCAGCCAGAGTTCGTCTGCCACCGACTGCAGCACATAGCGATCATGCGATACCACGATCAATGCTCCTTCAAAAGACTGCAGCGCAACACCCAGCGCATGCCGCATTTCCAGATCAAGGTGATTGGTTGGCTCATCAAGCAGCAGGAGGTTAGGTCGAGAATGGACGATCAATGCCAATGCCAGACGCGCCTTTTCGCCACCAGACATGGTTTCGACTTTTTGCAGTGCCGCATCACCACCAAAACCGAACCCGCCGAGAATGGATCGTGCCGCAGCTTCACCCACTGAGCTGTCATGCTGCAAAAGGTGATCAAGAGCTGTATGGGAATAATCAAGTTGATCTACCTGATGCTGGGCAAAATACCCGATCTTCAAGGTATTGCTGCCGGTGCGTTGTCCTGCCAACACCGGCAAGTCACCCACCAGAGTTTTTATCAAGGTGGATTTACCCGCTCCGTTCATTCCCAGAAGCGCAATTCGATCCCCGACACGCAAGGTGAAATTGCATTGCTTCAATACGGTGTGGCCGGCATAGCCGGCATCAATCTTATCCAGAACCACCAAAGGATCCGGTTGATGATCTGGTGCAGCAAAGGAAAAGCTGAACTGGGAATCAACGTGAGCAGGTGCTATCAAGGTCATCCGCTCCAGCATTTTTACCCGGCTTTGGGCTTGCCGGGCTTTAGTCGCCTTGGCCCGAAATCGATCGACAAACCGCTGGATTTGCTGCACCTCACGTTGCTGACGGGTGTAGAGAGCTTGCTGCCCGGCAAGACGCTCTGCGCGTCTGGTTTCAAATTCGGAATAGTTACCGGTATAGCGCGTCAAGCTACCCTGCTCTATATGAACGATGCTGTTGACAGTGCGATCCAGAAACTCCCGGTCATGAGATATCAGCAACAACATACCCTGGTAGCGTTTTAGCCAGCTCTCAAGCCACAGCACAGCGTCCAGATCCAAGTGGTTGGTGGGTTCGTCCAGAAGCAGTATGTCGCTCGGACACATCAGGGCCTGAGCCAGATTAAGGCGCATCACCCAGCCTCCGGAAAAAGACTGCAGTGGCTGGTGGTGTTCGTCACCGCCAAATCCGAGCCCGTACAGCAAACTGCCAGCCCGAGCCTTGGCTGTGTAACCGCCTTGGGCTTCAAAATCAGCTAACAGGTTCGCCTGCAGCATGCCGTCGCTTTGCTCAGCCTCTGCTTGCGCCTTTTCCAGCTGGCGCTCCAGGGCACGCAGTCGGGTATCTCCGTCGATAACGTAGTCAAGCGCACTTTTTTCAGTTCTGGGGGTTTCCTGCGCAACATGGGCTATCACGCTGTCTGCCTGAATCTCGATCTCACCTTCATCGGTATCGATGTGACCGAGAATCATCCCGAAGAGACTGGATTTACCGCATCCATTGGCTCCGGTTACCCCGGTTTTTTGCGATCGCGTGAAAAATTCATCCGCACCGGAAAAAAGCAATGTCTTGTCTCGCCTGCAGGCGACATTCGTTAACCTGAGCATGGGATACCAGTTTTCGGAATCGGTTACACCAACCCTGATTGTAGAAAACCGGACAGGTACGCGTCAGGTATCTGGAGGGTTAGTGATCATTCAAGATCGGGAGGTTCAAGACTACCGGGTGACTTCTGCAAACGGTGTCAGCAACACATCCGGCGAATTACGGTCAAGCCGGGCCACATCGGCACTGCGCAATTGTATAATGGCACGCTGATTAATGCTCCCCTTGTGTGTCGATTCCCCTTTGTCAAAATCAGCAGGTTCACGTAAAAGCAGAAGCTTGGTCACTCTGTTCGAGGTACCGGTCGCCTGAGCGGCAAATTGATCCAGTGCCTGTTGCAATTTATGTCGATAGTCAGGTTGTAACGAAACAACAGTTTCATCTTCGGAATTGTTAACTGTCTCACCGACTGCCTCGGCAAAGTCCTTATGCGGAAAACCCAGCGCCGAGATGACAGAGCGCCCTTCACCGACCACTACCACATCGGCCAGCAGACCTTCAAACGCCGTGAGCATCGCCAGCCGCAGTGGATTGACCATGACCCAGGTTCCCGTGGCCAGTTTGAAGTTTTCCGATAGTCGGCCAATAAACTTGAAACCACGCGCAAGATCGTTCTCGTCAAGCGCAGACACTGCATCTCCCAATCGATAATAGCCCTCACTATCGAACATAGCGTTGGTAGCGACAGCATCATTATAGTAACCGGGTGTTAGCGACGGGCTTTTTACGCGAGCTTCAAAACCTTCATCCAGCGGCACTAACTTTACCTGTACCCCAGACAGGGGAACCCCCACATTGCCGGCCCCGGTATGCTCCGAGCTTCCCATAAAGGCCGCCGGCCCCGTTTCGGTGGAGCCCAGACTGGATAAAAAGGGAATAGATCGGCCGGTAGTCTTGTAACCCTGATCCATCAATTCGGTATAAGTGGCGTCGTCAATCGGTGCGCCAGCATACAAAAACATATCCAGGCGCTTGAAAAAATTGTGGCGAAGCGCCTCGTTAACGCGCATCTCCTCTGCCAATCTCATGTAGCCGAGCGGCACGCTGAAGTACCATGTCGGAGACACTTCGGTCAGATTCCGTATAGTGGTTTGCATTCCTTCAGGAGTAGGACTTCCGCCGTCAATGTAATAGCAGCCTCCATTGTAAAGTGCCAGATTGAAATGCAGGTTGCCGCTTCCAGTGTGACTCCACGGTGCCCAATCGACAATAACCGGGGGCTCTCTGGTTATAAAACGATAACAATCACCCACCATCACCTGGTTCGACACAATCATACGATGCGTATTAACGACCGCTTTGGGAGTGCCGGTGGAACCGGACGTGAACAAATACTTCACGACAGTGTCGGGCGTAAGGGGTGGCGGGGAAAAACCAACCGGTTCTGCAGCGCTATCAACCGTGTTATCGATGCCACCATTATTTGCATCAGGATTGATAGCAGCGGGGTCATTGGAACCTGCCGCAATAAAATCAGACAGCAGTTGAGCGCCTCCCATCCCCTGCTTGTCAGACACCAGCCACACTGATTCTTCCAGTCCCATGGCATGAACCGCCTGCTCGTAACTTCTGGCATCCGGTGTGTAAATACACCACGGACGCAACAGATCGGAAATTGATTTCAATCTTGTGTAATCATGAGACAGCATCGCATAGGCAGCCGAGACGGGAGCGTAGGGGATGCCGGCCATCTTTGCTGCAAACGCCACCACAGCATTATCGATACTGTTAGGAGCAAGAATAACTATCGGGGCCAGCGGTAATGGTGCTGCAGCCAATAAACGCTGCGCCAAGGCTGTGCAGCGTTGGTAAAACTGCTGGAAACTACAGTACTGCCACTGATCAGACTCATCACGCTCTGCGATCAAATGTGCGTCAGGTGTGCGCTCAACCCAATAGCCCAAGCGCTCAAGCAGCGTTATATCCGGTTGTGCGATGGGACTGGCATGTTCGAATATTATCGATCCATCGAGGCGTTTTTCTGTGTTGAATTTGGGTGACCAGAATTCCGTTCCAGCACTCCCGGCTTTTAAATCTGTCATGGTGCACAAATCAGCTGCAATAACTGATCTTCCTGTGCAGGATCAATGATGATGAACTGGGCTGATGCAAAATCAGACCAATATGATCTGGCAGACGGTGTGGTAACAGGATCTGGCAGAGATGCATTGGCCAGCGAAAATGCGGCTGGTGCAGCTTCATCGGAGACACGCGTAGACTCGGAACGCAGGACATGAAATTCATCGGGGTCGGCCAATTCAGGATTATCAATTTCCAGCCCCTGCAGTTCAGACCAGAGTCGTTCAGAAAACTGATAGCCGAATCTTTCCCAGGGATCGGCATCACGCTGCTTTGTTCGGAAACGATCGAGATCGGACATTGCATAGTCATGCAGTGCATCGAGGTGAGCCGTGAATGCAGCCCCACTGAATACAGGGTCCCAGGCAACCACTCGACTTTTCGCACGGACATCAGCCGCCAGCATCAGAAGGGCCCCCATCCTTGCACCAACCAGGCAAACTGACTTGCAGCCGCTTCGGTCAAGCAGTTCATCGGCAGCCGACCTTACGTCCAGCAACCACTGGTTAACTGAACAGTTTTCCGTTTCATTGCTTGAATTGCCAAAGCCACTGTAGTCAAACCTCAGAACACTGTAGCCTTGTCGAGCCAGCTTTTCAGCCAGAGACCGGTAAGTTCTGTGTACCTTCATATATTCATGAGCCAGAGAAGAACACAAGAGGACCGCAACATCTCCGGACTGCTGAACGGGTTGATGGAAAACGCCATATAAAACTTCATCACCGGAGGGAAACAGAACAGGCAGACCCTGCACCATGTCCCCGCGAGGCAGCTCATCCAGTGTCTCCTTTTTATCACTCAGCGAATTTGCCAACTGCTCAAAATCAGCGATCAGAAACATGCGCTGAGGGATAGATTGGCCGAATTCCTTATGCACCTTGGCATTAAAGCGCATTGCATCAAATGAGCTGCCACCACTTTCCAGAAAATGATCGTGAACCCCGGGCATGCGTCCATCGAGCACCTCCGCCCATATTTTTGCCAGACGGGTTTGAATCGGATCCATAATTGCCGGAACCGCATCGGCAAGCTCAGGCTCCGCTACCAGCGGCAGTGCCTTGATATCGATCTTGCCGGTTGCCAAACGGGGTAGATGGTGCACCTGCGAAAGGCGGTGTGGGACCATATAGGGTGGTAGCTGCGCGCGTAAGTGTTGCATCAAAGAAGGTAGACAAACAACACCGTTGTCCTTGCTGACGTACCAGGCATGGAGCTTGTTTTCAACTACCAGCGCAAATGCAATTTGTACTCCTGCAAAAGTTTCCAGCGCTCCGCTGATCTCTACCGTGCTTATTTTCTGGCCTGCTATTTTTCCGGAGTCATCATTGCGTCCCTGTAAAAAAACATAACCTTCAGTATCGATGTATCCAAGGTCTCCTGTTTTGAAGAGTTGCCCCGATGCGAACGGATCAGAACAAAAGTTTTCTGATAAATCGCCAGCGACAGAACCGCCGCCGCTGTGATATCCCAGCGCGACTCCTGCACCACCCACACACACCTCACCAATAGCCCCAACGGGCAGCGGCAACAAATTGCGATCGAGAATATAGACACAACAACCCGATATCGCCTGTCCCACCGATACCCTTTCCGTCATCTGGTCGGTCGAAAAATCAAAGCAGGTAACATCACCACTGACTTCAGTTGAGCCATATAAATTCAACAAGCGGCAATCGGGCAATAGCTGTTTGAACCGGCTGGCTAAAGTCGCAGATAGTTCCTCACCACTCACCGTACAAAAGCGCAAGGAAGCTAACTTTGTGCCCGCGTCGGCAACCTCCTCTAACAGCAGAGTCAGCAGACTGGGCACCAGAACAAGACGTGTAGCACCTACCTCGCAGATGTAATCAGCCAGGCTGGAAGCACTGTCCCGGATATCATCCGGCACAATATGAATCGGAACACCCTGTAACAGCGGACCGAATAGCTCCCACACCGAATCAACAAAGCACAATGGCGTTTTCTGCAGGCAGACTTCCCCATCATGGAACGGATAGGTGTCCCACATCCAGTGAAAGCGGTTTAATGTTGCTTGCTCTGACCCCACTACTCCCTTAGGGACACCGGTTGACCCGGAGGTATACATCAGATACAAAGCCTGGGACACAGCATCAGGTACAGCATTACGTGTTGCCAGCGGTGCTGAATGTTCAGGCGCATCTTGACTCGACTCCAGTGGCAGGTGAAGCGCCCCGAACTCCAATAACACGTGCTGAGTGCCCAGTTCTTTGGCCTGCGGCAAATGGGCTTCGTCGGTGATCACATACAAAAGACCTGCATCGCGACTGATCTGCCGCAAGCGATCACCAGGCCAGCGCGTGTCGAGTGGTACGAACAACACCTTTTGTTGAATCATGGCCAGTAGTGCCGGATACATGGCAGTGTTTCGAGACAACAACAAACCGATGCGATCGCCAGCGCGGACTGGATGCTCATGAAACCATCGAGCCACGTTCGCACAGGCCTCTGCCAGCTGTTGATAACTCACCTGTCGATCTGGACCAGCAATAGCAACTTTATGTGGTGTCAGGTCGACCTGATTGAAAAACAGGTCAATCAATGAGTGATGCTCACCCCATTTCCCTGTAACAGGAAATTTATCGGTATGCCTCGCCCTGCTGAGTTCAAGAGACTGCTGACGGAAAGGGAGCTGCTTGAGGTTCAGCGGCTGAGCGGCCGATGAAGGCTGCGCGAACATCGAAAGGACGTCCACAAAGTGTTCAATCAATTGCCTGACCGCATGACCCGGTAGCTGCTCTTCAATACTCATTGCGAGGATGGAGATAAGCTTGTTGTCGAATACTTCCACGATCAGGGGCATCGGGCTATTTTCATGCACCGCCACCGGTTCCAGGACAATAGCCGGATCGGCGCAGGCCTGGGGTTTATCAAAACTCTGAAACACCAGCAGTGCATCGAACATCGGTACACCGGAAGGCCAGTCACAAAAACGCTGTACATCGGCCAGCGATGTCGTATCGTGTTCCGCAACACCAATCAACACACTTTGTACAGTGGCTAACCATGCGTCCAGAGGCTGATTGCCGGGGCTACCAATCCTGGCCGGCAAGGTATTAACAAACATGCCGAAGGTATGACTGTGACTATCCAGCGCCGTTGACCTGCCATTGACGGCCAGGCCGACAATAACCTCATCGACATCGTTGTATAACAACAGGTTCAGCGCCCAGGCTGCGGTTATGAGGGTATTAAGAGTCACCCGACATTCGGTGGCCACAGAACTTAGCCTTTCAGACAAGTCTGCTGGCAGATCCGAACGGTAATTGGAATTGGCGACCGCCCCAACCGATGAGGGGCGACTCAGTGGCAATGGGGTCGGTCCAGCTACGCCACTCAACATGTCTGACCAGAATTTTTCTGCTGTCTTCTTTGCTAGCGATGCTGCAGATTGCGCGTAGTCACTGAAGCGTCCGGGTACAGGCAGGGCGGGTTCATAGCCCTTCAATAAACCATCGTAGCAGGCAACGAAGTCTTGAAAAAAAATAACATTGGACCATCCATCGAACAGTATGTGGTGAATATCCAGTATCAGATGAACGCGATTAGCGTCCAATTTCACCAGAGCAACCCTGGCCATCGGTGCCTGATCCAACTGCAAGGGTGTGAGCATCCGTTGTGCTGCCATGTTATCCAGTTTGACGACCTGCTGATGCGATTCAATATGCTGCCAGTCAACAATCGAACAGGGTAAGCTAACCTTTTTCCTGACCACAATGGCAGCTTCGTCAAGGCCATCATGGAGTACAAGCCCGCGTAAACTCTGATGACGGTCAACAACCTGTTGCAAAGATTCGCCTATCAGTTCCGTACAGACATCTCCACACACATCCAGCCGTATCTGGGTCTGATAAACAGCACTATCCGAAGACAGCAACGATTGATACAAAACTCCCTTCTGGGCACCCGTTGGAATATAGATACACTCGATGTCTTCCTCTTCGTCCAATTATCTATACCCGCAAAGCCATTGTGTATTTCGTCAGTTGATTATTGATGGGACTCAGCCGGAATAAATGACGGCTAATTCCCATTGTCCAGAAGGCTTAACCACCACTATTTTTTCAATAACTGTTTGATTCGCGCGAGATCCGCCTCATCATGTACCACACTATTCTTATGAGCGGCCTTGGTTCCCTTATCAAGCGGCAAACTCGAAATTCTGTCGGGGTCTGCTAGCGGAGCAGACTCTGCAAGCCGGGGGGCTACTGGGTCAGGCAAGGCCGCCCTGTCGATTTTGCCATTGGGTAAGAGCGGTACTTCAGGGATCACCATAAATCGAGTGGGCAACATGTACTCAGGCAGATATTCGGACAAGCAAAGCCGGGTTTTTTGCTCATCAATCGCTGTATTCGACTGCTTGCCCTCCACAATCAAATAGGCGATCAACTCTTTTGAGTGCCCAATCATTTTCAATTCAACTACTGCCGCACAAACATCGGGTAGCCTGAGCAATCGTGATTCAATTTCAGCAGGTTCTATACGATATCCATGCAATTTCAACTGCCGGTCGATGCGTCCCAGACATTCGAGCGAATGGTCTGAATTCCAGCGCGCCAGGTCACCGGTCCTGAACACGCATCCATCGCCAGAGTCGAGATCCGGCAGATCAACAAATTTCAAACGGTTAAGATTGCCCCGGTTGTGATACCCCATACTCACGCCGTCACCGGCAATACATAACTCTCCGGGCTCGTTAACAGCACACAAGCGATCGTCCTTATCGACAATGTAGATTCTGGTATTCGCAATCGGTCTACCGATCGAAATAACAGAATCACCTGAGGTTACTTTCCCACAAGTGGACCAGACAGTGGTTTCAGTTGGGCCATACATGTTCCACAGCTCGCCACAACGAGGGATCAATGAGCGGCTTAATTGAGTATCCAGGGCTTCTCCACCGACGAGACATTTGAAATCACGATGCCCTTTCCATCCAGCCATAAGCAAAAGTCGCCAGGTAGTCGGCGTTGCCTGCATCACGCTAATGTCCGCCTGCTGCAGATAAGCCTTTAGTGCGATAGCGTCCCGAACCAGCTGCCTGGGTGCAATATCAACGGTTGCACCGGCCAGCAGCGGCAGAAACAGCTCCAGAACAGAAATATCAAATGATATGGTGGTGACAGCAAGCAAAACGTCCGTGCTTTTAATGCCGGGTGTTTCCAACATGGAACACAGAAAATTGGTCATGTTACGTCTGGAAACACCTACCCCTTTCGGTGCTCCCGTCGAACCCGATGTGTAAATCATATAGGCCATGTCTTCAGCTTGAACGCCAGTGGCTATGCCATCCGGCCCGGTGAGGGGGGTGGTGTATTCAATCTCCGAACTCTCGACATCCAGTAAAACAACCGGGCCGCTCCAGATATCTTTCCAGTGAGATTGGGAGCCCAGCGTCAAAAGGCAGTCCATTCCGGAATCATTAAATATATGATGTACCCGCTGCTGCGGAAAATCCGGGTCTATAGGTATATAAGCTGCGCCCAGACGAATAACCGCTATCATGCCGATCAACAGATCGACAGAGCGAGGCAGATAAAGGCCGACCACCATACGCGCCTGGATTCCCTGCCCTTGCAGATAAGCAGCCAGCCGATCACAGCGCAGCATCAACTCGCGATAGCCGAGCTCTGTTTGCTCAAACCTGACGGCACAAAAATCTTGTCGTACATTCGCCTGCTGCCGGATGCGATCAACGACATCTTTGGTAAAATCGTAATCTCGCCGGGTGTTGTTGATCGAATCAAGGTCTGGAAAAGAACGGTCGTGCGGCTGTGTGCAGGAATCAGCAGAAAACAAATCCGGCCCAGCGAGCAGCTCCGCACCTGTTGTTGTGGGATCCAGATACTGCGGATCTATTGATTTCTGTGTGATCGCTGCCGATACATTGGTCGGGCTGGATTGAAGCTGCTTCGCCAATGTCCGCAAACCAACCCCTGCGAGAATATCTTTAAGCTGGATCTCAATACCCGCAAGCTTTGCAGCCGATACCAGCTTCATGGCATGCAGCGAATTACCTCCCAGGGCAAAAAAATCAGCGGTTAAATCAATGTGGTCCCGCAACAGAACTTTCTTGTACAACGACTGCAGCAAGGACTCGGTTTCATTTTGCGCAACGTAAATACTGCTTACGTCCACTTCATCAGCAGTGTTATCTGCGCTCAGCAGTTCCCCTGCTAAACCATGAAGTTCAAACAAGCCCTTGCTATCCAGCCGACCCAAGTGTCCCGACAATAATAGTTTGCCCTGGCCGAACGGATTTTCTGACAGCCTCTCTCGCCATGGCTCTGGTGGATCAATAAACCCTGATTGCAGAGCAACGCCAGCCAGAGCCAATTCACCAATTGCACCACGCGGCATAAGCTGAAAATTCTTGTCTACAATGAAGACATTGATACCTGCAACAGGTCTGCCCAGTGAACCAGCCTTGGCTTTATTGGCTGTACCTGGTTCAAAGCAGGCAGCAATGTCCATGACTGAAAACCCCGACCTGTCTTCCTGATTGACTACATTGTTATCGGTCTCAGATTCAGTTGTTGCGCGCAGGAGCTGGCAAACACTTGCGCCGGAATCCGTATCAACTGAGTCTGTTCCGGCCATCAACAGCAGCTGCTTCTGCTCCGCTTTTGCAAGAAACGGGAACGTGGCAATGGACTGTCGACAATCATCCACAAGCGCAGAAATTGTCGACTGGAAATGTTGGATATACCGCTGCTGATTTTGCGGACTGAAATAGCGATCAGAAAAATCAAACTTGAAAGAATATTCACCTGTGCCTGATAGATCGGTTACGTGCAGGTCAAACTGGGTATTAACATCAGAATAGCCACAGCTATGCGTGGCTGCGCTCACCGGTAGCTCACCAAACGAATTAGCCGTGGCCAGAATTATGTTGAGGCTGGATGAAAACGCTCTGTTAATTCTTATGCTCTGGATGCTGGTTGACAAGTGATCCAGACCATCTGTCACACTCTTTGCGACACGCAGGGCCACAGTTGCAAAGGTATCATCTGGCGTCAGTTGCAGATCAAGGAATCCTTCACTGATAAACAAGCCCAGCGCATCCTTGAATTGTCGGCTGGAGCGACTACGAGCGGGATAACCCAATCTCTGTCGAGAATTACCTTCAATACGATAAGCCGTTACCAGCATCACAGTTGCCAAGGCCACGAACAATGACATGTTGTCACTACGACCGGCAAATTCCCTTTCCATACGAACCCGTTGTAGCTGACTTAATATCTCGGCATTCGGATTCCATTCGCACCGTGTGACTTTATATTCTTCCCGAGGGTCGTTGACAACGGAGTCGATTAAACCCGGTGCTCGGTACCAGGCAAGTACGGGAGCCGATTGCAGAGACCTGTTCTCCCAATACTCCAACAACTTCAGATGTTCAGGGCTTTGTAGAAAACGCTGCTCCTGCAGCACATGCTCTGCATAGGGTATGAACGGTTCCGGCCTGCAACTGAAATCACCATCAACACCACCAGCACTATCCTCTCTGGTATCCCGGATAATTCCCGCCGATGATTTCAGCATGGACCCTTGCTGTTCAAGAAAGTAATAGTGTCGGGTGATCTGGTTCCACAGTAACGAAAGCAAGCCGCCATCAGAGATCAAATGGTGAATCGAAATATGAAACACAGTTCTGTCAAGCGGATACACAAAAAGACTGAACCGAAAACAGCGCCTTGCCAGGTCAAGCGGGTGCAGTCCCTGCTGACGAGAGTACTGCTCTATTGATACATCGGGGGAACATTGAATGATCTGACAGTCAGACTGAATTGATCGATCCCGTTTTTGCCGGACTTCGTGGTCTTTCCCAACGACAAAAATGGTCTGGAGAATATCTGAATCAGCGACAGTCAGATCGCAGGCTTCGACAAACCTCGCTGTATTGATCTGGCCGTGTATCTCATAGGATGCCAGTAAATTGTAAATCGGGGCTTCAGCAGCAGCTTGCTGAGCTACCCAGATCTTGTGTTGGGCAAGGCTTAGCGGCAACATGACAGCAGAGTCAGGATTACCCAAAACCATGGTCCCCAGCTACTACCGGTGCGAGCACCAAGCTCTTCCCAATAAACACAGGCCGCAAACGCAAGCACCGTTGGCAAAATAAACGAGCCCACTTTGATACAAAAACGATCATTCGCCATCCCTAAAGTTAATGGCAGTTACTCGGGCGATTTCACGATTACACAGGTCAGTAAGTACCGGCAATACAATATGATTTCGGAGTAGTAGAATCCTATGGTACCGTAGCTTCTTGGTAGTTTGCCAATCGGGCATCGCAAATCTGAACAAGACAATCAGTGAGTGCGGGCCTTGCCGCAATTAACGGAGTCTGGAACAAAAATAATCATGACCAGGCTCATGAATTGGGGTTTGTGACTCGTTTCTCGAAACCTTGGCTTTGCACCAATTGGCCTTGCGCCACCCTGAAAACAAGTCAGCCTGATCCAACACCGACGTATGAACGCCAGGACTCTGAATTGGACGAAGCTCATATACTCGATAAACAATGCAATTTGATTGGAGTTCTATCGCGACCACCGGCTACCGCTAAAAAGGCTTCAGCCGGTATCATTTTTTACAACGCAGGATTTCTGCATCACGTCGGCCCCAATCGAATAAACACAACATTGGCGAGGGCACTTGCGAAAAGAGGATTCAACACACTTCGATTTGATTTCAGCGGCCTCGGCGACAGCCAGTCTCATACCGGATTCCTCGACAATAGCGCCATTGTAAAAAGAGATGCTGCGCTGGCGATGGATTTTTTGGAACAAACGACCGGAGTAAACAGGTTTGTATTGATCGGTTTCTGTTCCGGTGCGGTCGATGCCTTGCACATCGCCAGGGAAGAAGAGCGGGTAATAGGGCTATTGGCTGTGGATGGAATCGGCTTTCGAAACAAAAAGTTTTATTGGTATCACTTGATCAACCACACTTGGACAAGGCTGTTCAGCATCGCTCACTGGCATCGCAAACTTAATCGCGTAACAAATCGTGTCAGAGTCACGGCAGCCAATCGCCACCGCAATCGATTCAAAGAACCGGCCAACAGTGAGCAGGCACTGACACCGAACGAGAAGAGACCCGATCAGGCACACGCCATTGTCGACGATGCGGAGCTGACCAGAATCAGCAAGGATGAATTCGGCCAGATATTACGACAGCTGGCAAAACGGCCAGTCAGTATGCGTTTTGCCTACACCGGTGGCACCTCTCACTACTATAACTATCACCAGCAGTTTCAAGACACCTTCCCTGAATGGGTTAACGCGTCAGCAGTGTCATCATGCTACTACCCTGACGCCGATCACCTGTTTATGCTGAAGAAACATCGCGAATCATTGCTGTCCGATACCTGTGACTGGGTTAGCAGCCATTTCAGCTAAATTGTCCACGGGCAATAGCAGTGATAACCACCCTTCAGGCCCGGAGGCAAGCCTCCCGGATCAACTACACTCCATACCTACCCTTCGAATTCCGGCTATGAACCTATGTTAATTGGACTATTCAAGGTGTTGTTGCGTCTGTGGTGTTGGCTCGAATTGGCAGTGCTGACACTAGTGATGTATGTGTTGTCTTTTATACCGCGTGAGCTTTTCGGAACCATCTATGACAGGTTGTTCCTGTTATGGACACGGGTATTTGTGCTGGCCATGGGTGTTGAACTCAAGGTTCATCAACACTATGCCGGCAAGTTACCAGAACACTATATTGTGATCGCCAATCATCCCTCGGCGTTTGAGGATATCGGCATGCCCAGCTTGTTCAAGGCGTTTTCGGTCGCAAAAATTGGCGTCCGCGACTGGTTTTTGGTGGGTCGTATCTCTGCCGCTGCCGGAACCATCTATCTCAAACGCAGCGACAAAAATTCGCGAGCCGCAGCAGGCAATGAAATTATCGAAGCACTGCGCGACAAGAAAAACATAGCTATCTATCCCGAAGGTGGTTGCAAAGGGCGCCGGATCAATCAGTTTTTGTATGGGATCTTTGGCATATCCATAGAGACTGGCGTGCCTATTGTTCCGGTGTTTTTACATTACGAAGCGCAGGAAGACTTCGAATGGCAGGGGCAGACCCTGCCTGGAAAGATTCTGGAAATTTTGTTTGCTGCCAACAAAACAGCCAATTATCACATCCACGAGCCGTTTGACCCAGCTGAATTCGACAGTCGCGAATCCTACTGTGAACACGTCCATCAACACTATTTGCAATGGCAGGATAAATATCTGCTTTAATGGCAGGCGCTGCAGGTATCCACAATCGTCAGCGTTCAGGTATTATCTGTCCACCCAATAAACTCCCGCACGAATGTCTACAAGCTTGCGCAAACTGTATTACCTGCTGGTGTTTCTGGCAGCATTACCAGCCTGTGGGATCAGCAACATCCCGACATTCGATCAGGCAGTAAACAGTGCGTGGCAGGAAGTGCATAACCAGTATTCCAGACGCTCTGATCTGGTCCAGCAATTACTCGACCGACTCCAGCAACAACCGCTGGTGGGTGAAGTGCTATTCGAACGCTTGAATATTGCCGAGGCCCGCGTGATACAAATGAATGTATCGCCTCAAACACTGACTGATACAGCCGAGTTTTCTCTCTTCCGTGACAATCAGCTCGCGTTGTCTGAAGCGCTGGATTCGATGATGGAGTCGATCAAGGACAGCGATTGGTTCATCGCCGATGAACAACTTCAATCTCTGCAAGAGGAACTGCAAAAATCGGCCACGCTGATCTCGGCAGCGCGCCGCGACTATTCTCAGAAAGTCAATCGATACAACAAAGAACTGGAAACCGTACCGGGGCGCTGGTGGAGAGCCTTTATGTATTCGGATTCTTTACAAAAGGAAGATTTCCCGGAGCTACCTGAACAAGCCAGATTGATTCCGCTCAATTAGACTTGTCGACCACCCTGACCTCCCCAGCCAGAAACCAGGTACCAGCGGCAATGGGCGTCAACAACAACAAGGCCAAACGCAAGCCAAGCTGATCTGCGATAAAACCAATCAACGGCGGTGCCAACAGAAAGGCGGTAAAGGCCACCAGGGCAACAGCGGCGACATTGTCACTGGTTTCACCCGGCCTCGCTGCAGCTGCCGTCATCGCGAGCGGATAGACAATAGCTACCCCGAGACCTGCCAGCGCTGCTCCAAAAAAAGCCATGACAGGTGTTTGCGACAGCGCGAATACCGCGATACCGAGGGTCGCGGCCGCACCTGAAATACGGGTCACGCTGTAATCACCATAGACTTCCACAATGCGATCACCAAACAGCCGGGTCAATGCCATGACACAGGAAAAAAAACTGTAGGTAACTCCAATGACAACTGCACTGGCTGCATGAACTTCGCGCATAAAGACCGCCGACCAATCAATAAACGCGCCTTCTACGCACATCACACCCAGCGGCATAAAGCACAACAACAGAATCGATTTTCGGGGAAGCCGAAACAAAACGCGATTGGGCTCCCCTGTATCTGACGCAAGCCCGACCAAATCAGCCAGCACCCGCCGCCTCGGTAACAGAGTGCCTGCCGCAATTCCGAGCACAGCCAGCACTGGCATCACAGTCAGAAAATGAACCGAAACGTCAATCTCCGCCCGGGCAAAAGCAGTCCCTGCCAGTGCACCAAAAAGGGATCCGAGGCTCCAGAAACCATGACAGCGAGACATGATGCGTCGAGGCCGATTCTTTTCAATGGCATCCGCCATGGTGTTCATGGCAACTTCACAATGCCCCACAGCCAATCCACACAAGACCAATACCGCAAACAGGGCTTCGGCCGTGTCCACATATCCCGGCAATATAAACAACAATGCCCAGGCCGGGACAGAAAACTGACACACCCGCCGCAGGCCAAATCTATCAATAGTGGAACCGGCTATAAAAAAGGCCAGCAATGTGCCGGCAGACAAGGCCAGCAAACACAGGCCGAGCACAAAGCTGCTCATGCCGAGCGAGTCTTTCACATCAGGAATTCGGGGGATCCAGCTTCCCAGCACCGCTGATTGGGCGAAAAACACAAGGAAAATGGCCCAAACGTGCCGAAGTGACGCTGTCATGGTGGCGTGAGAAGAGGAAAAGAGCGCCAGTATACGTTTTGCCCGATATAGCGTCCATCTACGGCCTGCCCTGCCCTGAGGGACCGCAGACATTCCAGCATCCACGCAGGTCACAGCCACAGCCAACTTTGCCGGGTCTATACCGGCAAGAGCGGTTATACTAGGGCGGAGAGGACCTCTGAGTTCCAGCCTGATGAAATTAACTCACTACGGTGTACCCGACGGTGAAGCCGAACAACGAATTGGCTTTTACCTTCCTGATACTTTTGCAATGCTGCCTTTCGTGTCTGCTGTTGAACCACTACGCGCAGCAAACCGTTACAGCGGAAAAACGCTCTATAGCTGGCATTGCTACGGCAGCTCTGATCGCCCGGCGATAGCCAACAACGGTATGCAGCAGCAGGTTGAAGGAACACTGTCGTCCGCAAACCAACTGCAAAGGCTGGTGATTTGCGGGCCTCACGAACCCCGCGACAATAACGATGAACCCGCCACAGTAGAACTTAAACGCCTTGCCCGGGAAGGAACCTTGATGGGG
>CALFCE010000087.1 GCA_937951215.1 uncultured Granulosicoccaceae bacterium
TATCGTGGTTCTGATCGCACCCCCTAAAGGTGCTTTTAAATTGAATACCTTTTGAATGAGTCCTTTGCCATAGGTCGGCGCACCCACCAGCGTCGCCCTGTTGAAATCCTGCAAGGCACCGGCGACAATTTCCGAGGACGACATACTTTTCTCATTGATCAACAGCGCCAATGGCATATCCGTCACTTTCTCTCCGTGCCGTGGCAACTCTCGTGTCGCACCGGTTTTATACTGTTCGCAATAGACGGTGTTTTCATCGGTAAACAGTGACACGATGGCACGGGCAGCACGTGTAGAACCACCCGGATTATCGCGCAGATCAAGAATCAATGATTGTGCACCTTGCTCGATCAACTCGTCGACCAGGGACGCCACTGTCTCGTGAGTCTTGCCGCCAAAACGGCTGATCTTGACATAACCCATTTTCGTATCGAGCATCTCGGCCCTGGCATAGCGTAGCGCGATGCGTGAACGAGTGGCTGTGTGCTGGTAGGTCTGACCGTCCTTGTGGCGTAAGCCCAATTCAACGGTGCTGCCTTCCACCCCTTTCAAGGCAGTGCCCACTTCGCTGCTGGACTTGCCTTTTTGATCGAGCCCATCAATGCTCAGGATGGTATCACCCGGAACGATTCCCACTCCATCGAGTGGTCCGCCGGACAATGCTCCGATAATCACTGGGTGCTTGTCATTAAATGCGCGAAACTTTATTCCCACCCCCAATAGGTTGCCACCACGACGAGAGTAGTAGCGCTTCAATTGTTCCGGGTTAATGTAGTTTGCAAAAGGATCGTTAAAGATTTCGAGGGATTCGGTCAGCAGCTGACGCATGATTGAAATTTGTTGCTGTTCATCGTCCAGGGCATCAGCATCTGTGACACGCATAGCCAGTGTATCGATCATCTCTGTGCGTGTAGGAGCAGCACGATCCAGAAACATCGTCAACTGAGTTTGCACAATCAGATCCAGCGCACGTAAAAACTCTGAGCGCAAGCCGTTATTTTTAATGATAGCTAGATCTGACATGATACTTTTTCACGGGTATCGGGTAGTAACACCTCTATCTGCAGCAGCCATGCCAGCCTACCAGGCTGCAAGCTCACTCGAGTTCCTGACAGCCAGGCGATCGGGTGCAGTTTATGCCCGCCGGCTGTGTTCAAATTCACGTAAGCCTGGCCCGCAGAGCTTGAAGGCCTTGCCGAATCCCATCACAAACTGACCTTGCTGCGGGATCAGACGGAACAGTTTGAAATCCGGCAGTTCGCGCAACAAGCCAACCATCTTGCCGTGTCGCTCTTGATAGTCATCAAGCAGCGGGCTGTAGCGGGAATCATCTGGCGGTACTATCAGAGCCTCACACTCGTAGTAAAGGCGAGTTCGAGCGAAGATCTGCTTGCTGGCGGCTTCGTCTTCAATGATCATGATAGAAGCTCTGGGATCGTTTTGCAGATCCCGAGTATGCAACGCCAGCTCACTGACAAAAATAAAAAACTGCCGGCTTGCTGTCGATGCTTCGTCGTGTGCTACCTCGTCAACAACAAACGGTGTGTAGCCACAATGCGGGAAGCCGTTTTCTCCCACTGTGGCCAGTTGCAAACTCAAGGTATTTTGCAGCAGACGATCGCACGCTATTTCAGGGGAATCACTCATCGATTCAGACAAACTCTTTCACACCATATTCATCGCCCGGTGTTCGCGAACTTGATATCGCGAGCCTGGGCAAATCACCACTCACACCCATAGCATACTGCATCAGCGCACCCCGGGCCGGTGATAGTCTGTTTACAAAGTCCAGAGCCATGCTTCTGACAACACGGAGCGGCCGGGGCCTCGGCTTGAAAACCTCATAGAAACCATCGAGTACCTGAATCATCAAAGCATTGTCGGTGCGCCGCCATCGCTCGTAACGGCGCAGATGATGGCGTCGACCAATGATTTCTCCAATACTCTCCGATCTTGTATTGGAGGACTTTTGCAATACCACATCCGATACCACTTCTGCCAATACGGCAGCATCCAGCAGACCCAGGTTGACCCCCTGCCCGGCCAAGGGATGGACCGTGTGTGCGGCATCACCGATTAACGCAATACGTTCCTTCACATAGTGTGTTGCATGGGATTTAAACAAGGGGAAACTGCCGCGACCCAGAAGTGCATCGAGGGACCCCATTTGCTCTGGAAACTCGGCTTCCATCAAACGCAGAAATTCGGTTTCCGGCAACGACTGAAGCCGATCCACCTCCTCTTCACTGTGATACCAAACCATCGATGCACGATGACCGGCCAGTGGCAGAAGCGCTTGTGGGCCTGTCGGTAAAAAACGCTGCCAAGTGATGTCTTGCTGCGGCAACGATGTTTGCACCGTGGCAACCAGAGCTTTCTGCGGATACTGACTGCTCTCAACACCGATGGCAGCGAGTTCGCGCACTCTGGATCTTGCTCCGTCAGCGCCAATCAGACAACCTGTCGACAGATGCTTGCCCGATTCGAGTCTGACTTCCACTCTTTTCGGCAGAACATCTGCGGCCAGCAACTTCTCGGGACAGAGGATATCGACACTGTCAAACTCACTTAAGCGCTCATGCAATGCGAGCTGAATGACCCGATTTTCCACAATACAGCCTAAATGCGGATAACCAAGCTCGGTACTGTCAAACATGGTGTTGCCACCCTGCTCACCGTCCCACACTTGCATAAATCTAAACGGCGCGAACCGGCGTGCAACAATGCCTGGCCAGGCGCCCACCGCTTTGAGCATGTTTTCGGACGCTATGCTGAGGGCCGACACACGCAGATCGTAGGGATCCTCAGCTGTTAAGGGTGATGGTTGGGCTGACTCGAGAATGGCCACGCGCAGACGCGCTCCACATTGGGTGGCCAAGGCAGCCGCGAGCATGCTGCCAACCATGCCGCCACCGACAATAACGATGTCGTAGTCTAGTGGCTGAATTTCTGATGGTTGAACTTCAGATGGCTGAACTTCAGATGATTGAACCTTGGATGGTTTAACCTTGGGCATTCCCTGATTGTCGCAGCGGTCACTGGTCATACCCATAGTTTACCCGCTCCCAACCAGACTGGGTACGGCGAATTTCGAAGGTTGGCCAAAAGGTGTATTCAGGCTGCACACTGACGATACCTTTTCTGCCGCCCATGGTTAACAGCGACAGGCGCGTAATTTCGTCCTGCTGTTTCTTGTTAACCTGTTCCAGAAATTCATCCAGATTACTGACCGCGACACCATCAACAGCCGTCACGAATCGATTGCGATAGAGTCGGTCCCACAAGGCCGGCGACCCCTGATCAGTATCGCTGATATAAACACCTGCGGGTTTCACACCTTTATACAAAGCGATATCCCGATGCGGTTCCTGAAACGTTGCTCCCGCCCAGTTGACCAGTCTTTGAGTTCCCAGTGCGGAGACTCGTGAGGGTTGCAAGCGGACATTACTGACCTCTCCATCACGCAAGATGGTAATTCTCACCTCAGGATTTTGTGCACGCTTTTCAACCTCAAACAAATCGGTAACCAGCTCACCATCAATGGCCAGCAGGATATCGCCCACCCGCAGCTTTGCTGCGGCGTCGGTCTCGGGCACCAATTGCTGTACGTAAAGCACCCGTCGTGAGGCTGCCGGCAAAGCCAGAAATTTTTCCAACCAGTGATCAGGCATACCCAGCTGACGAGCAAGTGCCAAAGGCCGGTAATCCAGCGTTACATCCAACGACAAAAAATCCTGTCCGGACTGATAGAGGCGAAGAGCCTCTCTGACGATGCGTGCGGGCATCGCCCACTCTTGTTGTTTGATTTCCTGATTATCCTGGTAGGCAAAACTCATCCACAGCGCGTGGACATCACCACTGGCATCGACCAGAGGCCCGCCGAGTGACGGTGGCATGTTCGCTATCCCGAACACATCAACTACCGATTGCTGAAAACGTGGTAGGGACGGTGACTCAAAGCCGGCAGTCAGGCGACTGCTGTCATCAACTGCATGTTTGCGAAAGGTGCCGTCTGCACGATAGCCAACCATATACAGTTCATCCGGAAGGTCACCGTTTTGCTCGGTAAGATTCAACGGCGGAAATTCTGCCCCTTGCAGCCGTTGCGGATCATATTTCAATAAGGCTATGTTGTGCGCCGGATGCAAAAATACAACTTCGGCATCCAGCAACAAAGAGCCAAAAAAGGTTAGCTGTGCATCTCCAAGACCGATTGGCACGGTATTGCGATCCACCACCACCAGGCCTCGCTCACTGTCCAGTACCAGCCCGATGCCGGTAAAGTGGTGCGCATAGACGTTATCGGCTGAATACGGGATATGGAAATCAACCCGGACCATTGCCGGTGCAACCCGGTTCAACAGAGGATCTTTGAAACCGGGCACCGGTTCAGTGCCGGCAATCACTTGCTCCTCAACGTCCGGCAGACTGACTGGCTGACAGTCCCAGAACCGTTGGTCATCACGACGCTGACACTGACGATGCTGGAACCAGCGGTTGTTGATCTCGAACTGTGCCAGCGAGGAGGTAAACTCGCGCCCGGGAACGATAAAGCGCGCCACCAGTTTTTTGGATGTGCGTTTGGCCGACAGCACTTTTCTGACATCATCAATATCGGTAACAGCGATACCGTCAATTTCAGTAATGATCGAGCTTTGTGGAATACCGGCGCTGGTCAGAAAGAAACCCGGGTTCATCACCACAACCCCCGACTGCGGAAGGTTCATTGCCCTCGAGTGCTGAATCGACATGTTCTGAAAAATCGTGTCGCCAACTTCAAGGAAACTGTCGGGCATGATCGCGTGCAAATCAGCTACTTCAGATGTCAGTTCCAGCAGCTTGCCCTGACGGACTACTTGCAGCTGCAGTGATTGGCCAATGGATTCATCCAGCAAGGATTCAAGCTGCACATAGTTGGCGATGATCTGACTGTTAATCGAGTAAAGAATATCTCCTTCTTCCAACTTGCCATCGGCCACCCCTTCCGGCAATACCTGCGAAACAGTCAACATACCGGTATTGGACTCGTCCAGCGCGCGCACCTCATTCTCCAGCGACTCGGGTAAACCCAATCTTGTCAAAGAACGATACGGCTTATGGGAGAACAGGGTCTGCAAGCTACCTCGGGTGATGGGCAGGTCCTGCTGCAAGCGCTTCAGAGCATGTTGCACCCGGTACAATGGCAAAAAGAAACTGCTGGCAGTGCGGGTATTGGCCGCTGCGTTCAAGGCCACCACGT
>CALFCE010000088.1 GCA_937951215.1 uncultured Granulosicoccaceae bacterium
TTTCCTGTTTCAGGGTTTTTATCCCGGGCAGCTCGCAACGGTTATAGCACTGGCTGTGGGTACTCTGATACTAAGCCTGATTGTTGGTGACTCATCAACACATTGGCGTAAACGCAGTGGGCAGTCCGATGCCGAGAATCAGTACCTGCGCCACCGATTAACCGAATTTTCCAAAGATTATCATGTTCTGAAAGTGTCTCATGGTCAGCTTGAAGAGTTTATGGCTGGTCAGCGACTCAGCTTGCGGCAGGCATTGCAACAACTCAAACCGGTGTTGTCGTCAACTCCGGATGGCATTATGGCTGGTACCGAACTGATGGCAATATTTTCGCAGTTTTGTTCGGTTCAGGTGGCGGGTTTGTATGCAATGAAGTCATCCAAGCTACCCGATGCAAAACCTATTGCCGTGCACGGTGATATGGGTGAATTGTCAGTGTTTGATCCGCTGTTGAATCTGGCCATCAAGGAACGGAAACTGGTTAGCGTGAAGCTGCAGTCCATTGCCAATGATCAGCATTCATCCAGTTTGCTTGCAGTAGTTCCAATCGCTGATTCCCAGAATCATTTGCATGGGGTACTGGCGATCAAGGATATGCATTTCATGGCTTTTCAGCAGGAAAACCTGAATATTCTGTCTCTATTGGGTGGTTACGTTGGGGATATGTTGACCCGTTCCAAAGGAATGGGGAATTCCAGAACAGCCTGGTTTCTTGCTGAACTTGATACAGCCTTGCGATTTGCCCGAACCAACAGCGTGCAATCTTCACTGCTTTGCCTGCGATTGAAGCGTTTCGATCAGGAAAAGGCAGTCGCGCAGTACATTGGCTCCAATATCAGAAGTCTTGATGCTTCGTGGATACCAAAGCCACTCGATGGAAACTTCACTGTTGTCATCCTGTTGCCACTGATCGAAGAGCAGCAGTGTGAAGCTTATCTCAATCGGCTCAGTCAGTCAGTGCTGGAAAAATTTGATATTGAGTTATCGGCAGCCCTGGAGAGTACGCGGACCAAACAAATCAGCCGATCTGACAGTCGAACGAGTTGCATAGAATTTATACAGTCAAGTGGTCAGGCGAAGGCAAAGGCATCATCGCAGCAGGCAGGGCCTGCACAAAGTGATGACAACACAGGTATCGAAAGTGTTGCTTAGCCTCATAGCCAGTCTCGTTTTTGTACTGTTGCTGGTCGTACAGGGTGTACTTTTTTCCGCTCTGGTTACCGACAATATCGCTGTCAGCCAGTCAATGCTCAGTTCTGTCTGGGTGTGGCTGGCAGTTCATGTTCTCAGTAGTCTGGTGGCGTCCGCTGCGGTTGCTGTTATTTCCTTGAAGATGTTTCCGACAGAATCGGTTCGTAACCGACTGCTGGGCGTATTCGTGCTCTGCGGATGTTTGTCAGTGCTGCTGCCGTTTGTAGGCTTGCTTGGAATCACTTTGTCTCTGGGGCTTGGCATGCACTATTCAGGCACCCGGCATAGAGAAGATGTTTACTGGCAGTTTACCAACAATGCGGCTTTGCCGTTTACAACGCCGGTGGGTCGTCAGCAAGGCAATTACGACAGCCGTGGATTTCTGGAGCAATTGATGTATTCGGTGGACAATGCCGAACTCTATCGCAAGGTTTTGGCCACGACCAATATCCGTGCATCGCTGTCGGTTGGCGTACTGAAGAAGGCTGTACAACATTCGGATGAAAAGATCCGGTTGACCGCTTATCAAACGCTGGACCGTAAAGTCACGCACCTAAATCGTGAGATTCAACGCCTGGAAAACAGTGCGTCGAAGATGCAAGACGAGGAAAAATCCAATACCTGGTTGCAGATCGCCAGTAACTACTGGGAATTGCTTACGCTGGAAAAAGACGAGCCGGTGGCGCGAAAGCAATTGCTCGACAAATCTGAAGCGGCTGCGATCAAGGCGGTTGGCATCATGCCGGAAAATCGCAATGCCCACTTCACCCTCGGTCGCGTATCGCTGATGCAGGGAAATCCAGACAGAGCGTCGATAGCATTCAAAAAATCGATATCGCTTGGTATGCCGAAAGAAAAAATTATCCCCTATCTTGCAGAAGCGGCTTACGGCAAGCGGGATTTCAAAGAGGTCACGCGTCTTCTGGATTCGATGGATAACGCTTTCAAGTTGTATCCCCCTTTGTGTCATGTGGCTGAGTATTGGAAGTGAATACATCACCTCGTTTCAATCCGGATGCTCACGCCAATGTTTGCCTGCTACTGGAGGGTACGTTCCCCTATGTGCGTGGGGGTGTGTCAACCTGGGTAAAACAAATTATCGAAGGGATGCCTGAACTGACCTTTTCGATCATTTTTCTGGGCGCGCTTGATGGTGACTACAGTGAGCCCGCCTACGACATTCCCGACAACGTGGTTCACCTCGAGCTGCACTACCTGCTAGAGCAGGAAGAATCGGCTGAAAGCAAGCAATCCTTTTTCAGCAAGGTCAAGAAATTTCGCAAGGATTTTACCCTGAACAGTCAAATGCACTCTGTGCTGGCAGATTCAGAAGGCACACTCGACAAGGAAGTGACAGCAAAATTTACCAGTCTTTTATGTGGTGACGGAGCGATTACCGAAAAGGAATTGCGTCATAGCAAGGAGTCATGGGAGACCGTGCGTGAGAAATATCTTAACGCACCCGAGGGACTTGATTTCAACCATTTCTTCTGGACTGTGCTGAGTATGCATGGCCCTCTGTTCACTCTGGGTAAAATTGCCGAGAACGCTCCCTCTGCGGACTTGTATCACTCGGTTTCGACCGGCTACTCGGGTTTCCTCGGGGCGATGTTGCAGAGTCGCTCCGGCAAGCCATACCTTATTTCGGAACACGGTATCTACACCAAGGAGCGAGAGCTTGATCTGGCTCAGGTAGATTGGATACCGGAAGATCTCGATCCTTTTCGCGTCGGGCTGAGTGATGATATGAGTTATCTGCGCGCGGTGTGGATACGCTTTTTCAAGTCATTGGGTCGGATGTCTTATGCGTCGGCCGATCAGGTTTTTACCCTGTACAACGGCAATCGACTGCGGCAGATAGCAGATGGTTGTCCTTCATCCAAACTGGAAATTATTCCAAACGGCGTTAACGTCAGAGGCCTTCGCTCTGCCAGAAGGCCGGACGGTGACGGCGTGCCGCAGGTTGTAGCCTTGATAGGACGTGTTGTTCCGATCAAGGACATCAAGAACTTTATCCGCGCGATGCGGATTGTCAAAGAAAAAATCCCTGGCGTAGAAGGTTGGTTAATTGGTCCGCAGGACGAAGATCCGGACTACACACACGAATGCAAACTTCTGGTTGAGAGCCTGGATCTGGTTGACACCGTGAAGTTTCTCGGGTTTCAGAAACCTTCTGACATATTTCCGCAACTGGGTCTTAACGTATTGACCTCGGTATCCGAAGGACAGCCGCTGGTAACCCTGGAGGGCTATGCCGCCGGCGTTCCTGCTGTGACCACGGACGTAGGTAGCTGTGCAGAGCTTGTCTATGGCGTTTCCGAGGAAGATGTTGCCATTGGTGCGGCTGGCGCTGTTGTACCCATCGCCAATCCCGGGTTGTTTGCGGATGCTGTTGTGGAATTGCTTGGCAACGAGGACAAGTGGCTGGCTGCACGCAAGGCAGCCATTGAACGAGTGGAGCGCTTTTACGATGATCAGGACATGATCAGTCGCTATGAGCAGATATACCGCCGTCACCTGGATAGCGAAACCTCATTGGAAAAGGCGTCCTGAGAAAATGGCTGGAATTGGCTTTGAACTGCGCAAATATCTTGATGGCGATTCGTTTACCGGTTCGCTAAAGGCCTATGGTTTTGCTGGACTCATTAGCGCCGGGCCGTGGGTACTATCGATTCTGGGCGTAATGCTGATTGGTCTCGTCGCATTGTCACAAAAAGTCAGTGGTCAGGAGATCAAGCAGTTCACCACATCCATCACCTGGATCATGGGAGCCTCACTCGTGTTGACGGGCTTGCTGCAATTGGTCTTTACCCGTTACATAGCTGACCGGCTGTACGAAGGCCGGGAGATTATAGTCAATTCCAATCTGTTAGGTGCTGTATTCCTGACCTCGGTGGTCAGCGGTGTTATTGGTCTCTTGCTGGCACTGACTCTGTTTCACGAGAGCTTCGCCTATGAATTGTTGATGATCGCCAATTTTGTCACTCTCAGCAACGTCTGGATAGTGGTTATTTTTGTTGCCGGCCTGAAGCGCTTCAAGCTGATCTTGTATTCGTTTGCGGTGGGATATGGAGCTACCGTCATATTGTCGATTCTTGCATTGCCCTGGGGCCTGCCAGGATTGCTGGCGGGCTTTCTGGCAGGCCATGCCTTGCTGTTGTTTTTGATGCTGGCTGTCGTGATACCTGAGTATCCGGTCGGCGAGATTGTCCGCCTGGATTTTCTTAAAAGGGATCAGATATTTCCGATTCTTATTTTTATCGGTTTTTTCTACAACCTCGGTATCTGGATGGACAAGCTGATTTTCTGGCTCTATCCAGCTACATCCGAGGCGATCATCGGGCCGTTACGCACATCGATGATTTACGATTTACCTATTTTTCTGGCTTATCTCAGTATCATTCCAGGCATGGCCGTTTTTCTGTTGAGAATAGAGACGGACTTTGCTGAAGCCTACGAAGGTTTTTTCACTGCGGTCAGAGGTAACGCCAGCCTGCAGGAAATTGAAAAGCTGGGTAATGAAATGGTTGTCGCAGTGCGCGAAGGCTTATTCCAGATTATTCGCGTACAGGGTATTACCGTACTGGTTCTTTATCTGTTGGGGCCGCAGATTGTCAGTTGGCTTGGTATCTCCGAAAAGTATGTCCACCTGTACTACGTTGATCTGGTTGGTGTAGCAGCGCAGGTATTGATGCTCGCGGTGTTGAATGTGTCCTTCTATCTCGATCGCCTGAAAGACGCCTTGCTGTTATGTGCTTCCCTTTTGGTCACCAACACCCTGTTCACCTGGATCACCATCATGCTTGGTCCGGTCTACTATGGGTATGGCTTTGGTCTGTCCATGACCATTACCGCGTTTATCGGTATATGGCGACTGTCTGTTGAAATGGACAATATCGAATTCCGTACTTTCATGCGTGAGCGTACCGAGACTGTGAAAGTTCCGGTAAAAGAGAAACCGGCGGTGAGTGTCGCTAACCCCGGGGAGAACCTTGCAACATGATTCGACTTAACCCACTTCTCTTATTGCTGGTGACGGTCGCATCCTTGTTACTGGCTGCCTGTAGTTCAACATCCTCCGACACCAAAAAACTGGAACGTTATGCAGGGTGGGCGATCCTGCCGTTGGCGAATGACTCTGATAATGAGCTGGCAAACGATAATACCGAAGCATTACTCGAAACGCATTTGAGATCCAGAGGAGTCCGCGATGTCGAGAGCTTTACCGAGGTCTCACTCGACAAAGCTGTTGACGGTGCGCGCAGGGCGGGTAAGCGCTATGCCGTCTCCGGAACACTAACCCGCTGGAGTGATGGAAGCGTAACCGGTCGGCATCCAAAGGTTGGATTGCAGCTGTCGGTCATGGATCTTGCCAATGGCCAACAAGTCTGGAATGAGAAAAAGCTGGCCATCGGCAAGGGCAGCAGTGTTGCAGCTGTTGCCAATAAAGCGATTGCCGGATTGATTGCCAATTTGCCGCTAAGTCGTTCCAGTAACAGGCCGACAAGCGCTTCGAGTCACACGCCGGTGTCAACGGTGCCGTCGTTGGCAAGTGCTCTGGCTGCTGATAACGTAGAGGTCGGAGGTGCTGCCCGTCTTTCCCCGGTCAATCTGAAAGGGCAAGTAATGGCTGGACGTGGCGTGGCCATTTACTATGGAGCCAGGCCACCGGTTGATGTGTTATCAAACTTTGACCGACTGATTCTCGAACCCGATAACATCACTGCCGATGAGTTGGCTGCGCTGACCAAAAATGACGCTGTGCCCTATGCCTACCTCAGTGTTGGAGAAGTCGGGCCACACCGGGCCTATGCATCGCAAATAAATCGCGACTGGATTCTGGGTGAGAACACCATCTGGAACAGCAAGGTGCTGGATCTTTCAAACCCTGGCTGGATTGCCTTTTTACTCCAGAGAATAGATAACCTTAAAGCGGCAGGCTATCAGGGATTGTTCCTGGATACGATGGATAGCTATCACCTGTATGCGAAAACACCCGAGCAAAAGGCATGGCAGCAGGCCGCGATGGTTGAGTTTCTGCGCGCAGTTAACAAACGACACCCCGATCTGCGTTTAATCGCCAACCGAGGGTTTGAAATCCTCGAGCAAGGCGCACAGTTTCTTGACGCGGTCGCCGCCGAGTCGCTTTACGCATCATGGGACAACGCAGCCGCCGAGTATGTAGCGGTTAACTCGAATGACCGAGAGTGGTTGATGGCGCAATTGAAAACAGCGCAGAAAAAACATTCTCTGGATATTATCTCCATTGAGTACTTGCCTCCCTCTCGCCGTAGCGAAGCCCGAAAGGTGGCCGCTAAAGTCGCCTCGCACGGTTTTATCCCCTGGGTATCAACTCCGGCTCTGGATTATGTTGGCGTTGGGCTGATGGAAGTTGAACCTCGTGGTGTGTTGATGTTGTACGACAGTCGTGTACACGGAAAATTGGAAGATTCTGTCGCCCACACCCGACTGAGCGCACCATTGGAATATTTTGGTTATGTTCCGATATATCTTGATCTGGCTTCTGATGTGTTACCGGTATCCGAACTGAAAGGTGTTGTTGCAGGTGCTGTTTTGTGGAGTGATCAGGCCTTGACAACTCCAGGGCTTGCCGCCTGGTTTGAGAAACAGCTGGAATCTTCTGTCCCGGTGGTTTTACTGGGATCGGGTGCGTTCGCTTTGACGACTCGGATGCAGGAGCTGATGGGAGTATCCACGGCTTCGTTTGAACTCGGCTCTGCTCGTATTACCCATCGAGACGCATTGATCGGGTTTGGCAGAGAGGTAATACCCCGACCCGATTATTTCGGTATGACAATCAAAAATCAGGCAGATACGAACGAGGTCCACCTGACTTTTGAAGATCGAAAAAAGCAGAATGCCGATCTGGTCTTGACAGGGCCTTGGGGTGGTGTTGCCCTGGACCCAGGCCTGTTGGTAACCGATGTTGACAAGATACCCTACTGGGTTGTGGATCCCTTTGCGTTTTACAGCAAGGCATTGGGGCTATCGTCCATTCCAATGCCGGACGTCACAACGCAGAATGGCAGACGTATGTGGCTTGCACATATTGATGGGGATGCATTCCCTTCATGGGCTGAAATGTCTGGTCGCCAGCTGGGTGCAGAGGTAATCCAGCAGCAGATTCTGCAACAGTATCGATTCCCGCATACGGTATCGGTGGTTGAAGGGGAAATGACAGCGTTTCCGAAATATGCCGATCGCTGGAGCAGAATGTTCCGCGTTGCGAAGGATATCTTTGCACTGCCGAATGTTGAGATTGCAACGCATAGCTATAGCCATCCTTACGCCTGGCAAAAAGTAGCCGACCACAGAGGATCGGGTAAATACAACCTGCCTATTCCGGGTTATCAATATACGCCGCAGCGGGAAATAGGTGGGTCAGCCAATTTTATCAACCAGAAACTGGCACCGGCTGGCAAGAAGACCAAAGTCATGTTGTGGAGTGGTGACGCTGTACCACTTGCCGATGCTCTGCAGGCAGTTGATGATGCCGGTCTG
>CALFCE010000089.1 GCA_937951215.1 uncultured Granulosicoccaceae bacterium
CCAGCTCAACACTTTCCAGCGCTTCGCAAACCCGAAGTTCGCTTTCTTCGTCGGTACCTTGCATTCCATGCGCTTTCAAACCCTCCAATATGATCTGTCCGACCAGCATTCGCGGACTGAGACTACCATAAGGATCTTGAAAGACCATTTGCATATCACGGCGCATATCACGAAGTTGCTGGCGCGTTTTACTTTGCACATCCTGCCCGAGAAACACGACATCACCTTCGCAAGGCAACAGCCTTTGCAAGGCCAATGCAAGCGTGGTCTTGCCGCTGCCACTTTCCCCAACCACACCAATGGTCTGACCTTCTCTGATCTGTAGTGACACACCATCAACTGCCTTGACATGATCGACGGTACGACGGAAGAACCCGCGTTTGATTGGGAACCAGACACGCACATTGTCGGCTTTTAAAACCACCGGGGCATCACTGTCAACCTGATTTGCCCGCCCGGCGGGTTCAGAATCAATCAAGTGTCTGGTGTACTCATGTTGCGGCGCATTGAATAAACTGGCCGTCTCTCCGGATTCGACAACCTTGCCATCCTGCATAACGCATACACGATGCGCGACATTTTCGACCACAGTCAGATCATGTGTTATCAACAAAATAGACAGGCCCAGCTTTTTTTGAATATCTGCCAGCAACTCCAGTATCTGTGCCTGTATCGTGACATCAAGCGCTGTTGTCGGTTCATCGGCGATCAGTAAATCCGGTTCATTCGCAAGTGCCATGGCTATCATCACTCGCTGACGCTGACCGCCCGAGAGCTGGTGGGGATACGCCGACAGCCGATCCTTGAACTGCTCCAGACCAACAAGATCAAGCAGTTCGAGTAAACGCTCATGAGCTTGCTCGCGACGCATCCCTTTATGCAACAGCAATACCTCGCTAATCTGTTTCTCTATCGTATGCAGCGGATTGAGCGACGTCATTGGCTCCTGAAAAATCATACCGACACGGTCACCGCGAATACGTCGCATCGTCGCCTCGGAGGCCCCCATTAACTCTTCGCCCTTAAATAAAATACTACCGCTTGGATGAGAGGCAAAGGGATAGGGAAGCAATTGCATTATAGACAACGCGGTTACCGACTTGCCGGAACCACTCTCACCCACCAGAGCCAGCGTTTCACCCCGATGAAGATCAAAACTCACCTTTGTGACCACCTGCTTGGCGTTATCAGCACGGCCAAAGCACACAGACAAATCATTTACACTGAGTAGTGATGGTGAATTCATGGGCGGCGTTCTCAGGCGATCGCCTTGCGTGGGTCGAACGCATCTCGCGCTGCTTCACCAATAAAAATCAGCAAACTCAGCATTAACGCCAGAACCACAAAACCGCTTATACCCAACCACGGTGCTTGCAGATTATTTTTTCCCTGCGAGAGCAATTCGCCCAGTGATGCAGAGCCGGGTGGCATACCAAAGCCAAGAAAGTCCAGGGAGGTCAACGTGGTGATAGAGCTGTTCAGGATAAAAGGTAGAAACGTCAAGGTTGCCACCATCGCATTCGGTAAAACATGTCGACGTAACACGGTCCAGCGCTGCACACCCAGGGCGCTCGCGGCACGGACATAATCGAAATTCCTTGCCCGCAATACCTCGGCACGAACAACACCTACCAGAGACATCCAGCTAAACAGCAACATCAAGCCCAACAACCACCAAAAATTCGGCTCGACAATACTGGCAAGAATAATCAGCAGGTACAGCATGGGCAAACCGGACCATATTTCCATAAAGCGCTGGGCCAGCAAATCCACCCAACCTCCCAGAAAACCCTGCACAGCCCCGGCAGCAATACCAATGATGGAGCTGAAAAGGGTTAATGTCAGCCCGAAAAGAACGGAGATCCTGAATCCGTAAATAACGCGTGCCAATACATCTCTGCCTTTGTCATCAGTGCCCAGCCAGTTATCCATGCCCTCCGCAGGTTCTGCCAGCCAGAACGGTGGTGCTGGAGCCGGGACCGGGGACACAAGATTTATCGTGTCATAGCTATATCGAATGGGTGGCCAGATCATCCACCCTTTTTCGTTGATCAGCTCTTGTACAAATTCGTCGCGATAATCCGCCTCGGTATCAAAATCGCCGCCAAAAGCGGTTTCCGGATAGGACTTGAACACGGGCCAATACAGCTCACCATCAAACTTGGCAACAATGGGTTTGTCATTTGAAATAAATTCAGCACCCAGTGTTAATACAAACAGGATCAGGAAAATCCACAAGGACCACCAGCCCCGGCGATTGGACTTGAAATTTTGCCAGCGTCGCTGGCCCAGAGGAGACAGACGTTCAATAATCACATGAACTCCCTGCGCTCAAAATCGATGCGCGGATCAATCACGGTGTACATCAGATCACCGATCAGGTTCATGATCAGCCCAAGCAGGGTAAAGAAATACAAGGTACCAAACATCACCGGATAATCACGATTCAGCGCTGCTTCAAACCCCATCAAACCCAGACCATCGAGGGAAAAAATCACTTCAATAAGCAATGCTCCGGTAAACAAAACACCAACAAAAGCGCTTGGAAAACCTGCCACAACGATCAACATCGCATTACGAAAAACATGACCGTACAGAACCCGGTTTTCTGTCAGGCCTTTTGCTCTGGCCGTCAGCACATACTGTTTGTTGATTTCTTCTATAAATGAATTTTTGGTCAACATGGTGAGGCTGGCAAATCCGCCAACAACCATCGCAATGACAGGAAGCGTGATATGCCAGAAATAGTCAGCCACTTTTTCCGACCAACTCATGCTCTCAAAATTTGAAGAGGTCAATCCCCTTAAAGGGAATATATCGAGAAAGCTGCCGCCAGCAAATAGCACAATGAGCAGAATCGCAAACAGAAACCCCGGTATGGCATAGCCAATGATGACAATACTGCTACTCCAAACATCAAAGGCAGATCCGTCACGCGTTGCTTTTTTGATCCCCAATGGAATGGATATCAGATAGACCAACAGAGTTGTCCACAATCCCAGCGATATCGACACCGGCATTTTTTCCTTGACCAGATCTATCACGCTGGTATCACGATAAAAGCTGGTTCCAAAATCAAAACGCGAGTAATCAACCAGCATTTTCAGAAAACGTTTATGAGCAGGTTGGTCGAATCCGTATTGCTTTTCTATTTCTGCAATTAATTCCGGCTCAATACCCCGGGAGCCGCGGTATTTTGAACTGCCTGAACCGGACTGTACCGTCTGATTTGAGGAACCGCCGGCCTCACTTCCCTCACTACCCGTAAAACGTGCCATGGCACTGGTGTTATCACCTTTAAGCTTGGCAAGTGCTTGCTCGACAGGCCCGCCTGGTGCTGCTTGTACAATAATAAAGTTAATTGTCATGATGCCAATCAGGGTTGGCACAATTAACAGAAGGCGTCGAAAGATATAAGCTAGCATCCAGCGTTAACCGTCAGTTCCATTGAACAATAAAGATTGAATAACAATGATTGAATAACGATTTCGGCTGGCAACACTGCATGCCCTGGCCCGGTAGTGTATTGCGCACACAAAAGGGGCATGTTGGCAGCCGATACTTGTTATTGGTCTGAATCCAATCTGTACTATTGATTCAGACTCTTTTCCTTTTCAGCATCAATCCACCAGGTGTTAAAACCCAATGCATATTTTGGAGCTATCTCGGGTTTAATGTACTTGTTCCAATAAGCCACTCTATGGGTATCACCGTAGTACATAAAAATGACATATTGATTGTGCTTGAGCACACGATCAAGAGCACGGGTAGCCACCAGAGTTGACTCCCGGTCCGGTGCTGAAATAATGGTTTCGATCAACTCATCGACGACCGGGTTTTTAATCCCGGCTACATTTCTTGAGCCTCCGGTATCGGCTGCATCGCTCGAGAAATAATCACGTTGCTCGTTGCCCGGCGACAAGGTTTGAACCATAACCTGGCTGGTCATATCAAAGTCATGTTCTTCCAGTCTCTTGACCCATTGCGCTGTGTCGATCAACCGTGGCTTCAGCTCAATACCCAGTCGCTCAAGCGTTTTCTTGTAGGCAAGAATAATTTTCTCCAGACTTGCCTGGCGAAACAGGAATTCAATGACGAACGGCTCTCCCGTTGCCACGTTAACCAGCTTTTGATCACGTATTTCCCAACCGGCCTCTTTGAGTAGCTTGATAGCCTCACGATAGCGTTTACGGATGTTACCCGAGCCATCGTTCTTCGGGGGCTGATATTCAGTCGTGAACACAGAGTCTGGTATCTTGCCGCGGTACTTCTCAAGCAACTCAAGCTCCGCCCCCGTCGGCAGACCGGTTGCATTCATTTCCGCAATCTGAAAAAAGCTGTCATTGCGCTGGTAAGCACCGTAGAACAGATTCTTGTTCATCCATTCAAAATCGTAGACAAGATCAAGTGCTTTGCGAACACGGATATCCTGAAAACGCGGCTGTCTCAGATTGACAACGATGGTTTGAGTTCGCTGGATGTTGCCGTCGGGTATTTCTTCCTTGATAACACGACCGTCATCCAGTGCCGGGAAATCGTAGGCCGTTTTCCAATCTTTGGATGTGTATTCAGTACGAAAATCTATATCGCCTGCCTTCAGTGCCTCGAGACTGATGGTCAGCTCACGATAAGTGTCGTAACGCATGGTTTGAAAATTGTTGGTTCCTTTACGCACAGGCAGATTCTCAGCCCAATAGTTTTCAACAAGCTCATAGGTAATGGAACGGCCGGCATCGACTTTGGTCACCTTGTAAGGCCCGCTGCCCAATGGAGGCTCCAGAGAGGTTTTATCGAATTCACGGTTTTCGTAGTAGTGCTTGGGCAAAACGGTCAGCTGTGCAACGATCAACGGCAGCTCCGGATTGTTGCCCTCTTTAAAAGAGAACTTCACCTTATGTGTACCCAGCTTTTCAACCTTGGCAACATCGGAATAGTAGGACTTGTAAAACGGGTGGCCTTTCTCCTGCAAAATATTAAAGGTGAAGACGACATCATCCGCAGTCAATGCAACGCCATCGTGCCAGCGGGCCTGCTTGCGCAAGTTGAATATCACCCATCGCTTGTCATCATCCACTTCTGCCGACTCAGCGATCAATCCATAGTAAGCCGAAGCTTCGTCGCTGGAGCTCAGCATCAGAGAATCATAGATCAGGCCGATCCCGGACGCCTGTAAACCTTTAAGGATGAAAGGATTGAGAGAATCAAACGCAAGCGATGACGATAAAACCGCACTGCCACCTTTTGGTGCATCGGGGTTCACATATTCAAAATGCGTGAATTCGGCAGGGTATTTCAGATCACCGTATTTGGATAATCCATGGCTGGTTGTCGAGCCAGCGTCAGCTGTCAGGCTAACCGTCAGCAGCAGCAGTGCCAGCATGTGCGAACCCCCTGGTCTTGCCAATAATCCCGTCAAACTCTGCATACGAACCCTTCCCTACCAAAAGTTAGTTGATATTGCGTTGAT
The DNA here is from genome assembly GCA_937951215.1 of uncultured Granulosicoccaceae bacterium. GTDB lineage: Bacteria > Pseudomonadota > Gammaproteobacteria > Granulosicoccales > Granulosicoccaceae > CALFCE01. The sequence continues at coordinate 5,468 of CALFCE010000089.1, forward strand.
TAGGTATTTGTTATTTAGTTCAAGGTCTGTGCCCATAACGAGCTCCTCTTACCTCATGTGATCTCCACACTACAGTAAACGGAAACGTCCTGAACTTGAATTGTACGAAAATACAGTGGTGCTGGATGGTCAGGCAGATATCGGACAAAGATTAAAATCCGAAAGGCGTTAAAGAAATGAGGCTTTAAAAGCTGCCTTATAATGCAGCACACTAACGCAAGCCGGTAACCTGCAACGAATCAATCGCCAAAGGTCGGATTTTGCGGAAACCCACGCGATGGCCCACCAAAGCCCGGGATGCTGGGTAATTCATAGCGGGTGTCGTTATTCGAGCCGGGCCAATAGGGCCTTTCTATTCGATACCCCGATCCATCGTCAAACATCCCGTTTTTATTTGCGACCCCAACTCCACCTGCCGCTACGGCAATACCCAGACCAGCCGCCGACACTATCTTGACGATACTGTAGGGTCGCTCACCACGAATTTTACCGGTGCGTCCATTGACAACAAAGCGGTAGGTTTTACCCCGGAACTGAAAGGCAGCACTCCACAGAGGCAGCAATACGTGTTTGAATGTGGTATCACTGTGTTGTGTCTGCAAACCCGTAATGCGCTGCTGGTCTCCACCGATAGCGGCAGCCACGTCGCGACGAATCACCCTGTCCATGGTGGCCTGCGCAAAGTTAAAACCTTCATCCAGCTCGACCTGATAAACCTCGCTGCTGAATCCACTCAAATACTCTTCGGTGTAGGGGATCAGATTGTGCAAATCCCAGGGCTCCAGCCAATCGGTGATCTGCCGTGGCAAGGTGCGCGTCGCTCCGACTAATACATCATCAAAATGTCGATGAGTGCGACCACTGACCGGCGTCCAGCGTATCTTTGGCACTTGCCGACTCCGTCTGACACGACGACCATTTTCTATCGCAAAGTAGGTTTCACGTACATAGTAAACGTCACCACGCTGGCCCGAATAGGCTGTAGCGGTATCACTATCGTAGGTCCAGTAAGGGATATAGACACCATTAAGACCAGTGTCCGCCCGCGCATACTTTTTAAGGGAGCCAGGCGCAAACCATAACTTGGAGAGCCATCGAGCATAGGATTGACGCGCCTGCTCACTGCTAATACTAAATGGCAACAGTCCCTTGGGTTTGATCAGGCGCGCACTGCCGGTGTCAGTTACAACACTGGTGCTGCAAAACGGACAAGCACCAGAGTGAACATGCGCGTCCATGGCAAATTCTGCCGCACAATTCGGACAGGTAAGTATTGCGGCTTCCGGAGAGACTCTGCGCGAATTCTGAAGTTCGCGTAGAGCGCGGTGCAAGTCCAGTTCGCGTATCGCAGTTGTTGGATCATTGATGGTATTGCCATGCCCACAATACTGACATTGCAGAGAACGAGTACCGATCTTGTAGTGCAATGCAGCACCACACTGTTGGCATGGGAAACGTTTTTGGGTCAGCTCACTGGTGTGAGTCTCGCCAACAGCAAATTGTGCCATACCTGTGTTAACCCGATATCACTGGATGCGATGACTATACTGAACCGCTTATCAGACAGACCGCCATCAGGCCGATGGAATCGGTGGTGGCTGATTTGGCTTGTTGCCGATCAACTTCGACAATGCCGGCACACTGGCTGCTGGTGCCCATTCCCCCATGCCCTCCGCCCAGACAAGGGTTTCGGCCGTGAGTGACTTGTCTGATACTTTTGACTGCAGCTGCTGCATCGAAAACGGCCCGGCTGACTGGCCGTTAACAACCATATGATAGGCAGGTGCGGACGGGACAGGTGGCGGAGCTGCACCAGCGCCGCCGGTGATTGCCGAGCTGGTCGGCGTGTTAAGGCTGTCTGACATCTTGTTGGCCATTGCCAACCCGACCCCCATACCAATTCCCTCGGATGCACCACCACCCGGATTTTCAGCAGCTGTTTCCATCGCAACGCCCGTCTGATATTTCAGATAGTTATCCAGGTTGCCGGTAATTCCCATACTGGTACGCTTGTCCAGTGCTTCGGTAACCTTTGGAGGCAGAGAAATGTTTTCGACCAACAGTTTGGTCAGTTCAAGGCCGTATTCTCCAAACTCGGGAGCAATTCTGGTAGTCAGAAATTCGCCCATCTGATCGTAATTGGCAGCCATATCAAGCACGGGTATGTTCGATGCACCAACGATGGTGGCAAAACGCGAAGTAATCAAATTACGAAGTTGGTTGCTGATTTCATCGGTCGTGAATACACCCTCGGTACCGGTAATTTCGCGGATAAACTTCGGTGCATCGACGACGCGCACGCAGTAGGTTCCAAAAGCTCTGATTCGCATGCCACCAAATTCGCTATCACGAATCATCAGTGGCTGCTTGGTACCCCATTTCAAGTCTGTGAATCGACGTGTATTGATAAAATACACCTCAGCCTTGAACGGGCTCTTGAATCCATGATCCCAATATTGCAGCGTGGTCAATATCGGAAGATTTTTGGTTTCCAGTGCATAGGTGCCTGGCATCAGAACATCGGCAACCTCACCTTCATTAACAAAGACTGCTACCTGCGATTCCCGAACAATAAGTTTGGCGCCGTACTTGATCTCGTTACCGTATCGCTCAAAGCGATACACCATGGTGTCTCCGGTATCATCGGTCCATTCGATAACATCGATAAACTCAGCAAACAGTCTTCCAAATAAACCCATGATCAAGATACCCCACTATTTCTGGCAACCTCTGAGTCAGCCGACTTCAGGCTTTCCTTAAGGTTGTTTTCAAGTTCCACAAGCGTAGATTCTGCTTCAGCACGTCGACGCTTGCCTTCATCAGCAATCTGCAAGCTTTCTTCAATCGTCGAAATCAGATTTTCATTCGCCTTGCGAACCGAATCGATATCAAAGACACCGCGTTCCAGCTCTTCACGTACCGTCTTGTTTGCTGTTTTCAGGTTTTCAGCATTTTTCTCAAGCAAATCATTGGTTAAATCGCTGGCTGCTCGTACACTCTTGGCCGCCTCTGCGGAACGGAAAATAGTGACAGCTTGAGCCAACTGGTTGCGCCACAAGGGCACGGTGTTGACCAGTGTAGAATTGATTTTATTAACCAGTCCTTTATCGTTTTCCTGAATAAGACGAATACTGGGTAGACTCTGCATGGCGACCTGCCGAGTCAGCTTCAAATCGTGTATTCGCCGCTCGAGATCATCACGGCCGGCTCGAATATCACGAAGCTGTTGAGCTGCCAGCACATCATCACTCTGATCGGCGGCGCGCTCAGCTTCCGGCACTACGACACTATCAATATGCTTCAGCTTTTCTTCACCAGCAACGATGTACAGCTCAAGATTATGGAAGTAATCAAGATTTGCGTCATAAAGCTTGTCAAGCGAGGTGATATCCCGCAGCAGCTTGGTCTTGTGGCCTTCCAGATCATCAGTGACAGCATCAACTTGCTGCCTGACACCTTCATACTGTTGTATAAACTTGGCAACCGGAGTCACACCACCAAAAATACGGGCCCATAATCTGGCAAAAAAACCTGGCCTGGCATTCGGATCGTAGTCCTTGATTTCAAAACCACGCAGAACCGATACCATGTCATTTAGCGATGTTCCTGCCGAACCGACATCTTTATTGCGCACCCCTTCCAGCATGCTATCGGAAATTGTCGTCAGTTCTTTTTGAGCCTTACTGCCAAAGAATATGATTGAATTGCTGTCTTGCAGATCAATTTCCTGCATCAGTCGATCAATTTTCGTGCGCTCTTCAGGATCTGCCTGCTCATAAGGCACCATTTCGAATTTCACATCCGGCAACAATTCGGTACCGGGCAGTGCCGGCACTTCGACCAGCGTATCAACAGTTGTTTCAGCCATAATATGTCCTCTGTAAATTAACCAGTCCGGGCCAGCTCGAGTGTCAGGCCAATAGCATGGTCAACAAGAATTCTTGTTTAAAAATCGGTTGGAGTCAGATCAGGAAACTCCTTCTTTCTCCAGCTGCATCTGCAACACTTCTATCTGTACATCAAGATCGCTTAAGTTATTCTCGGCCAGCTTTTGCTTCTGCTCATCTATCACCGTTTCGATAGTGACCAGAACGCGGCGGAAATTATCTTCGAGTTGCGGAGAATCTTCTCCCTGATGCATCCTGGCATATCCTTCAGTCACTTGCTGGGCACCGTCCAGATATACTTTCAGAAACTTTCTGGCCTTGCGTGCATCGGTCGGATCCTCTTCAATTGCATCGATAATATCGGTTGCTCCGGTAGTGATACCTCTAAGACGATCTCGAAATTCCGGATTACGAATATTTTTCCTTGAGGCCTCTATTTTATCTATTTTACCTTCTGCTTCTTCTATCAGATCGAGCAATTCTTCTGACGTAATCCCTATCGCTGAAAGTTCCGGATTTTTTCTCGATCGATCAAAACCGTAGTACAGATAACAACCAACCAGCGCTGCCACACCGAATAACAAACTCTCAAAAAGCCCGTATAGGCCACCAACCCAAGCCACAACAAACATTGCGGCGGCCAAAACGCCCGCCCCGGTCATTTTATAAGGCACATTGCTGGCTCGTCGCGCAATACGCCGTCGACTGGCCTCAGCCTCTATTTTCAGACCTCTCCTGATCATGGTAGCTGCAACCATGGCAAGAAAAAAACCACCACCAAAAGCCAGGGTCTTGAGCATTGAACCACTCATCAAGGCTTTTATGGCGGCAGGCAGTAATGGCAGTGCCAGTATATAAATAAACAAACCACCAATCCGGCTACCGAAACCTGCAGGCTTGTTGCGTCCGGCATAGGGTTTCGCGGCGTTAGGCTGAAAGCGTTTCGCGCTCGACATGATGTACTCAGGCACCCAAAGCTTTAAGCGACAACAAACCAATCGCAGAAAACAGAATGACAAAACCAATAATTTTTTGCAAAACTCTGGGCATACTTTACTCCTGAATTATCGCTGTGCTTTTTTAACCGCCTCTGGTTTATCTGAACCTGAGGAATCGGTGTGTGACAAATCAAAGCACGCAACGACTAATAATGATCTTTAACGCTTTTTGGCGATGTAAACTATCTCGGTCAATGTATCGAGACCTCTCTGCGCGAGGTTACCCAATATTTCCGGTCCTTCATTAATGGCAACTTGACGCAGTTCAAACCCGTTTCCATACAACTGTGCCACTTCCCTTTCAGGCACCGAGAACGGCGGGCCGTCCATCTTGCTTTGATCGTAACCAAAGCTGATCAACATGATTGAAGCACCTGGCTCGAGCAATTGCCGGGTCTTGTCGACGTAATTCTGCCTCATGGCGGGTGGCATCGCGACCAGCGCTGCTCTGTCATAGGCCGCCACCAGGGGGGGCAACGACAAGGCATCGGAATCCAGAGCAAAATAGTCTCCGCAGCAGATGGTAATTCGGTCGGCACTAAAAATGAGGTAGTCACCTTTTTCTTCAACCACAGGCTCAATGCCAGCGTCTGAAAAAAAAGTACGAACCGCAACTTCGCTGAGCTCACAACCGACAACATGAACACCGCGCTCAACCAACCACAATAAATCCAGACTACTTCCACAAAGCGGTACCAGTACTGCTGGTACTTCCAGCGTATTTGCGTTAGCAGATGGCAACCGGGCGGTGGGGTCCAGATGCACCCAATTATCTTGCAACCGGGTATTAACCTTGCGCTGCTGCCAACCGGTTTTACCGCTGTTCCATGCATTATGCCAGAACTCTTGCTTCACCCTTTTACTTCCTCAGTTTGACGTCCCCAGTTTTACTTACTCAGACCAACCGTCATTACATGCTATATAGTTTATGGCTGACAATAGGGATATCAAGCGATAAGCGCTGAGCAAAAGGCAGGCTGGGTTAAATTCTGTCACATTCTCGGTTCCCAGGCCCGCCACCCTCGTAATAACGGAAAATACAATGCCACACGCAGTTCTGCCTGCCCGGCAATCTTCGGCACCCTTGCAGGGTCGGGTAGTACTTCATTTTGCTGGTCGACAAGTTTTTTTACAATCCGCGCATAGTTTTCCAGTTGCGGTTTGTAGCGCTCACATTCTCTGTCCAGAAATTCTTCTACCGAGCCACCACGATGGTCCCCGGTTTTGTAGTCCACGATCCACCGCGTGCCCTCACTGTCGATAAAGACCCGGTCCAACACCACCTGCTGTAACTCACCGGCATCATTGACGGTACTGAGCGCCAGTTCGTTGGAGCTCTGAGCGTGGGAGTTATCCAGCACCCAGCGGCCGCGCTCGTCTTCGATCGATTGCACAAGCCCTTTTACCACTCT
>CALFCE010000090.1 GCA_937951215.1 uncultured Granulosicoccaceae bacterium
CCTGCGCGGTCATCGGCCAGCAACAGCACCGCATCAGCAACATCGGTGGGCTGGCCAATGCGCCCCAAAGGCGTCAAATGACTCCAGCTTTTACCGTAGTCTCCGGTCTCGTTCGCAGTACGTTCAGTAGCGATGGCCCCCGGAGCAACGCAGTTTACCCTGATACCTGACGGACCCAGCTCCAGCGCAGCCGATTTGGTAAACATTTCTATCCCGCCTTTGGATGCGGTGTAATCCACCAGACCGGGAAAGGCTCTGGTGTTGCAGCCGGATCCAAGATTCACGATGCTGCCCTGCCCGCCTTCCTCAATCAGAATTGAGGCAAAGCGCCGGGTCATCAGGAAACAACCGGTCAAATTCGTGGCAATGGTGCGATTCCATTCTTCCACTGACAACTCCAGCAGCGGTTTCCAGGTTTGTACTCCGGCATTGTTTACCAGCAAGGTAGATGGAGTTTCTATCTCCCGGCTCACTGCTTTAAAAAAGGACTCGACCGAATCTACACTTCCAACGTCACATGCAAGCCCAAGTGCCTGACCCCCTTCAGCCCTGATTTTCGATGCGGTGTTGCTGGCACTCTGTCCATCAATATCTGCCACCACCACACGCCAACCTGCATCTGCAAGCGACAAGGCTAATTGTTGCCCGATACCCCCGCCGGCCCCGGTTACGATTGCCGTTGAGCCCAATGTCGAATCATTCGCAGTTTGGCTCGCGGAATCTGTTGTTTGTGGCTTGTGTTCAACTTTGGTCACTGAAGTGGCTCCATGGATGGAGCGCATATTATACTGAGGCGATGAATTCACTGCATGCGCACCGCGGGGAGATCCTGTATTTCCTCGATGAACCCGACCGCCGAGCGGAGCCTAGCTGGGTTTACCATCAGGATGGTGTACTGCTTATAGAAGATGGATACATCGCAGGTTGTGGCAGCAGCGCAGACATGCTTGATCAACTGCCGAGCGATGTGGCTGTTATAAAACACCCCAATGCCCTGATCGTGCCAGGGTTTATCGATACCCATGTACACTACCCGCAGTACAATGTACTGGCGGCTTACGGAACACAGCTGCTTGAGTGGCTCGAAACCTATACCTTCCCCGAAGAGCGCAAATTCGCTGACCCGACCTATGCAAGACTGATTGCCGATCAATTTCTGGACGAGCTGATAGGTAACGGCACCACCACAGCGCTGGTGTTTGGTACTACCCATCCGCAATCAGTTGATGCGTTTTTCAATGCATCACTGGCACGCAATCTACGGATGATCTGTGGCAAGGTGACGATGGATCGCAATGCGCCGAAATGGCTGCTCGACACACCCCAAAGCGCCGTCACCGAAAGTGAAAATCTTATCCGGCAATGGCATGGCAAACAGCGTTTGGGTTACGCCATCACACCTCGCTTTGCTCCCACCAGCAGCGATGCCCAGCTAAAAGCTGTGGGTGAAATGCGACAACGACACCCCGATGTTCATGTACATACGCACCTCGCCGAAAATGCCCGTGAGTGCGAATGGGTACGCGAACTGTTCCCGAATCATGATAACTACGTTGATGTCTACCATCAGTACGGGCTTACCGGCTCTAAAAGTGTGTTTGCACACGGCATCTATTTACAGCACAAAGAATGGCAAACGCTCGCCGACACTGACTCGGTCATTGCGCATTGCCCCACTTCCAACCTGTTTATCGGTTCTGGTTTATTCGATCTGAAAACCGCTGAGCAATACCAGGTCAGACTGGGGCTCGGGACCGATGTTGGTGGTGGCGACAGTTTCTCACTGCTCAGAACAATCAATGAAGCCTACAAGATACAACAGTTGAACGGTCATGATCTCTCCCCGTTCAAATCACTTTATATGGCAACACTGGGTGGCGCACGCGCTCTGTCACTGGATTCCCATATCGGCAATTTTGAAACCGGCAAGGAAGCAGACTTTCTGGTGCTCGACTATCACGCGACTCCATTGATCAAGAGGCGGTTGACTGCAGCAGCTGACAACCTGCAGGAAAAACTGTTTGCACTGCAGATGCTCGGAGATGACCGAGCCATCCGTGAAACCTGGGTCATGGGTACATCCATGAAAACGCTCAGGTAGGCAGGTTACGAATATCAAGCGTCACATCGACATCGGCAGGGTCAAACGAGAACACACGCCCGTAAAATACCAGCTCCGAGAGTAGTGCCTGTTTTATGGTCTCGGCTTTCCTGAAGCCATGCTGCTCTCCCTCAAATTCCAGGTAGGCAACCGGCACCCCTTTTTTATCCAATGCTTCGACTATCATGCGAGATTGATTGGGCGGCACAATGGCATCTTCGCTACCCTGCAAGACAATCAACGGTACATCGAAACCCTGTAAATGGTGAATCGGTGAACGCTCCTGATAAAGTTCGGTGCTTTCAGGATATGGGCCCACCAATCGATCCAGATAACGACTCTCGAACTTGTGAGTGTCCTGAGCCAGAGCCTCGAGATCGGCCACCCCATACATGTTGGCACCTGCGGTGAAGGTATCGTGAAAGGTCAAGGCACTTAACACAGTAAAACCGCCTGCACTGCCACCGCGGATGATCAAGCGTTCACCATCAACTTCGCCACGCTGCACCAAATAACGAGCTGCATTCACGCAATCTTCCACATCAACCAGCCCCCATTGGCCCTCAAGTTTTTTACGGTAGCGCCGGCCGAAACCGGAACTGCCACGGTAGTTAACATCGACCACAGCAAAGCCCCTACTGGTCCAGAATTGACGGCCCAGGCTGAGATGCGAACGAGCCTGCGATGTCGGACCACCATGAGCCAGCACGATCAGTGGTGGCTTCTCCGTCGCTGGTGCCTGAAACTCCGGATTGGCGGGCTTGAAATAAAGTGCGTGAGCTGTCTCTCCGTCTGACGGATAACTGATGGTTTCAGCAGCACCGAGCATTGACGCGGGATAGGCGAGCTTGCGCGCAGCTCTAATCACTTCTGAATTAAAAATGACACTGAACTCGGCATCCCAGGCAGCCGCCACCATCGAGACATTATCACCACAACTCCTGATGGAATGGAACGCAGTGTAGTTTTCAAATCCGTCGAGTACTTCAATCCCATTGCGATAGCAGGCAGCGATAACGGTTCCGTCGGCTTTGAATGCATAGCGGGAAAGGCCGAAAACCCAGGGTGGATATCCGATATCGCCATCAAGCTTTAACACAGCGGCAGCTGAACCATCGCGATAGAGATGCCACAGATCCTGTCGATCCGACAGATAGTGCAATTGTCCACCCGGTGACCACTCAGGCTGAACGACCGCTTCGCCAACTCCACCAGCAACGATCCGGATGTCGGACAATGACAACACCGAATCCGACTGCTGCAGATTCGCCACCATCAATTGGGTATCATCCCAAGGCATATTGGGATGGTCCCACTGCACCCAGCAGAGCTGTGAACCATCCGGTGAGATTCGGGGTGATCCGTAGAAATCAGCACCTTTCGCGAGCACACGACAGCGCAAGGACCCATCTGTAGCTATCGCCACAATCGAGTTTTCCGGTTCATCACGCTGTTGATCATGTTGCTCTTGCACCGCAATCAGCCAGCTGCCATCCGCTGTAACACGAAAATCGGCGTAGCGCAGACCACGCTCCTGCACAGGAACCGGTGACAGCAGTTTTATCTCACCCTCACAGCTTAATGAACGTAAACGCTGATCTGCATAGTCAACGTAAAACGCGATTTCATTATCTACCCACCAACTACCTCCGCCATATTCATGCACTGTGGTACGAATATTGGCTTCGGCCGGCGACATTTCCTGCACAGTGCCATCCTGCCAACGCATCAGCGCAGTGCGCCCGCCTTCAGAGGGACGTGATTCAGACCACCAGACTGAAGCCCGCTGCGGAACGACCTCGGAAATACCGGCAGCCCCGGCGACCAGACTATCGGGCGTGATGGGTGATGACCAGGTACCGTAGGGAGACGTTATTGGCATTTTATTAGTTGGATATCCAAGTGTGAGGGCAAGAATAACGTGCCCAAATCGGGCAAGTCCACAATAACCCGTTTCGGACAGAACCAAGGCGGCTCGGCACTGTCTTACCCTGTATACAAGTGTAGAACGTTGATTTTACAGAAATTACGGCGGTGTGTCGGATCGATATGCAATCAAACCGTCGGTCACCTCGTTTACCAGACATGACTTATCTTAACAACCATCACAATGAGCCAGATTAAGATACCCGATTCCGAGCTGTTACAAGCGGGATTTCGCTACGCGTTTTCGCTGAGCTCGAATCGACAGGACGCAGAAGATCTTATCCACGATGCCTGGCTCAGGCTGGTGAAACGCTATGGCGGATCACCAGACAAGCCCTTGCTGTTTAAAACCATTCGCAATTTATACATTGATACTCGTCGCAGGGAAAAAGTGCGCCTCGCCGCTCGCGATTCTTTGCAGTATTCGATGGATGAGATTGTGGAAGATATTTCTCGAGACGTGGTCAATTCGGCTGACTTGCAGCAACACCTGCACCGCCTGAAAACCCACGAACGAGAACTGCTTTTCCTGTCGGTGGTGGAAGGCTATACCGCTGACGAAATCGCACTGATGACTGAATCGGTGCGCGGTACGGTTCTCAGCACCTTGTTCCGGGTGAAGAAAAAACTTCGTCTCTGGATAGAGCAGCATGAAGATACCCCTTCAGTTCGCGGGTACAGCGATAACGTTGTGAACTTGAATGCGAGGAGCAAATCATCATGAGCCGACTCGATGACAATGTCGTACGCTATTACTCCGAACAAAAAATGGATCCGGTTGCCATCGAACGGATACTTGAACAAACACAGGAAATTCGGCAGCAACAAGCCCACCAGGAACAAACAATCCCGGAAAACACAGCCCAAGACCACCCCGTCCAGGATAAGGCCTTGGCAGAGCAGATGCCAGAATCGGGGCAAGCATTGGGTGAAGCTGAGCTGGAACGTATAGCTAACCACACTACACAGAACAACAAGTCACAGCGCATCGCTTTTTGGCCAAAGCGCTGGCAACCTGCCCTATCGGCAGCAGCCGCTGTGGCAGTAGTAACTGTGATCATCTCTTTTGTTGTGGACTTACCAGGTGACGGTGTACCCGATACCACAGCAACCCGGACACTGAACTCGCCATGGCCAGGACAGCAAATCGCCAGTAGTTCTCCCACCACGACTGAAATTCTCGACATATCAAAGAATAACAGTGATCTTCGAAGTCTGGTGTTGCGCGAGGCAGCATTGAATCATCACAGCAAACTGGAAATGGATTTCACCACAAACCAACTGGCATCATTGCAGGCATCAATGAGCAAGCTCGGCTTTCAACTTCGATTGCCTTCCAAAGTTGGTTTGTCTGCCAATCCAGAAAGCGGCTTTGAGATTGTCGGTGGCAGGTATTGCACGATAGCCGGCCAGCTGGCTGCGCACCTTAAGTTCCAGTCAAGCGATGGCCGCATGGTCAGTCTTTTTATGACCGATGACGATGAATCACTAAAAGTTGTCGATGCTGGTTCCCTGAAGTTTGGGGAAGACCTTGAACTCTCCACCTTCAGAGAGCGAGAACTTTTTTACGTGCTTGCTTCCGCCATTTGATTGCCGTTCACGCAGGCCCCAGATACGGACCAGATACGGACCAGATCCAGCCCAAACATTATCAAGAAAATCATCAAGACAATCACCCAGACTATCACTATGACCCAGACCAGACTCCATCCACCCATTAGCCTACAGCACTGGCTCTGTTGCCTGATTGCATCGTCATTTGTATTCATCACGCTGACGCTGGCACCAGCAACCTCTTCAGCTGCCACAAAGCCTGTCGTGGCGATGGATGAGTCGGAACCACTAACAAAGAAATTGATCAAGGCATACAAAGAGCTGGGTGACAACTACAAGCCTCGCACCGAGCATTTTTTAAAGGACGGTTCACCCGAGTTTATCAATCGTTTGGTGGTTGAAGAATCACCCTATTTGTTGCAGCACGCACATAACCCGGTTAACTGGTTTGCCTGGGGCGAAGAAGCATTTGAACGCGCCAATCTAGAGAACAAGCCGGTGTTCCTGTCTATAGGCTACGCGACTTGCCATTGGTGTCACGTAATGGAACGCGAGAGCTTTGAGGACAGAGCAATTGCCGACTTTCTGAACGAACATTTTATCAGTATCAAGGTTGATCGTGAGCAACGCCCCGATGTCGACAACACCTACATGACCGCGGTACAGATGATGACTGGCAGCGGTGGCTGGCCATTAACCGCCTTTCTCGTTCCGACCAGCTCACCATTTTACGGTGGCACCTACTTTCCACCCGACACTTTCCTTGATCTACTGAAACAAGTGTCTTCGGTTTGGGGTGAAAACAAAGGCCAGGTGATCGATCAGGCTGGACGTGTGGCCGAGGCACTTAAGGAAGTTAACGAGTTATCGCGGACGGTACGCGAAGTCGGAGACAAGCAAATCGATGCGGCGGTTCGCGGATTACTGACAGGTTTTGACGAACTGCAGGGCGGTTTTGGAGACGCTCCGAAATTTCCACGCGAGCCGGCTTTGTTTCTGTTGCTTGATCAGGCGCGACGATCCGAAAATCCTCGTGCACTGCATGCTGCACACTTTACGCTGCAACGTATTGCTGCAGGAGGAATACAGGACCACATTGCCGGTGGCTTTCATCGCTATGCAGTAGACAGCGATTGGCTGATACCGCATTTCGAAAAGATGCTGTACAACCAGGCGGCCCTCGCCAGAACGTTTATTCAAGCCTGGCAGATAACCGCAGATCAGGAGCATGCGCGTGTCGCCAGCAGAATTCTGGATTACGTACTACGTGAAATGACCTCCGACGACGGCGTGTTTTACTCAGCGACCGATGCTGACTCGGAAGGGCACGAAGGCGTCTTTTTCGTCTGGACTCCCGAACAACTCGAAGCAACTCTCGGGAAAAAAGATGCCCGTCTGGCATCCCTGATCTGGAACACCACCGAAGAAGGTAATTTTGAAGGCAGTAACATCTTGCATCTGCGTGGCCCGATAACAGAAGTGGCACCAACACTGGGGATGTCGGAAAAGGAACTGACAGCGGAAATCGACAGATTGTCGGCCACCTTGTGGAAAGCCAGACAAAAACGCATTCCTCCGTTACGCGATGAAAAAATCATAACTGCCTGGAACGGTATGATGATCACCGCGTTGGCAGAAGTGGGCGTGGCGCTTGGCGAACCTCGCTATGTAGATGCGGCACGACGTGCAGCTACCGGCCTTCTTGAACTCAACAGCCCGCAACCCGGCATTCTCAAACGTAGCAGTTTTTCCGGGCGCAGTTCAGTCGAGGCAACACAGGCAGATTATGCTTTTCTGGCAGAGGCGCTGTTGGAAATATACGATGCCACTTCTTCCAGAGTCTGGCTGGATCAGGCAGAACTACTGGTCGAGACCATGGATTCCCAATTTCTCGATACCGAAAAAGGTGGCTATTTCATGGGCCCACCCATCGTCGCAGGTGCGAAAATGCCTGTTCGACCAAAAGATCTCTATGACAACGCGGTCCCTTCCGGTAACGCCGTTGCCCTCCGAGTGCTCACGCGTCTATGGCAGCGTACCGGCAACGATGACTATCGCGAAAAAGCGGATGCGCTGGTGGCGGCATTCTCCGACCAACTGGTGAACCAATCCGGTAGCCAAACCTATTTTCTGACTGCTGTTGCCGAATTACTTGAAGGTGAGCGCGGTGAGTCGCTATACAGTGCACGGGGCAAAGTGCGTGTACAAGCGGAAATCAGCAACCCCGTTAAAGATCCCGATAGCAACCAGCTAACCTCCGGCAAGCTCAAATTGACTATCGATATTGCCGATGGCTGGCATATCAATGCGCACCAACCGATTCAGGATTACCTGATCGGTACCCGCATCACGAGAGGAGATGGAAGTGACGTGGACGGCATCAGCTACCCGGAGCCTGTGATGGCAAAACTGGGCTTTGAAAGTACCGAACTGGCGCTCTATGAAAACAAGGTTGTCATCGAAGCCCCGCTATCTGCCCTTATCGATTCAGACAAAGACGCTGACAGCACCGACGATACCGCCACCGACAGTGTGCCCGACAGTGCATTGGTGCCGGTATCCATTAATTTGCAAGCCTGTAACGACGAAGTGTGTCTGGCTCCGGAAACACTGACCCTGACTCCGTCGCTTGCCTTATCCGCGACAAGTTCACTGTAAATTAAGGAAACAACCGCAACGGTCAATTGATTGCCATAAAGGCAATCGGGCCAGAATAACGGGAACAACCCAATGACAAGAACCGACCCAAAAATCGATAGAACCAGACGCCAGCTTTTAGGTATGAGTAGTCTGCTACTGCCGACGGTAGCAACAGCACTCTTGCCTGCAAGCGCAACTGCGCAGCAGTCCGGCAGTGAAAACAAGTACGGCATTGAAGGTTATGTTGCACCCGAGATCGAGCTCGATTACTGGATTGACGGAGACGGCAAACCCACCACGTTTTCTATTGAGAAGGCTCGGGGAAAGTGGGTCTTTTTAAAATTTTTCCAGAATTGGTGCCCCGGATGTCATTCCAGCGGGTTTCCGACATTGCAGGCGATGTGTGAGGAATTCTACGGCCACCCCAAGGTTGAAATAGCAGCAGTGCAGACCGTTTTTGAAGGTTATCGAAGCAATACGGTCGATGCCGTACGTGAATTGCAGCTGAGATATGACATTCCAGCCACGATGGGCCATGACGCAGGTGATGAAAAGAATCATATTCCCAGTCAGACCATGATGAACTACCGAACCGGAGGTACACCCTGGCTGGTACTGATAGCACCCGATGGTGGTGTGGTTTACAACAACTTTCATGTCGATCGAGACAAGCTGATTGAATACTTGAAAGAACAGCTGGCTTGATTTTGTTGGCCTGACATCTTTAACAAAAAATCCCGAAACCCAAGGAAAAACTCAATGATGATAATGCGTAATTTTTTAACCGGACTGTTTCTGCTTCTGGCCTTGCAGACCGTTCAGGCAGGCAACGGCTATGAGGAAATAAACCCACCGCAAAATACTGTTACCGACACAGGACAGGTGGAAGTACTGGAATATTTCTGGTTTGGTTGCCCGCACTGCTTCGCTTTTGAACCCGCCATCAACAAATGGGCTGAGGAGAAACCGGACCATGTTAATTTTATCCGCGAAGCTCCTCCATTGAACCCTGGTTGGCTACCCCATTCACAGGCTTTCTATGCAGCGGAAATCATGGGTGTCACGGAACAGTTCTTCGAGCCAATGTTTAACGCAATCCACGTGGAAAAACGAAACCTGCGCAAACCCAAAGCCATTGCAAATTTTGCAGGCGAGTTGGGCATAGACAAGGAGAAATTTCTCGCCACGATGAAATCATTTGCGGTAGAGACACGAATCAGGCAAGCCATGTCGCGCGCGCAAGCGTCCGGTATCAGAGGTGTTCCTGCGATAATCATCGAAGGAAAATATCGCACCGGCAACTCTATCGCGGGTAGTCATGAGGGTATTATTCGCGTGATCAACGAGTTGGTTGCCAAAGAGCACGCAGGCAAATCCTGATTCCGCTTTTATCGGGGTCCTATTTTTAATAAGACCCCGTTTCTTGCCGCGATTTGTTGCCGCGATTTGTCGCCTGATCTGTTGCCCCGATTAGTCGACAGTGACCCTGTTCTGACAGGGTCACCCCCGCCGGGCTGCAGATCTGGGCAGCCTGACGCTAATAGCTTACACTGATGCCCTCAATCTGGAGGAGCATCATGAAAACTACATTCCTGAAATTGGCGACTGCGCTGCAATCAGCGCTAACACTACCCACCCTGATTCCAGCCACTCGGCAACCCGCATTGCCGGGATCATTATTGCTGCCGAGACGGCTGGGCCTGTTTTCCATCGCAGCCATTTTTCTTGGGTCAGGTAATCTCGCTTTCGCCGAAACCCGGGTCACCTACAAATCAGCAAAGTCTACCTCGTCGTATTACCAGATGGCTGTACAAATAGCGGAAGCCATGAAAGCCGGCTCTGACGGTGACATCATTGTGACAGTCGAGGAAAGTCAGGGCTCAGTACAGAACGTTATGGAGTCGGCCGTACGCAGTGGAAATTTTGTTTTTACCACTCCACCCGCGCTGATCGGGCTGGCGCGTGACGGCAAAGCCATGTTCAAGGACAAAACGCGGCCAGGGTTTGCTGACATCAGAGCACTGTTCCCCATTCCCTCTTTGACCATGCATTTCGTGACCAGCAATGACAGCGGGATAAAATCATTCAGCGATCTTGAAGGCAAAACCGTATTGCTTGGCAAAGGAAGTTTCGGTGCCAGGGAAGGTGAAAAGTACCTGAAATTATTCGGGCTGGAGGGCAAGGTCAATATCGCGGATGTCGAACTCTCCAATGCAGTGCCTGCATTGAAAAACGGACAAATCGATGCGTTTGTGACAGCTGGTTCTTATCCGGCACCGAATGTTATCGAAGCGGCTGCCGGTACCGGGGTCACGGTTTTATCGCTTTCAGACGACCAGGTTGCACAAACCAAGAGGACCCGGCTGGTGATTCCGGCCGGAACCTATCAGGGGCAGCAAGCCGACATCGTAACAACATCGCTGCCGGTGGTGGCATATAGCAATACCACCATGGACGACGATACCGCCTATGCCTTGACCAAAACGTTCTGGGCAGAACGCGAGCGAATGGCGGGTGCCGCTGCATGGTGGGGAGCGGTCTCTGCTGAAATGCTGGCGAATATCACGACCGAGATTCATCCGGGGGCTATCCGCTACTATGAGGAGGCAGGAATCGAGCTGCAAGAGCAGCACCGCTAGTCGATTGCTGACGAGGCCGGTCTGAATGCAATCCCCGATGGCTGTGTGGGTTGTACTGGGTGCAGTTTGCATCGCGTTTCATATCGGTCTCGTATTCAGCGGCCTGATTCCCAATCTGGTGAGTCGACCGCTACATCTTGCGCTGGCCTTGCCCTGGATATTTCTCTTCCAACCTGATTCCGCTGCACAACAGTCCAACGGCAAAATCCGGCTGCTGCTGGATCGTATTCTGTGCATTGTGGGTATCAGCCTCTGTCTGGCAATTGCACTGCAGCATTCAGCCCTGGGCGATCAATATGGTTATCTCGCCAATAACACTCAATTGGTACTGGCATTGACGCTGATAGTTATTGTGCTGGAGCTGGCAAGGCGAGCTATTGGCTGGCCATTGCCCGCTGTGAGCCTGCTGGCCTTGATGTACGGTTTGCTCGGCCAGCACCTGCCTGGCGAATTCGGATTTTCAGCGATTCCCTGGCACAGCCTGCTTGGCAATCTGACGATTGCGGAGGGAGGGCTGTGGGGCAAGCTCGCTGGAATTTCGGTCAACACCGTGGCTGTCTTTGTTATTTTCGGGGCTGTTCTGAATGCCGGTGAAGCCGGATCGGGATTTATGAATCTTGCCACTGCAGTCGGCGGTCGTCTGGTTGGCGGGGCAGCTAAAGTATCCGTTATTTCCAGCGCGCTGTTTGGCTCAATTTCGGGTTCAGCATCGGCCAATGTGGCATCCACGGGTGCAATCACTTTGCCGACCATGAAGCGTCTTGGCTACCCGCCGGCCTTCGCCGCAGCGACTGAGGCTGTTGCCTCAAGCGGTGGTCAAATCATGCCTCCCCTGATGGGTGCTGGCGCTTTTGTTATGGTCGAGTTAACCGGCATTGCTTACACCGGCATCGTCGCAGCGTCTGTGTTGCCAGCTACCTTGTTTTTTTTCGCCGTCTGGGTCGGAATCAACGCTTACAGCCGTCGCTCCACACTGGCACCTGTAGATGAAAAGCTGTTACCTGACCGACGCAGTGTTGTTATTACTGTGATGTTTTTCGCAGTGCCTTTTGCGGTGTTGCTTGCCGCCATGTTCAAGGGTGGATTTACCCCACAATATGCCGCCAGTATCGCCACACTGGTGGCAGCAATATTGTTGCTGACGAACCAATCTCTCGGCTTTGACTGGGCACAGGTAAAAACCCGCTTCGCCGCGGCTTGCATCAATGCCGGGCGCCAGGTGGCATTAATTGCCGCCATCATTTTCTGCGCCTCGATCATTATTGGTGTGCTGGGAGCTACCGGGCTCGGAGTAAAAATTACCTCGCTGATCCTGTCGGCATCAGGCGGTTTATTGTGGCCAGCGCTACTGTTAACAGCATTGGCATGTCTGATACTGGGTATGGAAGTACCGACCACCGCCGCTTACGTGATCTGCGTATCTGTCGCCGGCCCGGCATTAATCGAGCTTGGTCTGGAACCACTTCAGGCACACCTTTTTGTGTTCTGGTATGCCCTGCTCTCGACGATTACCCCACCCGTCTGCGGTGCCGTTTTTATTGCTGCCGGCATGCTGCAGACTGGCTGGCTTGCCGTGGCCGGCCATGCCATGGCGCTCGGTATCGGTCTGTATATGATACCGTTGGGTATGGTAGCGACACCCTCATTGCTGAACCTGACAACACAACCCGTGTATGCACTATTGGCATTTTTCAAGATGGCTGTTGCACTGACTTGTCTGGCCTATGGTTGTCTGGCCCCCGGCTACTGGTTGAAGCGTTTTATACTGGTTTTTACCGGGTGCTGCCTCGTTGCATTGCCCATGGCACCCACCTGACTGAGCGATTTACTTAATGAACAGTGTCAGGATAGCCCACGCCAAACCTGACACGACACGAGAGGATACTATGTCAAAACTGTCTGGAGTCATTCCACCCGCAACCACCCCGTTCGACAACAACGGTGATATTGTGTTTAACGATGCAGCCAAGCAAATCGAATGGCTTATTGAGCAAGGAGCGCAAGGAATCGCCGTCGGCGGCTCGACAGGAGAAGGCCATACGCTTCAGAGTGAGGAGTTTGCAGAGCTGCTGACGGCCGCAGTTGATGCAGCTGCGGGCCGCGCACCGGTTATCGCCGGGATCATAACTGACAGTACCCGACAAGCGGTACAACGAGCCAGGCTGATACGGGATCTGGATATCGCAGCCCTTCAGATAACGCCGGTACATTACCTGTTTCGCCCAGATGATGATGCCATGGTAGAGCATTTCAGGACGGTGGCAGATGAAACAGGCCGCGATATTCTTATCTACAACGTTGTACCGTGGACTTACCTGTCACCACAATTACTGCTGCGGATTATGCGGGAGGTTCCGGCTGTGATCGGCGTCAAGCAATCCGCTGGTGATCTGAAGCTGTTTGCCGATTTGATGATGGATGCTGATGACGACATGCTGATTTTCAGTGCCGTGGATGCCCTGATGTATCCTTCTTACTCACTGGGAGCACAGGGCTCGATTGCAGCCATTCTGGCCGCAGCTCCACGGCCGTCAGTCGATCTTTGGAATGCCGTACAACAGGGCCAACACAAAGAGGCGCTCAGCGCACATGTCAAACTGCTCCGATTGTGGAATGCACTACTACCTCATGATAATTTGCCAGCTGCAACAAAATACGCTCAGCAACTGCAGGGCTGCCCTGCAGGCCTGCCACGCCAGCCGATGTCACCTGCCAGCGAATCGCAAGAACAGGCGATAAAAAAGGCGCTTCAGGATCTGCAGTTGATCGCCTGATTCAATCTGGAAGTCATCTGAAAATCAGAGCATATGCGCAAGATCAAGGCGCAAATCAGGGAATTGAATATGCCAAAAAAGGTACCGGGATGGATAATCATTTACACCGCCCTGGCAGCCGTAGTCGGGTTGGTAACGGCCGTGCTTTTTTTTACCAGCGGTGTTGACTATGTCGCTCGCACCGCCGCTCCGGCATTAG
>CALFCE010000091.1 GCA_937951215.1 uncultured Granulosicoccaceae bacterium
CTTGTCAGAGGCCGACCGCCAGTCCCTGATCAAGGCCGGTGTGGTCGGGGATATTTTATATAATTTTATTAATATCAAAGGCGAGATCGTTGATCACCCGGTAAATGATCGGGCCATCTCGATTGAAATCGAAAAACTGAAAAAAGCCAGAGATATCGTGCTGGTCTCTGGTGGCCGTGAAAAAATAGAAGCGTTGATAGGAGCGCTGTTGTTGCTCGAACCTGCGTACTTTATTACCGATGAAGTGACCGCTTCGATCATTGCCGACTGGGAGTCATAGCAGCGTGTTTAGCTGGTTGTCCAGCACTTCCTGAATTTCAGTTCTGGGCGGGTTTCGAAGTATTTTGGCGTATTTGTACTTGAAGCTGCCACTGGATAATTCAACGACCTGCTCAGCGACCCATGCTGCACTCAGCATTTTGTCCGCGTCGTTGGTCATGGCGCTTTCAGTTTCCCCGGACCAGAAATTGGTATTGATGCCGGATGGGGCAGCGACAAGCACTTTGCCGATTTTGCTGTCCCTGACCAGCGAAGCTCCCAACATTCCAAGACCGGCTTTCACGGCACAGTAGGCTGGTTCCAGTTCTCGGGGGGTGTACTGAGAACTCGATGTGATCAGCATGACCTTAAGAGGTGTGTCGAGTCTGTTTTTCAGTCGTTGAACCAATAACATGGGGGCAAGCAGCCCGACATTGGTCATCTGTTGCAATGCTGCATCCGACAGTGTGTCAATGGTTCCACGTTGCAGAAAACCTGCAGCATAGACAAGTGTGTTAACGCGATCAAAACTGGAAACCAGTTGATCCAGATCAGTTTGCAGTGTTGCGTTGTCACTGGTAATTGACAGCGCTTCATATTGGATGTTTGCCAGCTCAGGCGCGCTTCTCCCGGTGACGCAGACCGTATGCCCGTCCTGTGAGTAAATCCTTGCAAGCTCAAGGCCGAGCCCTGATGTGCCACCGACTATCAGAATTCGTTTTTTCATGGTGTTTCCAATGACTCGATGATGGATTCAAGCTGATCATAAGAGTCGAAGTGTCTTCTGGCCAGTGGAGAAGAGCCATTACTGAAATGAGCGACTTCCATATGGGCTTTCTGTGCCGCCTCCAGGCCAACCTCACTGTCTTCTATTGCAAGGCAGCACTCAGGATCTACCGACATGGTGCGGGCTGCATGCAAATAGATATCAGGTTCGGGTTTCCAGCTATTGATTTGATAGGAGCTACAGAGATGGTTGCCAAAATACCTGTTCAAATCGGTCAGGGACAGCGCCTGTTTTATTTTTTGCAATGGTGCGCTTGAGGCAATGCAAACCGGCTGTTTGATCTTGTCGAGCGCTTTGTGTACACCGTCGAAAGCACGCAGTTCTGACTCCATCAGTTCGGTGACTCGTTGCCGATAGCGTGGCTCTATGTCATCGGGCAGTGTGCAATCAAAGCGTTGCTCGATTTCAGCAAAAATACACTTGAGCTTTCGGCCTCTGAACCAGTGTTCCAACGATGCACGCGGTGCGGTGATTTCCGGGATGATATCTATAAAAGCCTGATTGCTCAGCGTTTCACTGTCAACCAGCGTTCCGTCGAGATCAAAGATAATACATTTGAGCATGATACGCTGGTGAGTTAGAGCAACACAAAGGTTGCGAGCCCCAAAAAAGCAACCAGCCCGATCACATCGGTAATCGTGGTCAGTACAACACCACCAGCCAGCGCAGGATCCACTCCGATCTTCTTTAAGGTCAATGGTATGGCCAAGCCGGCGAAGGCGGCACATAACAGGTTAATGATTAGCGCGCAGCCCAGCACCATGCCAATCGACAGATCACCGAACCACCAGTAGGTAAACCCGCACACGATCGTCGCCCAAAGAAAGCCATTGAGTGCGGACACGGATAGCTCCTTGTAAAGCAGCGCTCGCGCATTGTTGCTGTTGATCTGGCCCAGTGCCTGTCCACGAATGACAAGTGTCAAGGTCTGGCTACCACTGATACCTCCCATGCTGGGAGCTACCGTCATCAACACTGCAAGAGTGACAATTTTCTCCAGCGTCAGCTCAAATTGAGCAATAACCCATGATGCGAGCAGTGCGGTCATCAGATTGATTCCAAGCCACACAGCGCGTTTACGCGCACTGCGAAGTATCGGAGAGAATAAGTCATCTTCCTGATTAAGCCCCGCCATGCTCATCACAGACTGTTCCGCTTCTTCGCGGATAACGTCGACAACGTCATCAATGGTGATTCGGCCCAGCAACGTGTTGTCACTATCGACCACAGCGGCTGATACAAGATCATAATCCTCAAAAATACGGGCGACTTCATGTTCGCTGGTATCGACGGAGATCGGTAGATTGTCCGTGCGCATGATGGATGAAACCAGAAGCCCGAGTTTGTTGGTCAGCAGACGGCGGAGGGGCAGCTCGCCCTCATAGCGGCCAAACTGATCAACGACGATCAGGCGATCAGTATTTTTGGGTAATGATTTTCGGCGTCGCAGATATCGCAGAACAACCTCAAGAGTGACATCGCCTCGTACGGTAACGGTATCCAGATCCATCAGGCCACCGGCGCTGTCTTCCGGATACAACAGCACCGTTTCCAATCGTCGCCGGTCCTGCTCGCGCATACCGGCGAGTACTTCAGTGGTTAGCTGTTCAGGCAGGGATTGTACAAAGTCAGCCAGATCATCAAAGTCGAGCTGCTGCGAGGCTTCGCGTAGTTCCTGCGGGTCCATTTGCTCGATTAGCGAGTCACGGACCTCATCGTGAACCTCCATCAGCACATCACCTTCTATGCCGATATCAACCATTTCCCACAACAGGAGGCGGCGGTTTTTGGGTAAGGATTCCAGCACGTCAGCTATTTCAGCCGGGTGCATTGCTGTCAGCAGACTTCTGGCATTTTCGATCGAGCCGCTGTCAGTGAAGCTGCCCAGCAGATTACCCAGTCTGGCGATTTGTTGATCCGAAACCGGGTCTCTGCGTTTCTCGATCATGCGGACACGACGTTTTTCACGGGCTTGGCCATGGATTTTTTTCAAAGCCCGGCATTAATTTTTTTCATGATTTTCTGTTGCTCTTGTTGAGTAGAGCTGCTGATTAAAGCGTTCGTCAGCTTCTGCAGTTTCTTGACATTACTGTTATTCAACGCTCGCTTGATTTCCAGCAGAGAGTTGGGAGGCATGCTGAAGTCGGTCAGCCCGAGTCCGATCAATACTCGCACCAATCGTGGGTCGCCTGCCATTTCTCCACAGAGGGTAACCGGAATGTCCGCTTTCTTTCCCGCATCGATGGTGTTTTTTATTAGCTGCAGCACGGCGGGGTTGAGGGGGTCGTAAAGGTAGTTGACTTCATCATCGATACGATCAATGGCCAGTGTGTATTGGATAAGGTCATTGGTGCCGATTGACAGAAAGTCGAGTTTCCGGGCAAACAGATCAGCTGCAATGGCTGCAGCCGGTACTTCTATCATGCCACCCACTTTTATGTTTTTGTCGAATTTGATTTTCTTTTTGAGCAGCCTGGCCTTGACTGTTTCCAGCAGTTCAAGGCACTGCGACACTTCATAAACATTGGTGAGCATCGGGAACATGATGTTGATGGGTCCCTTGGTCGAGGCGCGCAGAATAGCCTGCAGTTGTGGCACAATCAGGCTGGTGTCTGACAGACAGAGTCGAATGCCCCGCAGGCCCATCGCCGGATTATGGGCAAGCGGTCCGCTGGCTTGCGTCTCGACTTCCTTGTCTGCTCCCAAATCGGCTGTTCTTATCGTCAGCGGTGCCCCCTTAAGTGCACGAACGACTTTGGAATAGACTTTATAGTGTTCTTGTTCTGACGGGATATCTTCGCGATTCATGTAAAGGAATTCAGTGCGGTACAGCCCCACGCCATCCGCGTTGACTTTCTTCAATGATTTCAGATCTTCCTCAATCTCGATATTCGCCAGTAAATTGAGTGGCACGCCATCGTCGGTTACCACGGGTGTGTCGATAAGTTTGCGCAAGTCCCGTTGTCGTTCCCTGAGCATGCGCAGTTGTTTCTTGTACTCCGCGATCATGTAGGTTTCGGGCTGTGCCAACACCATGCCGCTCTCACCCTGCAGAATCAGATTTTCGCCGGAAACGACGTAATCGCGAATATTGTGTACTCCAACAATCGCAGGTATTCCCAGACTTCTGGCCAGAATGGCGGTGTGCGACAGTGGACCCCCGGTCTCTGTGACAAATCCGGCTACCCCTTCGTTTTGCATGATCAGGGTGTCGGCCGGAGTCAGGTCATCCGCAATGACGACGCAACCCTGCCAATCGTGCTCTGGTGTTTCGTCTTTGTTGTGGCTGGTCAGCTCGCGCATGATCTGATCAATCACATGATTGACATCATCCATGCGGGTAGCAATGTACGGGTCCTCCATCTCGCTGAACACCTGTTCGAGTTCGCGCCGCTGTATTTGCAATGCACTTTCCGCATTGCATCGCTGGTCCTTGATAATTTCGAGAGGTCGCTGGGACAGCAGACTATCGTCGAGCATCAGCAGATGAGTCTCGATAAACGAGCTGACATCTTCCGGTGCATTTTTGGGAATGTCATCACTCAGTTTTTGCAATACAACACGGGCACTCTTCAGAGCCAGTTTGAAGCGTCGGACTTCTGCAGGGATTTGGTTTTTCTTTAATGTTTGATTAATGATATCAGGCTGATTGCGGCGTAAAACGTAGGCAGGCGCTATCGCGATCCCGCGTGATACACCAATGCCTGAGAACATGAGTCCCACTGTTTATTCGTCCTCATCAAAGCGGTTGTTGATAAGCTTGCAAATCGCAGCGTCTGCGTCCTGTTCATCATCGCCTTCGATATACAAGGTGACATCAGTGCCGCAACTAGCGGCGAGCATCATGACCCCCATAATGCTTTTGCAGTTGACTCGCTGCCCCGCTTTATCGATTTCAATAGAGCTGGTAAAGCTTGAGCTTAATTTAACAAGCTTGGCAGCCGCACGTGCATGTAGCCCCAATTTGTTTACTATGGTGATTTCGCGGGTGATCATTGGATCAGCCGTATAACTGAGGGCGTTTTTGTAGCCTGTGGCTTGCGGGCATACACGTTATTGCAACTCTCTATGTCGGGTTGTTACATTTGCATACTGGGCAGAGAAGTGTTCCGATAGCCGGGAGGCGAGGTATACTGATCGATGCCTGCCACCGGTGCAGCCAATCGATACTGTCAGATAGGCCCGGTTTTCCTTTTCGAATACACCAAGCCAGTGTCCGAGAAAATCCCTGATGTGGCTGAACATGTCCTCGACCAGCTCGGAGCTTTCCAGAAATTCTCTTACCGGTTGTTCGAGACCCGAATGCTGACGCAAGGATGTATTCCAGTACGGATTCGGCAGGCAACGAACGTCAAAAACAAAATCGCTGCTGGTAGGCGGGCCGTATTTGAACCCGAATGACTGGAACAGTAACGCCATTCGCTGTGGCTCGCGATCAATCATGCGACTGATAATAATTTCGCGCAGTTGGTGCAGGTTGAGTCGGGAAGTATCGCGTACCAGGTCAGCCCGCTCTTTCAAAGGCAGTAAAAATTCAACTTCATTTTCAATGGCTTTGGGCAGCGGTACACCTTTGCTGGTCAGCGGATGTCGTCGTCGGGTTTCGCTGAAGCGTTTAAGCAGCGTTTCGCGGTTGGTTTCGAGAAACAGAATTTCAATGGTTAAATCTTCTCTCTGTGACAGAGACTTCAAGTTGTCCAACAGTTCGGCGATGGATTCTGAAGCACTACGGGCATCAATTCCTACAGCAATGTTCTCATGATGGGGCGATTTTGCAGACAGAATGTTGTCGATCAAGTCCTGCAGCATGGAACCCGGCAGATTGTCGACGCAGAAAAAACCTTCGTCTTCCAGAGTGTGCAACGCGACACTCTTGCCTGCACCCGACATGCCGCTGACAATGATTACCCTCATTGATCCATACCCGCATCATCCGGCAGTGCTATTGCTGCCTTTTGTTTACCAATGAAATCGTCGTTGGCGCTGTATCCGGCTCTGGTCAGTATATGGTTCCTGACTGCTGCCTCCACCAGGACAGCGAGATTCCGCCCTGGTGCAACCGGTATGATTTGTTCCCGAATGACAACACCCAAAATCTCTTTTTCAGTGTGGATATCCGATGCACGGTCAAGATTCTGGTTAAGCTCTTCAGTTTTCATCGCTTGCAGCTTGATAATGAATTTTAGAATTTTTCGCTTGCGTGTCTGGGCGTGGCCATACATTTGAGCAATATTCAGAATGCCGAGCCCTCTGACTTCGAGAAAATCCTGAAGCAGGGGCGGGCAGCTGCCTTCCAGTGTATCAGGTGCAATGCGTTTGAATTCAGGAGAATCATCAGCCACCAGAATGTGGCCACGACTGATCAGTTCCAGAGCCAGTTCACTTTTGCCGACACCGCTTTCGCCGGTAATAAGCACACCTGTTCCCAATACGTCCATCAGCACACCGTGTAACACAGAGCGTTCTGCCAGAAATTGTGTCAGGCGATGCCTTAGTGTGTTCAAGCAATCGTTATAGGAACACTCCGCGATGAATACCGGGATATTCTGTTGCTCGGATAAAGCCGACATGACGTCCGGTAACTCGTTGCCGTCGGTGACGATAATGAGATCACACTGTGGGTGGAGTAACCCGTTGATATCGATGCGGTTGGCTTCAAGGCTGGAGGCATTGAGCAGCGTGGTTTCAGCTCGGCCCAGTATCTGCACGCGGTTCGGGATGTTGACATTAAAAGGCCCAATAAGACTGGGCCGAATACTGGGCTCCATATCGCGTGTCAATACACGGTTACCCCCTTCGAGGCCGGTTACCCACCGTACTCCGAGACCTTCGCACATGGTATCGAAGACATGTTGTACCGTCAGTTGTTGCAAATCTACTCCGTTTGAGCTCACATTCGACAGGCGATGATTGGTGCCTGAAGAAGGTGCAATTCTGCTGCCATGGCCGGAGTCAATGGTCCTCGGGCTTTTCTATCTCCGAGTCTTCAGCAGAAAGACTGTTAGTCTGACTCCAGTTCTGCAATAAGTCATGCAGTAAATCGACATCCTGGCTGTTGCAGGCGCGTATTTTTGCGCACAGTTCTTCGTCACTGAACGCTTTTGCCATATGGGCCAGAATCTGCAGGTGCTCGTCGGTGCTCTCTTCTGGCACCAGCAGCCCAAAAAGGACATCGACAGTTTCACTGTCAGGCGCTTCAAAATCTACCCCTTCAGTCAGGGTAATGAGGCCAGCCACCGGTGCAGTCAGCTCGCTAAGGCGGCCATGTGGCAAGGAAACACCCTTGCCCAGCCCGGTACTGCCCAGCCTTTCACGTCCGATAAGCGCGTCCAGTATATCCATCTCGGATACCTCAGCTTCCGCGTCCTCACCCTCGTCCTCTGGCAAGGCTTTGGTGAGACATTCAGACAAGCGCTGCAAGGCTTTTTTCTTGGTTGCGGCTTCGACCTGACAGTCAATCGCTTCAACTGACAATAATTCT
The DNA here is from genome assembly GCA_937951215.1 of uncultured Granulosicoccaceae bacterium. Lineage (GTDB taxonomy): Bacteria > Pseudomonadota > Gammaproteobacteria > Granulosicoccales > Granulosicoccaceae > CALFCE01. The sequence continues at coordinate 7,527 of CALFCE010000091.1, forward strand.
GCAAATTCAATCATCTGGCGGCGTACTAAATTTGGGAATAGCGCGTATTGCAATATTCCGGAACAACAAGTTTCTGTTTCAACAGCCTGCTGGTGTTGTGCAGCGGTATTTTGCGCCTTATTGGCGCATTATCCAAGCTGTGATCAGGTCATTTCCATACCTGTATCAAAGTCAATGTCTGTAGTCGAACATTGTTGACGTCTGGGAGTCACGCGTGATTTTTCCTTGTGTTTGATTAATTGGCGATCAAGTTTGTCTGCCAGCTTGTCGATCGCCGTATACATATCCGATTGAGTGATGTCAGCATGTAGCTTCGTACCTCCAACATCCACTGTTGCCTCTGCTTTGCGCCGTGATTTTTCAACAGTTAGTGTGACCTGGGCTGAACTCAAATCTCGTGAGTGGCGCTCGAGTTTGTCAAGTTTGTTTTTGACATGAGCCTTTAACGAGCTTGTGACGACAACGTGATGTCCGGATACGATTATGTGCATTCAACGCTCCTGTTAATGGATCTGCTGGACTATGGGCAGTCGCCACCATAATGGCAAAACGGGGCGAACTGTCTGATGAATGTAAGGGTAGGTTCTGCTGTTGGTGTGAGGAACCGACAGAAGAAAAGTAAAAACTGGAGTTGGGAATAAAGCAGTTCCCCGGTGGTAACCTGCTGGTTCCGGGGTAGTGGCTGTCAGCGAATAGTTTCGCAAGCCTGTTAACTATCAATGTGCTCGGTTTCCAAAGCAATCTCTTGTGGCGACAATGACGACGCTTGCGTTCAGTCTATCGTAAAAGTGTAGTAGACAACACCTTGAAAAATCCCGCGTGTTCAGGTCGATATCGATTGGAGTTTGTAGAATATTACAGGTGTTGCCGAGGGGGTGCGATGACGGGGCTTTAGCCGGGATCAAGGCCCGACTAAAGCGGTAGAAATGGTCTTAAAACACTATTCAGTTACATTTAATTTGCAACTTTGCCAATCAATTGAGTCGCTTGCGCTCATTGGATGGTGGGATGCTCATTGATTCGCGATATTTTGCAACTGTTCGCCTTGCGACCTGAATTCCCTCAGATACCAATCGGCTGGCGATTTTACTGTCGCTCAATGGCTTGGTTGCATCTTCAGCTTTGATGAATTTTTTGATCATTGCCCGGATGGCGGTAGCCGAACATTCTCCACCATTTGCGGTTGACACATGGCTTGAGAAAAAGTATTTGAATTCAAAAATTCCCCGTGGAGTGTGAATGTATTTCTGGGTGGTCACTCGTGAGATGGTTGATTCGTGCAAGCTGAGCTGCTCGGCAATATCCCTTAATACCAATGGTTTCATCGCTTCTTCACCGTATTCGAGAAAGCCACGCTGCCGCTCAACAATTGCTGTGCCTACTTTTAGCAAGGTTTCGTTTCTGCTCTGCAGACTTTTGATAAACCATCGTGCTTCCTGCAAGTGATTACGCAGAAACGTATTGTCGTCACTCTTGTCGGCACGTTTGACTTCTTTTGCATACAAAGCATTGATGCCAAGCTTCGGAGCGATATCGGGGTTTAGCTCTACTCGCCAGACACCTTTGATTTTTTGTACAAAGACATCGGGAATGATGTACTGGTCATGATCACTGACAAGCTGACGGCCAGGACGCGGGTTCAAGCTGCGAATCAGAGCAATGACCTCACGCAGATGCTCGTCATTGATTTTTAACAAACGCCGCAGTTTTGGAAAATCGTGCATGGCCAGCAGATCAAGGTGATCTTTAACCAGTCGTTTGGCATTCTCGGTAAGTTCTGTATTGGGTAGTTGGCACAGTTGAATGTACATGCACTCGCTTGCGTCGCGTGCTCCACAGCCTGGAGGATCCAGGTGTTGCACCATATGCAGAACTGTTTCCACTTCATCGAGATCTATTTGCGCTTCTTCATCTTCGATGTCCTTGTTCAAGCCATCGAGAAGCACATCCATCTCTTCTTTCAGGTATCCACGATCATCAATGGCATCGATCAGTGTTGTCGCAATGAACTGATCTTTTTCGGACAATGGGCTTAAATGAATCTGTTCATTCAGATGATCCTGAATACTGGTAATGCCCGTGTTATGAAACTCGGTAAAGTCGCGATTGTCGTTGTCAGATGGGCCGGAAGCGCTGGTGGGAGTAGAGGTCTCGTAGATATCTTCCCATGCACTGTCGACCGGCAACTCGTCAGGCATGATGTCTGATACGTCTGCACTGACTTCACTGTTGACCATATCCACCTCAATTTCGGTGACTTCATTGTTCGACTCGTTTTCTTTCTGTTTTTCCTCAAGCCTTTTCTGATCCTTGCTCTCGACAGATTGGTCACTGGCGATATCCGTGTTTCGGGTATCAACAGCTTCTTCTTCCTGCATCTCCAGCATTGGATTGTTTTCCAATGCTGATTGAATTTCTGTTTGCAACTCCAGAGTGGACAGTTGCAACAATTTGATTGCCTGCTGCAGTTGCGGTGTCATCGCAAGCTGCTGGCCCATTTTCATTTGTAGTGACTGTTTCATGGCACATTTCTTTTTTGAAGTTGTCGTGGGCGTTCATGGCACAATAAATGTGCCAATCAGGATTATGGACCAGACCATTGGATTTACAAATGCAGAATTTGTGTGATCCAGCTCACATTTTTCTGGTAAAAATGCTATGCAAAGGGCAGTACAGCGGACTCTTGGGACAGGTTTCGTGCCAACACTCAAATCTGGAAATCTTCTCCCAGATAGACCTCGCGCACTTTTTCGTTTTGTAGAATGACCGCCGGATCTCCGTCGGCAATGACAGATCCGTGACTCAATATATAAGCCCGATCGCAAATCCCCAGTGTTTCTCTCACATTATGATCGGTGATCAGTACGCCGATGCCGCGATGCTTCAAATGCGTGACGATTCGTTGAATTTCGATGATTGAAATAGGATCGACACCGGCAAAAGGTTCATCGAGCAAGATGAAGCTCGGGTCAGCTGCGAGTGCGCGGGCGATCTCGACGCGTCGTCGTTCACCACCTGACAGACTTACGCCCAAACTCTCACGGATATGAGTTATCTGTAGTTCTTCGAGCAAGGACTCCAGCTTGTCCTGGCGTGACTCCCGGTTGTATTCTTTTTTGGTCTCAAGGATAGCGAGAATATTTTTTTCCACTGACAACTGGCGAAAAACGGATGCTTCTTGTGGCAGATATCCCACTCCCAGACGGGCACGGGCATGCATCGGGTAGTGAGTGATATCATCGTTGTCGAAAAGGATTTTACCTTTGTCCGGTTTTACCAGACCCACAACCATATAGAAGCATGTGGTTTTGCCAGCTCCGTTGGGACCGAGCAGGCCAACTACTTCTCCACTTTCGACGTTCAGGGACACACCTTCCAGAATTGCACGTTTTTTATACGACTTGTGCAACTCGGAAGCTATCAACTGGCGCTTCATGAGCTTGTCTGTTTCGGGTTGAAGGTGACGTTGTTCAGTTTTGATCTGGTGGTTGTATCTGGATGCTGACCTGACCGGATTGACCACCCTCGGCAATCACCGTTTGGTTGATCGAATTAAATACAATTTTCTCGCTTCTCAGTTGTTGCTTGGGCTGGGAAAGATTGGCATTGCCCAACAAGGTCAGCACGCCTTTGGTAGCATCGTAAATAATATTCTGACAACTACCTGTCACCAGTTCACCCTGTTCGTTTTCCTGTTCGAAGCTGATCGGATTGCCTTTGCCTGTGATCACGTTAAGTTTGTTGTCTTTAAGGGAAACGTCTATTTCATCAGCTTTAATGACCATTGTGCCCTGACGGATCTCAACGTTTCCACTGAGTGTTTGTTTGCCGTTTTTTTCGCTGTATTCGGAGCGGTCGGCTTTAACATCTATAGGTTGTGAAAAATCCGACTTTGCCGCATGAGCCAGCTGATTCGTGCCGAAAACCACCGATCCCAAAGTCAATAGAACTGACAGTGCGTAAACCAGACTGTAGTGTTTTGCTTTTCGCACCGTGGGTGTCAAAACTTTAGTTGTTAACTTCATAGCGTCCCGTCACATTGGATAGCAGCTCAAGTGTGCCATCGTCAATATTGGATTTCAGACCAACAGAGCTTAGTTGCCAGTTGTCGGCAGTGACCTTGATGGGCTGATCCGTTTCCACATAATTCTGTTCAGTACTGACAAACACATCGCTGGTCTCGAGTTGAATTGTGTCAGCTGTCATCGAAACTGCATTGGAAGAGGCGTTGTTAAAGGCCGCATTGACATCTGTTTCGTCATCTACCGAGTCAAGGCCGGCAGTAGTATTCCCGGCCTCATCCTTGCCGGTGGAGCTGGCCAAGCTTGCGTTTGCCTGTCGCTGACGCAGCATGGACACCTTACCTGCAAAATGAAATATCTCCGGGTTCTTGGTCAGTTTTCCCTGTGCTGATTCCATGGTCCAGACCAGACCCTCGCGATAAAGCACCAATCGCGGGTCTTTTATAATAGAGCTGTCGTCCTCCGGATAGTGTGACAGGGTATCTCCACTGACAATATATTCCGGCTTGCCTTGTTGATCCAGTTTGCGTGTCTCAAATTTCTCCAGATAATAATCGGCCTCACTTTGCGTCATGTCGATTGTCGCTTCAGTTTCCTTCTGAACCGGTTCTTCTACCCAGTCGCGGGAAATAATAGCGAGTAATAACAGTGGGACCAGTATCCAATATCTGTAAATATATTTCATCGTAGCGCTGGGTCAACACCATCGCCGGTGATAGCCCCTGTCACATCATCCAATTTGCCCTGACAGAACAATAACATTTCGATCGCTTCCCTGACGGCCCCGTGGCCCCCCGGGTATTGACTCACCCAGTTTGCCAGCTGTCGGGTGGCCGGATTGGCATCGGCTACGGACAAGCCCAGCCCGGCAACACGCATCGCTGCATGATCTACCAAATCATCCCCCATATAGGCGACGCAGCGGAGCTCTATCTGCTGTCGTTTGCATAGATCCAGCAGAACACTCTTTTTATCATGTTTGCCTTGATGGACTTCGGTGATTTTCAGTTCTTTGGCGCGTGCCTCAACGACTTTCGATTCCCTCGCGGTAATAATCGCTGTGTGCATGCCAGCATCGCGAAACAGGCGATGACCCAAACCGTCGCGTGCGCTGAAGCGTTTGTACTCCTGCCCGTCATCGCCCCTGATCAGGCCACCATCGGTCATGACGCCGTCTACGTCCAGCACCAGCCACGAGATCTCGCTGGCTCGGGACCGTATATCTGTGTTCAGTGATTCCGGGTTCAGAAGCATCGGGTTCCTTGGGATCTGATACTCGCTGGTTTCAAACGACACCAGCTGCGAGTAGAGCGTGCATATTCAGTGCTCCGCAAACCTTGCCGTCTTCCAGCACCGGTAGCGCATTGATACGATGTTTTTGCATCAGGGCTACTGCTGTTGCGGCCAACGCATCTGCCGGAGTCGATTGCCAGGTAACATTCATCAGGTCACTGATGCTGGTTGTTCTGATGTCGACTGAGTGATCGAAAGCACGGCGCAAATCACCGTCGGTAAACAGCCCGAGCAGGGTGTTGTTCTGATCGACAATCATCACAAACCCCAGACTCTTTGCGCTGATCTCAAGGACAGCTTCCGGTACCAGAGCCTGTGGGCCAACGGCGGGGATAGCATCCCCGGTCGACATGATATCCGATACCCTGAGTAGCAAACGACGTCCGAGCGCACCTCCCGGATGAGACAAGGCAAAGTCTTGCTCATTGAAGCCGCGTTGGCCCAGCAAAGCAACAGCGAGTGCGTCGCCCATAGCCAGGGTTGCGGTGGTGCTGGCGGTGGGCGCCAAACCCATGGGGCAGGCCTCTTTTTCCACGCTGACATCCAGAGTCACGGTTGCGGCTCTGGCCAGTGCTGACTGTAGATTGCCACTGAGCGCGATCAGCGGGATACCGAAACGTTTGATAATAGGAATGATGGTGAGAAGCTCTTCAGAGTTTCCCGAGTTTGATATGGCGATAAAAACATCTTCCTGTTTAACCATACCCAGGTCGCCGTGGCTGGCTTCGCCCGGATGAACGAAAAATGCCGGGCTGCCCGTGCTTGCCAGTGTGGCTGCAATTTTACTTCCGATATGGCCGGATTTCCCCATACCGGACACTACAATACGACCCTCGCATTGCAGCAAAATTTCGCACGCATCTACAAACGATTGGTCGAGTTTCGAGCGCAGATTGTAGATCGCCTCGGCCTCCGTTTCCAAAACGGCCTGTCCGAGGTGAAGCATCGCTGTGCCAGCTGTTTCCTGCTTAAGCTGTTTGGTATTTTCTGCCATTTAGATTCTTGATTCAGCTGGCTAGGGTTGGGAAGGAGAGTGCCTAGTTGGTGTTGCCTGACTCGTCCAGTTCATCTAACTCGTCTAGTTCATCTAGTTCATCTAGTTCATCTAGTTCGTCGAGCTCGTCAAGTTCATCGAGCTCGTCTAGTTCGTCAAGCTCATCCAGCTCATCGTCCTCATCGGTACGGGTGTCTTCGGGCAGTTCCCCGTCCCAGACGGCTAAACGGTGTTGCCTGGTGTAGGCATCGCGCAGGAAGGCATAGGGGTCAAGTGCGGCTGCATCAAGTAGATTGCTGGCGGACAAAAGTCCTGCTCGGGTTTGAATGAGATCGGTCACTTGCAGACTCAACCGAGTGAGGTCGTGTTCGACGTAGATCGGCAAATAGGTTGTAAAGTTTTCGGTGATCAAACCCACTGTGCTTCTTGCGTTATAAGGGCCGAGCAGCGGTAACATCAAAAAAGGTCCTTCGCCAATTCCCCAGACCCCGAGTGTCTGGCCGAAAGACTCATTGTGTTTTTCCAGCCCCAGACGGGTGCCAACATCAAATATTCCGGCGACACCCAGCGTGGAATTGACAATAAACCGGCCTCCATCGCTGGCTGCCTGAGCAAACTTGCCCTGCAGAATATCGTTAATGAATACACCCACATCTTCAAGATTGCTGAAAAAATTACTCACGCCTGCCTCAACGAAATCCGGTAAAACAAACCGGTATCCTCTGGCGACCGGTTTCAATATATAAGTGTCGGCTGTGTTGTTGAAGGCATATATCTTTCTATTGACGTTTTCCAGCGGGTCGTAAGCTGGCCCGTTGACCGGGGCGGTAGCACAGGCCTGCAGGCAGGTGATCAGTAACAGCAGGCTGAGCCAATGGACTGGGCCACGGGCCTTGGAGCGCCTCAAAGGGTCGGTGGAATTGCTGACGAGCCTGATAGCAGGCTGAAAAAAACGGCGACTGTGTTGCTGTAAATGTATTTTCATAGCCAAATTGTTCAGAAACAGCGGGAACCTGATTAGAGCGGCGATGTCTTTCATATTAGTGGCAAGTTTAGTGCTTCTGTGGCTTGGGTGTACAACTGATTCTGTTTTTAGGCTGAAATTTTGTGCACGCTAGAGTGGCCTGCGCTGTGCCCGTGTTAATGGTGTGTGTTTGATCAGAGTTGCTGTACCGATACGGTTTTGACCTCGTGTGCAGGGTCAAGGCTGGGGGGGTAACGGCATGCTGGCATCAAATACTGACAAAACAGCAATAAAGAGATGTGACCGGAATTCCGATCGGGACCCTATTAAGAGTAAAGAACCCGATGAACAGGCATACGCCTGTAAATTATGTATCAACATGTAGCTTGTCGGGTGACAGATCAACATGCTGTTACAATGCCATGGCCGGTGGCACGCTATGGTTATTAACCAAGGGATTATTAGCAACCAAGGGATTATTAGCCTAGAGGTTATTAGCCTGGGGGTTATTAGCCAAGCGGTTACTATCCAAGGCAGCTTCGATTTGTCGAGCCAGTCTCTAACGGTGGTTTTGGATGATTGGTTTTCTGTCAATGATGTTCCGGTAAAGCTTTTTCAGGGTAGAGCTTTTTCTGTGTTGATATTTTCAGGGTTGATGTTTTCAGATTTGATAGTTTTGGGTATGCCTCTTAATAAAGGGTTTTTTGCTTGCGACTGAATGGACAGGATTGCGGTAATTGAATAACGACAATAAAACGGCAAGGGCTGACACTGAAGCTTTGGTAAGTATTCGCGACCTGCACTTTTCTCGTGGTTCCAACAGCATCTTCAATGGTCTCGATTTCGATATTCCCCGAGGGGGAGTAACGACCATCATGGGCCCCAGCGGGACCGGAAAAACCACGCTGCTTAAAATGATCGGTGCCCAGCTAAAGCCCCGTCGCGGAACAATCGAGGTTGACGGCCAGAATGTTCACAAGCTTCGGCGCAAGCCACTGTATGCGCTCAGACAACGTATGGGTATGCTGTTTCAAAGTGGGGCACTGCTGACAGACCTCACTGTTTTCGAAAACGTTGCCTTTCCCTTGCGAGAGCATACTGACATGCCGGATTCACTGATCCGGCATCTGGTCCTTATGCGCTTGCATGCCGTTGGACTGCGGGGTGCCCGTGATCTGAAACCTGCGCAACTGTCCGGTGGTATGGCCAGACGTGTTGCGCTGGCCAGAGCGCTGGTGCTCGACCCGATGATGATCATGTACGACGAGCCCTTTACCGGACAGGACCCGATCTCCATGGGAGTGCTGATAGAGCTGATCGCCTCGGTTAATCAGGCACTGAACCTGACCTCCATTATTGTGTCTCATGATTTGCAGGAGGCCATGTCGATCTCCTCGCACGTAGTCATTATTTCCAATGGAAAAGTCGTGGAAGCGGGCTCTCCTGCTCAACTGCGCGCCTCCGATTCGGAGTGGGTGCAGCAGTTTCTGCAGGGTAACCCCGATGGCCCCGTACCGTTTCAATATCAGGCACCTGATTATGCGTCGGACTTGTTCGGAGATCGTCCGCGATGAATGCCATCTTTGACTGGTTACAAAATTTTGGTCAATTCTGGCTGAATATGCTGGAAAAGTTCGGGCGTTCGCACCTGTTCCTGGGTCGTATGCTGATTGGATCTCTGGGCTTCTTTCGCCGGTTTGGTTTGTATGTTCGACAGTTGCATGCTGCCGGTGTGCTGACCTTATCGATAGTGTTGGTCTCCGGCTTGTTCGTTGGCATGGTACTGGCGTTACAGGGGTACAACACGCTGGTAGGCTTCGGTGCCGAAGAATCATTGGGAGTGGTTGTTGCGTTGACCCTGGTCCGTGAGTTGGGACCGGTCGTTGCCGGACTGCTGTTCGCAGGCCGTGCCGGCTCTGCGATGACTGCTGAAATCGGCTTGATGAAAGCAACCGAGCAAATTGCCGGTCTTGAAATGATGGCAGTTGATCCGTTTCAACGCGTGTATGCTCCGCGTTTCATTGCCGGTTTTATTGCCTTGCCCTGCCTGGCTGCCATGTTCAGTGCCATAGGTGTGTTAGGGGGCTATCTGGTCGGTGTAGAAGTACTCGGTGTGGATAGCGGGGCTTTCTGGTCTCAGATGCAGGCATCTGTTGATTTTGTGGATGATGTTGTTAACGGTCTGATCAAGGCTGTTGTTTTCGGGTTTGTGGTGAGCTGGATAGCGATCTTTGAAGGTGCGGATTGTATTCCCACTTCCGAGGGGGTCAGTCGTGCAACCACCCGAACCGTTGTGTATTCGTCACTGGCCATACTTGGCCTTGATTTCCTGCTGACCGCAGTCATGTTCAATGTGTAATAAGGAAAAAGTCCTATGACTTCCCGAATCATCGAGATTTTGGTGGGTTTGTTTATGGTGCTGTTTTTTGCAGCGATGGTTTTGCTCGCAACCCGTATCAGTAATTTGTCGGGTATAGGGGGCGGTAGCGGTTATGAGATAACGGCATCGTTTGACAATATTGGTGGGCTGAAAGTCAGAGCGCCGGTATCAGCCGGTGGCGTCAGAGTCGGCAAGGTGACGGGCATCAGCTACGATTCCGAATCCTTTCGAGCTAATGTCACCATGCAAATCGAAGACTCGCATCGAGCTTTCCCGCTCGACACCAGCGCCAGTATCTATACCGCCGGATTGCTCGGAGAGCAGTACATTGGGCTTGAGCCTGGTGCAGAAGAAGATTTTCTCGAAGAAGGTCACGAAATCGAATTGACCCAATCAGCCATGGTTCTCGAAAAACTGATTGGTCAGGTTGTATTCAGTAAGTCTGGTAATAATAGTAGTGAGTAGCAGAAACCATGATCCGGAGTCTATTCCGGGTTACCGTATTTTCACCCGGCCTGGCTGATGTCAATGGTCGAGCCGGCCGCTATACCGACTGGACGTCGGCAGTGGGATCACTACCCGCCACGATAATACAGGGGTAGGCAATGGAGCAAACCAAATGAAAACATGTAAACAGAAATCGCGCTTTTCGACTATTGCAAGGATCGGCCTTGGCCTGGTCTTTTTGATGATGGGGCAGCTGGCGATCGCTGCTGATCACCCGGCGCAGACCACTGTGCAACAGGCTGTTCAGGGTGTACTCGATACACTGCGTACCCAAGGTGATGCCATTAAATCTGATCCACAGCTGCTGGATTCAACAGTGAGTGAATATATCGTACCCAATCTTGACTTCACCACCATGACAAAGCTCTCAGTGTCCAAGCACTGGAGAAATGCATCTGACGATCAGAAAGCGGTGTTGGTACGAGAATTCAAAACCTTTCTACTGAACACCTATACCAGTGCACTGAAGGAGTACGGTGGACAGGACATCGAATTTCTGCCTTTCAAAGCCGGCAAGCGAGAAGACCGCGCCATTGTCAGATCTGTGTTCAAGCAGGCGGGCAGTCAGGTTCCGGTCATTTACAAGCTGCATAACAAAAAGAAAGGCTGGATGGTGTACGACATCGAGGTGAGCAATTTGAGTCTGGTCATACAGTACAAGTCGCGCTTTTCCAGCGAGATCGAGGCCAACGGTATCGATGGCCTGATCAAGCTGCTGCAAGACAAGAACAACGCCTGATGGCGTACTCGTTTAAAGCCTCTGCCGCCGAAAACAGCGCTAACAACAATACGCTGAGACTGGAGATTGGCGGGCAGCTGGATTTCAACTCGGTGCCGCAACTGTTAGCCGAACTGCAACCGCATATGGAGCAGTCTGCAGCGCATATCACGGTAGATCTCGGCGCTGTTGAGCAAGCCAACAGCGCCGCGCTGGCACTGCTGGTCGAATGTCAGGTGCTGGCGAGAGGTGCTGGCAGCGTTGTTGAATTTCTGAACATGCCTGATTCTGTTGGCAAGATTGCCGAGGTTTGTGGTGTCAGCGAATTGCTGGCATCCACCCCCGACTAACCCGCTAGCGGGGACCCCCGTTAGCCCCAACCCTTGGTCGAATCTGCCTGACTGTGATTGTTACTTGTGTCATCGCTTAAACCCTGCTGGATATAACCACGCTGGATATCGGCCTGCCATCACTGCCTGTTTTTTCCTTTCACAGCCGTTTGCTTTCAATGAATGTTCAACCCCGCTTGCTTGAGACCGGCAAGCGGCGTGATAATACCCGTAATGACATTATTGGTATCTGAATGGACAAGCTTCTAATCGAAGGTGACGGGCCGCTGCATGGCGACGTTCGCATCTCTGGCGCTAAAAATGCCGTATTACCTATTCTTGCGGCGACGCTATTGGGAAGTAGCCCTTCCACTATCAGCAACGTGCCCCACTTGAATGACGTCACCACCACTATGTCGTTGCTTGGGCGTATGGGCTGTCGCCTTACTATGGGCGATAACATGCAGGTTGAGGTGGATCCGACAACCATCAACGACTATGCCGCAGCCTATGAACTGGTCAGAACCATGCGTGCTTCGATACTGGTGCTGGGGCCTCTGGTCGCGCGTTACGGGCAGGCTGAAGTGTCACTGCCGGGCGGCTGTGCGATTGGCGCACGGCCGGTCAATCTCCATATTGATGGTTTACGCGCTATGGGCGCCGATATTCGCATTGAAGATGGCTACATTCGGGCCAGAGCGGGCAGGCTGAAGGGTGCTCACCTCAAGCTGGACACGGTGACGGTTACCGGTACGGAAAACCTGATGATGGCCGCCACTCTGGCACGTGGTGAAACCGTTATAGAAAACGCGGCTCGTGAACCAGAGGTTGTGGATCTGGCGAATTACCTGAGCAAGATGGGCGCTCAGATTAGCGGAGTGGGTACCAGCACAATTCGTATTCAAGGTGTGGATTCACTTACCGGTACGGATTACAGCGTCGTCGCAGATCGAATTGAGACCGGCACCTTTCTGGTTGGTGCCGCTGCCAGCCGTGGCAAGGTGCGAGTGTTGGGCACGGTGCCGGACATCCTCGAAAACGTGCTCGACAAGTTGCGGGAGGCAGGCGCGGAAATTACCTGTGGCGATGATTGGATAGAGCTGGATATGCACGGCAAGCGTCCGATGGCCGTCAATATTACTACTGCCCCCTATCCGGATTTCCCGACCGATATGCAGGCGCAGTTTTGCGTTCTGAATGCCGTTGCTGACGGCACAGCCAAAATTACCGAAACCGTGTTTGAAAACCGCTTTATGCATGTCAATGAGTTGATGCGCATGGGGGCAGATATGACGATAGAGGGTAACTCGGTCACTATCCATGGTGTGGAGCGGCTCAAGGGCGCACCGGTTATGGCGACGGACTTGCGTGCCTCCGCGAGTCTGATTTTAGCCGCCCTGGTTGCCGAAGGTGAGACCACCGTCAGGCGCGTCTACCACATCGATAGAGGTTATGAGCGCATCGAAGAGAAATTTCACCAGATGGGTGCCGATATCAGGCGGGTACCCGACCGATAAAGTGACCCACCTTGCAGCTCGCTGGAAAATACCGGCGAGTGTCGGGTCTCGCCGCGCTTTTGGATTGACCCCCTTTGCCACACTCTGCCAGAATCGGTGAATGAAACCTGAAACCGATGACCTGCGTATAAGCGGGACCAAAGAACTAATCTCTCCGGTCGCACTTACCGATGAAGTGCCGGTCGGCCCTGTTGCTGCCGAAACTGTCACTGCGGCGCGCCAAAACATACAGAAAATCCTGCATGGTGAAGACGACCGTTTGGTGGTGGTGGTCGGACCTTGCTCAATACACGATCCTGAGGCGGCACTTGAATATGCCCGGGGTCTGTTGGCGAAAAAGCAGGAGTTGGCAGATGATCTTTTGCTGGTCATGCGTGTTTACTTTGAAAAGCCTCGCACCACGATCGGCTGGAAAGGGCTGATAAACGATCCGGAACTAGATGGCAGCTTTAACATTAACGCCGGTTTGCGGATCGCGCGACAGCTGCTGTCTGATATCAATGATCTGGGTGTGCCGGCCGGTGTCGAATACCTTGACTTGATCAGTCCCCAATACATTGCTGACTTCGTCGGTTGGGGCGCTATTGGCGCTCGTACGACCGAAAGTCAGGGCCATCGCGAGCTGGCCTCCGGGTTGTCTTGCCCGGTTGGTTTCAAAAACGGCACGGCCGGAAGTGTGCAGATCGCCGTCGATGCAATTGGAGCTGCGCGCCATTCACACCAGTTTTTGTCGGTGACCAAAAACGGCAATTCGGCGATTTTTGAAACTGCCGGTAATCAAGATTGTCATTTGATTCTGCGTGGCGGCAAGAGCCATACAAACTACGATGCTGCCAGCGTCGATGCAGCAGCAGCGATGCTGGAATCAGCCGATCTGCCGGTATCCCTGATGATTGATTGCAGTCATGCCAATTCCAGAAAAATCCCGAGCCGACAGACTTATGTCTGTCGGGACATCTGCTATCAGGTCGCCAATGGCGACCGCCGCATCAGTGGCATTATGCTGGAGAGCAATCTGGTTGCCGGTAATCAGAAGTTGATTCCCGGTCAGCCTTTGGTGCGTGGGCAAAGTATTACTGATGCCTGCCTTGCATGGGAAGACACCACCCCTTTACTGGATGCCTTGGCCTCTGCTGTGCGGGAACGGCGCACACGATTGTCCTGATAAACCCGGAATTTGAACGTGTGTGCTGGTGTGGTCATCCAATAGACATATTTAAAATTTAACTGAATTTAGACGTTATCACTATAACTTGTTGATATAATTAAGTTATATTCGTGTCGAACAAGCTTGGTGATGTTGCAGGCCATCATCAAGTCGTCGCTGTTCGGGCCGATAAGTATCTGAAAGTTGATGCCAATTCGGAGTTACCCATGGCACGCGCGTCAGATGCAAATTTCCTGCAGGCCATTCTGCGGGACCAGACCTTTCATATGCGCTTGATCAGGCGCGTAATGCTGCTTGCCGGCACTTTCGTGTTGATTAGCACGGCAATTCTTGCACTCTTTTATCACTACATACTGGGTCGCCTGGTCGAAGGCACCGGCCCCATGCTGTTTGCAGCCGATGACATCCAACGTCTGGATCAGCAAATGCCGGCACTGGGTGGGTTGCTCGGCAGCTGGATGCTGATCATGTTGTTGATCAATCTGGCACTGACAGCTGCAGTCAGCCTCTACATCATTCGCAAACTTGGCTCGCCGTTGCTGGCGATCAAGCGTGCTCTTGGCGAAGTGGCAGAGGGTAAACTCGACGTCAGATTACGTGCTTCTGATGCGACCGAATTCCAGGAAGTCACCGAAGCGCTTAACCGAGCGATGGAGCAGGTACAAAGCAAAGTTCACCTAGCCAAAGAACAGGCTCGCCTGGGTGGTGAAATCGAGAATCAGCCGACACCCGATGCGGATGAGATCCGTCGGGCATTGCAGAATTGCCACCAGGCACTGAGCTATTTTCATACGGATGGCCCTCATACTGATGGTGGGGATTCCACATCGCAAGCTGATGCGAATGCGGCTGGGTAGCATGAATAGCCTGATGTCACGGTCATGCCGCACATGTGTTTTGTTGCCGCGCCGGTTGATGCCGGCTCTGTTCTTATTGCTGTCGTTTGCAGTCAGTGCTGGAGTTGACCATCCGTCCTATCTTGAAGCCACCAGTGCCCAAGCCAGTGGTGACTATGCGGCTGCGCTGACGGCTTACCGCGAGTACTTGCAGCAGAATCGTGATTCCGGACGGGATTCAGCGTTGGTCACCAAAGTCAGTGCCCGAGTCTCGGTGATTGCCGATGCGCAGGCGCGAGGGATCGATGGTGCCTTGTCGTTGTATCTCGATGCGCTGGATCTGCGTGAGGAACGCGATACCCGGACTGCCAGAGATTTGCTTCAACAACTGATGGATGAGTTTCCGGACTCTTACCTTAAAGATGACGCTCTTTATCTCAGCGGCTACATGGCGCTGATGGATGAGCATGATTTTTCCACCGCGCATGAGGTCCTCAGGGAGTTGCAACTGGGCTATCCGGACAGCAGCTACCTTGATACCGCACTCTATGGCGAAGCAGTGGCACTTGAGCAGCTGGGGAACACGGAAGGGGCCAAAGCCCGATTTTCGGAGCTGCGCGATCGCCATACCCAATTTTCTCTCGCATTGTTTGACTCCTACTGGCCGAAAGCCACTTATCTGTCGCGCTACTGGTTTGACCGCGCCAACAACCGAATCTCGATGCTGGAGCAGCGACAACTGGAGTCCGCCACGCTGGTTGCTCGCAGCTCTGCCTCAGAACCGGGATATGAATTGAGAGTGCACGTGAATGTTGATGGCATTCAGTTGCCGTTGTTGCTGAAACCCAGTGCCGTTGCACGCGGAACCAACTATGTTGACGATGAGTTGCAGGCGCTGGATTTTAACGATACCCGGCTGTACGCAGGCAAAGTAGAAGATGATCCGGATTCCTGGGTTCGAGTGAGCCTGCGGGGCAATGCAATCGAAGGTGTGGTTAGCGCTTATGGTGTCCGCTACGAACTGACACCGGATACGATGATAGGAACGATTGATTACTACAAAACCCGATCCAGAGCGCCATCCGCTCTACCCGAGTTGCAGGATTACGTTATGCATCCGCCACTTGATGCTGCGGCTAGTGCAGGTGTGGTAACCCTTGAACCGATGCTGGCGGCAGCAATGCCAGGTGACATTTCTCGGCTGGTTCGTTTAAACGTGGTGGTCGACAGTCAGTACAACGATTTTTTCGGTGGCAGTGGCCTGGTTGAGGCCATGTCTGCGTTGAACGTGGCAGACGGTATCTATCGTGAGCATTTCGGGTTGGCCATAGAAGTAGAGAATGTCACTGTCTATACTGACAGGGCAACAGATCCGATGAACCTTGGTGCTGTGACTCTGGAAAACATGCTGCGTTCGTTCCGCGAGTACCGGCTTGATAGTGAGCTCTCATCTCCAGACATCGGTCTGTCCTATCTGTTCAGCGGCAACCAGAATACCGACGAAGCGATCGGGCTCGCGTGGATCGGGGCTGTGTGTCGCAGTGATGGCTTTGATGTGGGTGTCACGACACCGACCGGTTACAGTGATTTACTGGTGACTCATGAACTCGGCCATTCGCTAGGCGCACAACACGATACCGATACCACCTGCAGCTCGGATCGAAATCTACTGATGTGGCCCAGAATTTCGCAAACGACCGAGCAAAACTTCTCCAGCTGCAGCAGCAGTGCTGTCAGTACCGGTATCGATAAATCCTGCATGCAGAATACTCTCGACCTCTCCCTGCATCTGGAATCGGATGGTCATGGCCGGATTCTGGCGCAGGTCAGTAATCTTGATTCGATGAGGACGGCGCCCGCGGCGATACTGAGTGTGGATGTTGCGACAGTTGATCTGGCTCAAGTGCCGAATGGATGTGAGCAATCATCCGGCACCGACCTGCGTTGTCAGATTCCTGCGCTGCGCGCTGGCGAAGCTGCCGATACCGTGTTCAATCTGGCGACGACGCCAGTGCCCAGTTCCGCGATGCTGGCGCGGGTCGAACCGGTTGGATTTTCGGATGTGCTGGAGGATAACAATCTTGCTCAGCTCAATTTGACCACCACAGAGACTGGCGACCTTGTCTGGCAGGATGGGGTTGTGGACAGCGATGTTGATAATCTGGTGGCGCTGAATTCCGCTGCTGCTGATTCGACTGCGGGCGGCAGTGCGGCCTCCGGTGGCGGCGGTGCGCTACTGTGGCTGCTTGCTGGGGGAATAGTGCATCGAATCAATCGCTGGCGTCTGCGATTGAAAACAGCGGTATCCGCAGGTCGTTAGACAACTGCTCCGGCTTTGGTGCTAGCGACTGGCGTAGAGAGCTGTGTCGTGCTGCACTGCAGCGCTGCTGCGATCGATCAACTGTCGAAAATCGATGTGACTCAAGTGATCGTAACGCGTGTAACAGTCACCGATCTCTGTCATACCGTCGCAGGCAGGTACATGGATCGCTGACTTGATATGCGGCATGGCTTTGGCCGTCAGCACGTATTTATTGTCGAACGGCAGAGCATCAAACTCACTGATCAACTCGTCCGTACAGAGATCTTTGTCGGTAAAGGCGAAGATCATATTGTCACGATTAATACGCTCTTTTCGTCGGTTCCACTTGTCCGCAGCCTCGGTCTCACTCGAGTAATGCATAAAATGCACTTCGATGTCGTCAAGCCTGCCCACCGGATAATGATGATGGAGCGAGCGCACCAATTCACCCTGTGCATAGGACGAACGCGGCGTAAAGCGCAGCGGTACACTTAAATAGTAATCAAGGTTTTTAACCAGCTTCAGATAGCACGGAGCGTGAAAAAACAGGTTAACTGTGGGGCTGGTATAAGGGATATTCAAAAATCGGTAGGGCAGGGTGCCAGTGCAATTACTGGCTATAATCGAGAAATCGCGGTTTCGAATTCCTCGTATATTCGCTACAACCCTGAGTTTGTTGAATTTTTCACTCAGATTGTCGCTGGCTGATCTGATCATGAGGTTGTCGTTGGTATCAGAGTTAACAACGGGTGGCGCTAAAAAAACGACGCCGAGAATCTGTTACCAAAAAGTATAGACCAGTTTGAGGGCTTGTAAGCAAGATGCCGCAATAGCCATCTCAAATTGTGATGGCGTTGGCTTTTCTGGTTTTTCAGCTGATTTGCTAGCGATTCTCGAACAAGGGACGTTCAGCCAGCTCAATGCGGAGGTTTTCGGTACCCTCGGTTCGCAAGATGACCAACTCTACCTCGGTGCCTGGTGCCATACCTGCAATGATGGTGAGCAATTGCCCAGCACTGACAATATCCTGTCCATTGATGCTGACGATGACATCGCCGCGACGCAGACCTGAATTGGCTGCCGGACTCGAAGCGAACATGCCTGCGACCACCGCCCCGTTTTTGGTTAGTCGGTAAAGCGATGGGTGGCTGTTGAGATCTTCAACGCCAACGCCCAGCCAGCCTCTGATGACTCTACCGTACTCGATAATCTGTGGCACCACCTCCCTGATCACTTCGGACGGGATTGCAAAGCCAATGCCCTGAGCTCCGTTTTCCCTCGAGAAAACGGCGGTGTTGATGCCGACCAGGTCTCCCATGGGGTTGATCAAAGCGCCCCCGGAGTTGCCGGGGTTGATCGCGGCATCGATCTGCACAAAGTTCTGTAGCAGGCTGACACCGGAAATTCGTCTCCGTAGTGCACTGACTATACCTTGAGTGGCAGTCTGGCCCACACCAAACGGGTTGCCAATGGCGAGCACAATGTCACCGACTTCAAGCGTTGCATCGTTGTTCAGGTCGCACCAGGGTAGCTGGGTTTCACTTTCAACTCTGACCACTGCAAGGTCGGTTTCGCTGTCACTGCCAATCAATCTGGCGTTGAACAGACGGCCGTCGGACAGGGCGACAAAAATTTCGTCTACCTGATCGATCAGGTGATAGCTGGTCAGGATGTGGCCGTTGCGATCAAATATGACGCCTGAGCCCTGATTGGTTTGACGCCGCTCATTCGGTGCGATCGAATTTTCGGTGTTGTTATTGTTGGAGCGGTAGATTGTTTCGCTGGTGTAGATACTGACAACTGCCGGTCCGGCCCGGCGGATTCCGTTGGCATAAGAATGTTCCCGGGGAGCCAGGGAAAGGTTGTGCGCGTCTTTTGATGTCGGATAGGGCGTGGGCGTCTGCTGAGCAGGCGGTTCGAGCGCCGTGGCGGAGATAAAAGAGGGCGGGGCCACTCCTTCTGCTGGTTGCACCCTGCTGTTGGTGCCGGTTGACGCGGGTTCTGTCGTCGCATCTGTCCGGGTTTGGGACGGTCCAGCAGGCGCTCCAGTCAATGTCAGAGTTCCAATGGCCGGGACCATGGGCAGTAAATGCAGGGCAAAAGCCGCCAGTACCCCGACCAGGGCGCAAAGAATATAAAAGGATCGGGTCGTCAATTCAAAAAACCGTAGCTTTATTACAAGGCGCATTGTAGCGGATCGCACGCACACGCGTGTGCCGGGAATCTCATAATTCCCCAGCCGGAGTTGGTGAAATTCAGGTTGCCGGCATCGCCCGGGCAGAGTCTGGGCAGAGTCTGGTTGAGTCGACGCGACCAATCTTCCCGAGCCCTGTATCCAGGGGGCAGCTTTGCTGTTGATTATGCTAAAATCAGAGGTAGTTTCACTGTTAGCTCCTGTTCGGTTTCAGAAGAGAATCTTCAAGGGTCCTCTGAAGCACAGATCAGGGGCTTTTTGGTGTGTAGCCGGATTAAAAATCACAAGTTCAAGTTAGATACTGGAGTCAACCATGGCCTCAAAGAACAACAAGAGGACCTCGAGTAAACCGCCTGGAAATCAGCAGGCCGGGCAGCGAGCCACAGATAATATGGAACACGATGCAACTCAGGTCATCCGCGACTCATCCGAGAGTTCGATAGATATGTCGGGTGTGGATACCAAACGCCGACGTATGCTGGTTACCGGAGCTTCAGTGGTCGGTGGTCTGGGTGCTGTCGCGCTGGCAGCTCCGCTATTTTCGTCAATGTCGCCGAGTGAACGAGCCAAAGCGGCGGGTGCACCGGTTGAGGCTGATATCAGCAAACTGGTTGAAGGCCAGAGCATGACAGTGGAATGGCGCGGGAAGCCAGTATGGATTGTCCGTCGCACACCAGAGGCACTGGCCAGTCTGGCCAAGGTCCAGGGCGAGTTGCGGGATCCTGATTGCGTGGAACCACAACAGCCGGACTATGCACGTAACGATACACGATCGATCAAACCCGAGTTGCTGGTAATGGTGGGTATTTGCACCCATTTGGGTTGCTCGCCCACCTATCGCCCGGATATTGCTCCGGCTGACCTCGGCAAGGATTGGTTGGGCGGGTTCTTCTGCCCTTGCCACGGGTCTAAATTCGACTTTTCAGGGCGGGTCTATGCGGGTGTGCCTGCACCAACCAATCTGGAAGTGCCTCCACACAAATATCTCAGTGATTCATTGATATTGATTGGCGTTGATCAGGGGGCTGCAGCGTGAGGATACTCGATAACACTGTCGCGTGGATCGACGAGCGGTTCCCGCTGACCAAAATGCTCGAAGAGCATGTCACCAAGTACTATGCTCCGAAAAATTTTAATTTCTGGTACTACTTCGGTGCCTTGTCGCTGCTGGTACTGGTCATCCAGCTGGTCACCGGGATCTTTCTGACCATGAACTACAAGCCCGATGGTGATCTGGCTTTCGCATCGGTCGAGTACATCATGCGTGACGTCAACTACGGGTGGTTGATACGCTATATGCACTCAACCGGCGCGTCGATGTTTTTTGTGGTTGTTTATCTGCATATGTTCCGCGCCTTGATGTATGGCTCTTATAAAAAGCCGCGTGAGCTGCTGTGGATATTCGGCATGCTCATTTACGTCTGCTTGATGGCGGAAGCCTTTATGGGCTATCTGTTGCCCTGGGGGCAAATGTCTTACTGGGGTGCCCAGGTCATCATATCCCTGTTCGGTGCCATACCGTTTGGTATTGGCGATGCGCTTACCTTGTGGTTGAGAGGCGACTATATCGTTTCTGACGCCACGCTAAACCGATTCTTTGCATTGCATGTTATCGCTGTGCCGTTGGTGCTGATCATGCTGGTTGTCGCCCACATTCTGGCATTGCACGAGGTCGGTTCGAATAACCCCGACGGCATCGACATCAAGAAAAACAAGAATGCCCAGGGCATTCCAAGAGATGGCATTCCGTTTCACCCTTACTACACTGTTAAAGACTTTATGGGAGCGATCGTATTCCTTATCGTCTTTTTTACCATTGTGTTTTTCATGCCTGAAATGGGTGGTTACTTTCTCGAGCATGCCAATTTTATTCCGGCAGATCCGTTGAAAACACCGGAGCATATTGCACCCGTATGGTATTTCACCCCGTTCTACGCGATCTTGCGTGCTGTTCCAAGCAAGTTGGGTGGCGTTATTGCGATGGGTAGTGCGATTCTGGTCTTGTTCTTTTTGCCCTGGATTGATCGCAATGGTATTCGTTCGATCCGCTACCGCTCGCTCGCTTACAAGGTGCTGTTGTTCTCTTTTGTTATCGCATTCATCATTTTGGGATATTACGGGATGCAGGCACCGACACCGGTAGGTACATTTATCTCCCGTCTGTGTTCACTGATCTATTTTGGGTTTTTTGTCGGGCTGTTTTTCGTTAGTAGATCTGAGAAAACAAAGCCATTACCTGAGCGGGTGACTTCCTGATGAATATGCGATCGATGGCAAACTGGTTTGCCAAAAATACCTGTGGCCTTGTCTGTGTGCTGCTGTTGGGCCTGAGCACCTCAGTAATGGCTGCGGGTGGTGGGGCAGCTCTGGAATCACCGCGATTCGACCCCGGCAATACGAAGTCATTGCAACGTGGCGCTGCTTTGTACATGAACTATTGTATTGGTTGTCACACAGCGTCTTATCATCGATACAGTCGTCTCGCCAGCGATCTGGATCTGGATCCTCTGGATGTTTCTGATAACCTGATCTTTACCACCGACAAAGCAGGTGCTCCAACCAAAGTCGGTTCGTTGATGACCAATACCATGGACGAAGATTACGCCAAGAAGGCATTCGGGGTCGCACCTCCCAACCTTGCCCTGACAGCACGTTCACGTGGTGTGGACTGGATCTACACCTATCTCAAGAGCTTTTACCTTGATCCTGAGCGTGGGGGTGTGGGTGTGAACAACGTGGTCTATCCCGGGGCGGCAATGCCGCACGTACTATGGGAGTTGCAGGGCTGGCAGAAGCTGGTCGAAGCAGACGATGGCCATGGCGGTACGGTTAAAAAGCTGGAGTTAGTGGAGCCTGGAATGCAGACTCCGGTTGAGTATGACAAGTCAATTACCGACCTTGTCAATTTCATGGCCTATCTGGCTGATCCCATCAAGCTTCAGCGCCACCGGATCGGGATGTGGGTTCTGTTGTTTCTGTTTGTATTGCTCGGCATCGCTTACATGCTGAAAAAGGAATACTGGAAGGATGTTGTTCAGTAGCTCCGCAAAAATGGTTAGTCCCGGGTGTTGGCCCGGGGCGTTTTGCCTCCCGGAGTTTTCGACCTTTGAATACTTTGAATCCTTCGAGGCAAAAACGGGGCGATGCATTGATTGGGCATAAGACATGACAACGCTTGAAAACAGACGCTCTGTGATGATCGTCTACTGCGAGGCGAATTCTCTATCCAGTCATTTTGTGCGTCTGATGATTGCAGAAAAAGACATCACAGCTGACATCGAGCTCGTCGACCCGACAGCGATACCTAGTGATTTGAGTGCAATCAATCCCTACAACAGTTTACCCACACTGGTAGACCGCGAGCTTGTTTTGTACGGCAGGAGGGTTATTTCCGATTATCTCGACGAGCGCTATCCGCATCCGCCGTTTATGCCGATTGATCCTGTTTCAAGAGCGAAAACGCGGCTCACTCTGCATAGAATAGAGAACGATTGGTATTCGTTGGTTCCGCACTTGCAGACTGGCTCCGGTAAACAATTTGACGCCGCACGAAAGCAGCTGACAGATTCCCTGGTGGCATCAACCGAAGTCTTTGCTGCCAAGCCGTTTTTTCTGAGTGATGAATACTCCGTGCTGGATGCTACTCTGGCGCCATTATTTTGGCGATTTGGTCAGTACGGTATTGAATTGCCAGCAGCAGCTTCCGCTGTTAGCGAGTATGCGCAACGTCTGTTTGAAAGAGATGGCTTTAGAGCCAGTCTGACAGAGGCTGAAGCTGATTTGCCTGGTTTTGTCCGTCAGAGTTAGTGCCAGTATGATTGGCAGAGTTATGGGTAGAGTTTGGGCAGAGTTGCTTACAGGGCGCTGATCGACTCTCGTGAACTGTAGAAGGGGCTAGCTAGCACGAAATGTGCACGTCTAACCGATATTTAGTTTTCCAACCTAATTTTCAGGTGTGATGTTCGAGTGAAACCATGACCTCTAGTAGACCCTATCTGATTCGTGCGCTGTACGAATGGATTGTGGACAATGGTTTTACACCTTATATGCTCGTCGACACGTCGCATAAAGAGGTGCACGTGCCTACCGCTTTTGTTGAAAACGGTCGCATCATTCTGAACATCAGCCCTGATGCGACGCATAGCCTGGTTCTCGGTAATGACCTGATAACTTTCAATGCCCGGTTCAGTGGCAATGCGATGGATGTCAATGTTCCGGTATCGAGTGTGCTGGCTATCTATTCCAAAGAAAACGGGCAGGGGATGATCTTCGAAGATCAGGAAGATTCTCCTACCGACCCGGGAACCACCTCATCCGGAGAGCCCAGTAAAGCTGGCCCGGCGCCGGGCACCAGGCGACCCAATCTTAAAATCGTCAAGTAAGCTCCCCAACCCGTCTCTCGAATCTCGGCCGTGAATTTGCGACTCCAGTCGTGATCAGTGCAGATTTATCTCTAATTTCCCCTCATGTGTGATCGTCAATTGCCGTTAAAGCGATGAACAGCGTGCGGTCATCGCAGGATGTTGATGGCCGTTTGACAGGACAAATCACGTATTTGACCGTACAAGTCAGGCAAGGAAGCCACCATGATAAATATCAAAGCTCTAGCTGTTGTACTGTTGTCCGTTTTTGTTCTTTTTTCCCCCATCTCCACACAGGCTGCAGGGTTTCCAGTTGATTTGGTAACTTCGGAAAATGGGCGTCTTTCAACCGATCTGGTCGAAGGTGTCCAACGGCAACTCTCAAAACGAGAGGATATCCGAAGTCTGCTCTCTGCCAACACCCATCATTTGCGCCTTGAGCTAAATACTCAGCCAGTGTTCGTCAATGGGGGTGAAGCAGGTATAACACTGTCGGCTGTTTCTGTTTTGATGGTCAGGCAACATTCTTCGGGTCGCTTCATCCCGTTTCTGCTCGATAGCTCGTCAGGGTTTTGCGATCAGGCTGGTTTGAAAATTTGCATCCTGTCTGTGATGGCTCAGTTGGATGCAGCGATGACCTATGCCTTCGATGCGGACAGGATGATACGATCCTTGTCGTCCAGTCGGTAGCCTTGGGTCTCTGGCCTATGACTCTATGGCATTTTTAAGCCAGCGAAACTCCGGTGATCGTATCGAGCCCTGCATTGCGATCACGTCGATTCTGGCAGGGCGTTTTTTCACCCGCTTCTCTTGCAAATAGAGTAAAGCAGTATTGATCAGCTTACGCTGTTTTGCGGGCGTTATACTGTGAATGGAGCCGCCGAAATCATTGCGCTGTCGATACCTGACTTCTACAAAAACAATCGTAATGTCATGCAGCATGATCAAATCGATTTCACCGGTTTTACGGGTGTAGTTGCTTTCCAGGTGCCTGAGCCCCTGCGCCTCCAACCATTGTCGGGCGGCGTTTTCTGCGTGCAATCCTTTGCTTCGCTTTTGCATCTGACTTCCTTGTCGTTAACGTTCCTCGCAGCGGTTGCAGTTGGTCAAGGCCACACTGCCTGAGTTTAGTTTGAGGCTCCTTGTGAGATCACGGGTGCTTTGTACTCAACATTGGGAATGGTTTTCACCTTGCCTTCATCGTATTTTGCCCATAACAATCTGCGTTGCACTCTGCCACCCGGCCCGATAGACAAGGTGCCGGTGTAGCCTGAGAGTTCTTCAACTTGTCCGTTGGAGATATTGTCGAGATTGGTCACGATGCTCCAGGCATCTATTCCGAGCGCATAGAGCTTCGAAAAAACCTCCATGCCGTCCGGGAAATTGCTGGCAACCTGCTTGTACACTGGGTCTGATTTGACCTTTCGATCCAGTTCCCAAGGTGTGTCGGCATAGTGAATGCCATTGAGATCACTGTTGGCTTTCACATCATCGTCAATCGCTGCCACACGGGCGGTGGCCAGCATCGGGACTTTCCCGGCCCGAAAGAAAGCCAGTTGCGGGCGCACCGAGCGTGCCTGCTCGTGGGTCAGAGCCAGAAACACAACGTCAACATCACCCCGGATGCTGGGTTCAAAAAACAATTTCTGGTCAATGGCACGGCTCATCTGCCGAAAACGCTGATCACTCTGGGTAATCAGCAGAGCGTCCTTTATTTGTTTCGAATAATCATATTCGTCGGCTGGCAAAATCGCGTTGTGCACGACATCACCACCATTGAGCAGCATCATTTCCGAGAAGGCCCGAGCTTCGCGATCCCCTCGGGAGTCGTCGGTTTGCAACACAATCGCATTTCTGTAATCGAGTGCCAGTGCGCGAAGAGCGGCTGAGCGCGCTTCGTCTTCAGGTGCCAGACCAAACTGCAGCACATTGCCGCTGGTACCGGTTTGCATGGTATCGACATAGTTAAGTGTCAACACCGGCACCGGAATGTTGCGCATGGTGACGATGGCCGTAACAGCTTCCTTGCGCAGCGGCCCGATCACAGCGTCAGCGCCGTCATTCACCGCATTCTGAAATGCGGTTCGTACGTAATCCACGTTATCGCCGATGTCATAAAATCTGATGTTGGGTGCTTGCAAGGGGTCAGCGGAATTCTGGTAGGCAACGACCAGCCCGTCCCGGATGGCTTCCGCTGCGGCACCGATGCCCTCCGCTGATAATGGGAGCAACACCGCAACCTGTCTGATAGGTCCGCTGCTGCTGAGTGTAAAAGCGCTGTATTGTTGTGCGTTGTAAAGCGTGGACATCAGTGTGTCTTGCGCCGGGTGTCCGGGGAATCGTGATTTCCAGTTTTCTATATTGACAGCACGCTGTCGTGCTTCAGTGCCAGCACCCGCGTTGGCGAGTGCCAGTTCGATCCAGCCCTGGTAGATATCGCCTCTGACATTGGTGGTCATCTGACTTAAAGTGGTAACCGGTTGCGTGGTCAGCATTTGCCAAATCTGTTGATGATTGGCGCGCACGATGCCGGGTCGAGCCAGCTGCTTTTCAAGTTCTATCCTGGCTAGCAGTTCTTCGTCCGGATTTTGAAGCTGGCGATAGCTTTTTGCGCGGAGTTCATAGGTTCGGGCACGGTGTAAAGCAGACTCAACCGTATTTGGATCCGGCAATTGTTCCAGCGCGAGCTCCGCATTACCACTGGACAGCAAGTCATTGGAGACAATAATCGCTCGCCGATGTTGCAGCTCGCTGTTGACCAGTTGCTCCGGTATCAATGCCAGCTTTTGCACGCCGGGCTGTGTCATGCCGCGATCGTAGAGAATTTCTGCGGCGACCAACAGGAAGTCCTGTTGGTCCTCGATGGTTTTGGCGCGAGTGGCCAGTGCTGAATAGGCATCTGAAGCACCTTGAATATCGCCAGTGCGCAAGAGCCGGCGGGCTCTGGGGTCGGAAAAGCGCGAGAGATCCTCGGCGTTCTCATCCGGCGCCAGATTTCCTTTGCTGGCGCAACCTGTAGCAAGGCATAATGATGCAAACATCACAACACACGCTGCCAGCTGCAGAGAACATTTCCTGATGTTCCTGCTCACTGTAGTGGCAGATTCCCGAAAACCCGGCGCTATCAAGCCGCAGTCATAATCCGGTTCTTTCATGTCAGTTCATTCCGGTACTTTATTTATCGTTGCCACACCCATTGGTCATCTGGATGACATGAGTATGCGTGCTACTTCCACTTTGCGTTCGGTGGCGCGGATCTATGCAGAGGATACGCGCCACAGTCAACATTTGCTGAAGCATTACAATATAAGAACGCCAGTGTCCTCGCTACACGAGCACAATGAAGCAGGTCGCCTGACACAGATAGAGTCGAGTCTGCTTGCAGGTGACGATCTGGCTATTATATCTGATGCGGGAACTCCGCTGATCAGTGATCCAGGTTACCGAATCGTCTCACATTGCCTCGATAACGGTTTACGGGTATCCCCGATACCTGGACCAAGTGCATTACTGGCAGCATTATGCAGCAGCGGGCTGGCCACCGACAGCTTCGTCTTCTGCGGTTTTCCGCCATCCAAATCTGCGGCACGGCTCAAATGGTTGCAGGAGCTGGTACCAGAACATCGAACGCTGGTCTTCTTTGAGTCACGCCACCGTATCATCGATACATTGGCGGCGCTGCAGTCACTGATCGATGACTCACGCTTGCTTACCCTGGCTCGCGAGCTTACCAAGCGATTT
The DNA here is from genome assembly GCA_937951215.1 of uncultured Granulosicoccaceae bacterium. Classification (GTDB taxonomy): domain Bacteria; phylum Pseudomonadota; class Gammaproteobacteria; order Granulosicoccales; family Granulosicoccaceae; genus CALFCE01. Next base: position 34,853 of record CALFCE010000091.1, read on the forward strand.
GAATCCATTAAAAAAGGCACTGCCGCTGAGTTGCTGGAGTGGCTTTCCGCTGATCAGGATCGGCAGAAAGGTGAGTTTGTTGTTTTGCTCAGTGGTCAAAGTGTCAATTCCGAATCAGAACGGCAAGCCGACGACGAGGCACGTCGCATCCTGAAAATATTGCTGACTGAGTTGAGTGTCAAAGGAGCCAGCGACTGCGCCGCATCAATTACCGGCTTGAAGCGCAATCATGTTTACAAGCTGGCCCTGGCCATTGCCAGCGAATGACGTTAAAAAGTATCTCTGCCCGAAGCGCCCGTTGTTTTCAATGCCGCATTGCGCATCGTGTTAGCATGGCAGCTGGAGTCGGCCAGGTTATCGCGGCAGCATGACTGTCGAGGAAAGTCCGGGCTCCGCAGGACAAGGTGCCAGGTAATTCCTGGGGGGCGTGAGCCTACGGAAAGTGCAGCAGAGAGTAGACCGCCTAAGTTATCGTTTCGATGACCGGTAAGGGTGAAAGGGTGCGGTAAGAGCGCACCGCGCCGGTGGCAACATTCGGTGGCATGGTAAACCCCACCTGGAGCAAGACCGAATAGGGGAGCTATGGCGTGGTCCGCGTTGCTCCCGGGTAGGTTGCTAGAGAATGGCGGTGACGTTATTCCCAGATGAATGATAACCCGCGACAGAACCCGGCTTATGGCCGACTCCTTCTATTACTACGAACTTTTACTACCCACTTTCAGGGATATTTCTCATCACCTTCGCTGCCGGATCGGGTCGCAGAATTGGCCCCAAAGTGGGTAAATAAAAAAAAACGTCAAAAATATTACGATCTCCAGCACATCA
>CALFCE010000092.1 GCA_937951215.1 uncultured Granulosicoccaceae bacterium
TCCCAGCCGGCCGCTTCCATAAAATAGCCACCCAGAGCTTCTTCACGCTCATAAAAGGGGCTGCGTCTGATATTGCGTCCTTTGCTGTAGGGCTCCCGGTTATGTACCGCCGGATTGTATATCTTGAAGGCACTCTCGTAACAACGATCCCGGATATATTCCTCCTGTTGTTGAAACGGATAATAGCGAGCGACATCAAGACCGAAATGGTCGAGCTCGGTACGTCCGTCGGTCATCCAGTCTGCCAGTACCTTGCCGGTACCGGGGCCGTCTTTGACCCACACAGAAACCGCGTACCACAATCCCCGGACATTGGTAGATTCTCCAATGGATGGCCCACCGTCCGCAGTGACCTGGAGCAGGCCGTTAAACGACCGTTTTTCATCAAAACCCAGCTCTCCCAGAATAGGTGTCAGTTCCATGGCACGCTCAAGCGGTTCCATGATCTGTTCCATTTCGAGGTCGCGCTGGGAGGGTGACAATCGCGCTTCTTCCTTTTCCAGCAAATCCCGCGGGTGACACAAGCGTGGCTCGGACTCTTCGTAATAGCCCCACTCAATCATGCCGCCCTCCGAGGTACTCGGATCACCGGTGTCACGCAGATAGGCCGAGTTACCCTGGTCTCGCAATAGGGGCCAGCCGATATCCTTGCCGGTACCGGCAAACTCTTCATAGGGCCCAAACCACAGCAGCGGATGGTCAACAGGCATGACCGGCAGATCCTCTCCGGCCATTTGGGCAATCATTCGGCCCCACAATCCGGCACAGACAACGACGGTATCAGCGCTGATGTAGCCGCGCGAGGTTTCAACCCCGACGATGCGGCCATTTTGAATGTCCAGCCCGGTGGCCGGTGTGTTGGCAAAGCTCTTTAGCTTTCCGCTTTTCTCGCATTGCTCAACTATTTCTCCGGCGACGACTTGTGAACGCGGCGTGACAAGTCCGGCGTCCGGATCCCAAAGTGCGCCCTGAATCATATCTTCCTCGAGCAGGGGCATTTTTTCTTTGGCCTCGGCTGCGGTGATCATTCTGGCATTGGTACCAAAGGCTTTACCCGATGCTACCTTGCGCTGTAGCTCCAACATACGTTCATCATCACCAACCCTCGCAACCTCAAGACCACCCACTTGTTCATAGCGCCCCATTTTTTTAAAGAATTCGATGCTGTACATCGTGGTGTGGCAGGTCATGTGATCGTGGGCGGTGGCATAGCAGAAATCAGATGCATGCGCAGTGGACCCAATATCGGTGGGGATGGCGGATTTATCGATACCCACGATATCGTCCCAGCCTCGCTCAATCAGGTGATGGGCAACAGATGCCCCGACGATACCGCCTTGCCCGATAATGACGACTCTTGCTTTCGAAGGAAAATTTGCCATAACTTAACCGAGACCTGACTTGTTTGAGAGCTGAGGGGTAGGGTTGGTCTTCTTGCAGAAGCCGTCCTGATGCCTGTTTACCGGTTCAGGTGGCTACTATACGCGAGTCAATTGTAGCAAATCCGCTCAGAGGGAGAGTCAATACGGCGCCTGTTTTTGTGTGAGCGACTGTGTCGGTTTCATGCCACTCTTGCGCCTCCCCTGGGCACCGTCAGTCAATGTCTGCCTTTGCAAGCTGATCGGTACCGGGCGCACCGAAGAGTCGTGACAGAAATCCGTTGAACCATTGCTGTTGAGCCGGCAGTTTTTGCGGTGCCAGTTGTTGTTGCTGTGCCTTGCTTTGCGCACCATGGGTTGATGCCATCTCTTCTGACCAGCTATCGGCCATCCAATCTCGATGGATCTCGAGATTGACCTCTGGATGAAATTGCAATGCAAGCACCTGCGCTTCGTATTGAAAGGCCTGTTGCGGGAACTGGTCGCTGTAGGCCAATCTTGTTGCGCCTGCCGGGAGGTCGAATTCCTGATAGTGAGCTTCCATAAAATCCAGCGGTTCCGGTAACCAGTTTTGGCCCTCATCGGTTGGGCAGACCCTATAGAAACCAAACTCGGCTTGTGCCGGTGATCGAGCGCCAACCCTGGCACCCAGCGTATGTGCGATTAATTGTGCACCAAGGCAGATACCGAGCAGCGGAGTATCGTTTTCAATGCAGGCCTCGATCCAATGAAGTTCCTGTTTGAGATAAGGGAGTTTGTCCATTTCGGTCACATTTTGACCACCTCCGAGTACCAGTGTCGGCGTCGGACCCTGATCGGGAATCGCCAGGGGGTCACCATCAAAGGGGTATCTGTTGACGAGATTGAATCCGCAGTTTCGCAAATGCATCATGGCATTGTCTTGCAATTCAGTTTCATTGTGATGGTGGCGGATCACCGAAATAGTCGGTTTGGTATTCATTTTTAGTTGATCAGTTTCGTGTCGATTAAGGTCAGGTGTCGACTGGATCTGTGGCTTAAGTTTTGGTTACTTCACGGTCAAATTTAATTCGTTTGTGATAACCCGGGGCTGGCCGTAAATTGCTTGTATCTTGAAAAAAACGGTTGAAACCCAATGTCCACCCCAAAAATCCTGACTGCGATAGCAGCTTATATCCGTAAACGGAAACAGTACAGCGCCTTGCTCAAACTCTCGAACAGCCAGCTGATTGATTGCGGCTTTTCACCCGAGATGCTCGCAGCTGGCGTTGCTGGCTGGCCTTGGCGGATGCCAGCTGATCCTGCACCTTCATTGTTGTCGGCGGAGGCGATTTCGGCCTACAAAGAGAGTATCCGGAACGCCGCTGGCAAAAAACCGTCGAAGGTCAGTGCGACTGGTGTCAGCAAGGCTGTGATCGTTGCGGCAATAGACAAGTTGGAAGAAAAGCGTGGTATCGCTGAACTCAGACGACTAAGCGATCGAGAGTTGGCTGATCTCGGAGTAACCCGCGGCACCATCACCGAAGCGGTCAGGCAAGGCAGGGCTGGTATTGAAAGGCAGGCTTACGATACTGCAGCGTAAATATTGCATTGTCAGGCTCATGGTTAATCATCGTTAACCACAAGATTGTTAACCCAGATGATGGTTAACCCACATGATGGTTAATCATGAGCCGCTGCACCGGTAAATACCACATTGACTGGCTGCTCTCCCAAAGACACTCTCTTCACATTGTCCACCACGGTTTGCCATCGACGCCGATCCTGTTCACGGGTCCAACAGCATTCGTGGGCACTTAGTATTACGTTGTCCAGCTCCTGGAATGGCTTGTTACTGGGCCACACTTCCGGCTCGCCGAGCTGATTGTAGTTGTACCAGACATCGAGCACCGCACCACCAATCTCTTTCGCTACCAATGCGGCGTACAGATCAGCTTCATCAACAACCTCTCCACGTGCCACGTTGATCAGTACAGCACTGGACTTCATGCGAGCCAGAGTTTCGCCATTGATCATGTTTTCGGTTTGCTCATTAAGATCGCAGGCCAGCAGTACGTAGTCACTGCGCTCAAGCAAATGCGTTAATTGGTCTGGGCTACCCATCCAGTCTACGTTTTCAGGTGTTGTTTGCGGCACTGAACGTCGAATCGCAAGCACCTCCATGTCAAATGCCTTGGCTCGTTTGGCTACCTCTTCACCGATATGCCCGAATCCGACGATGCCGACGGACTGACCACGGATTTCTCCGTGGAAAATGCCTCCTGCCGGATACTTGCCATCCCAGCCGCTGCGACGAAATCTGGCATCCATCTTTTGTAAACCAATCTGCCATTCGAGCATGGCCAGCAACACATATTCCGCTATTGCCGTTTCATGCTCGTAGCAGTTTGCTACCGGGATACCCAGAGGCATTTTCTCGGGTGATGTAAAATTGTATCCAGCCCACGGGATTTGTACTAGTTTCAGTGCGGGAATCGCCGGCCAGGTAGCCAACGGCAGGTTACCGCCAATGATGACATCTGCATCGTGCAGTAGTGGTACGATTTCCTGCGGCGATTGTTTGCGCGGATCCCAGAGACTGACTTGCCAGGCAGCCGGCATTAACGAACGCAGGACTGGCTCGTGATCCACAGCGATAGTGCCGTTTAGAAGTAGGTTCATTGCGATTCCGGTAGAGATGTGGTTATGTAAAACAGATGCCGTTCAATGCTGGGTGTCTCGCTTAAAGTGGTCTGGAGATATTGCCGATTGCTTTCCCATGGTTGATTACCCAGGGCTGACTATCCATGTTTGATTACCCAGGGCTGATGTTACCAGACTGGAAAGAGGGCAGATGGCCCTTGCTTGTGCGCGCCAATAGGTGCAGTAGCTGGAGTGACCAATGAAGATTACGTCAATAGAAACGCTAAGGCTGGCGGAATTCCCTAATTTGATCTGGGTGCTGTTGCAGGATGATGACGGCAATCGTGGGCTGGGCGAGACGTTTATGCAGGCGGAGGCTGTAGAGGCCTATCTTCATGAAACTGTCGCGCCAAAACTATTGGGCGTTGAGGCTGTCTCGGTCGAATCAGCGCGCTTGTTGTTGAGACCGTATATCGGCGCTCAGGCTGCCGGTGCTGAAATTCGTGGTAATTCCGCTATCGACATTGCGTTGTGGGATTTGTGGGGTAAACGTACCGGGCAATCAGTGGCCGATTTGCTGGGCGGACGGGTCAGAGACTCCATCCGGACGTATAACACCTGCGCTGGCTACCAGTACATTCGTGCCAGCAAAGGGCAAGCTTCAAGCAACTGGGGTCTGGCGGCCGAAGCTTCAGAGACTGGTCCTTTCGAGGACTTGCAGGCGTTTCTGGAGGATGCAGGAACGCTTGCCGAATCACTGCTTGATCAGAATATCAGTGGTATGAAAATCTGGCCGTTTGACACCTATGCTGAAGCTTCCCATGGTGCATCGATCACGCCCGCACAGTTGCGTGAAGGGTGCGAGCCATTTCGAAAAATTCGGGACAAAGTGGGTGATCATATGCAAATCATGCTGGAGTGTCATTCACTGTGGTCGCTTCCAGCTGCGCGGGATATCGTGCAGGCTCTTCAGCCTTACGATATTTACTGGATAGAAGATCCTGTTCGCATTAACAATCTGCATGCTTTGGCGGATTTACGCAGCAAGATCAACGTAAAGGTAACGGTCTCGGAAACCATGGCCACAAGGGAACAATTTGCCGCGTTGATCCAGTCTGCCGCCGTGGATATTGTTATGTTGGATCTAGGCTGGTGTGGCGGTATCTCAGAGGCCAAGGCCATCGCTGGTATGGCAGAGGCTGCCCAGCTTCCAATCGCCCCTCACGATTGCACTGGCCCGGTTGTGTGGGCAGCGAGTTGCCAATTAGCTGTTAATGCACCGAACACGCTGATTCAGGAGAGCGTCAGGGCTTTTTATACCGGTTGGTACACCGAACTTGTGGACCAGTTGCCAGAATTGACTAATGGAGCGCTGGCACCGGCCGCTGGCGATGGCTTGGGTATCAGCCTGCTTCCGCAGCTATTTCAACGTTCTGATGCTACACATCGGCTTTCTACTCGTTAGCAGTTTGTTGAACCACAGCCGTTCAGGTGTTGCTGGAACCGTGACCGGATTGGCTCGGGACGATCACATTCTGTTCACCATCGAAACGCTAGGATTGCGATGACAGTTAAATCACCAGTGAAACATGTGCCTGCGATATCCACTCCTGAATAGTCAAACCGGGGACTGACGACAAGGCTGGTGCAAGGCGAAAGGAATTAGCTGAGGGGCTGGAACGTGTCGACCTTGATCGGGCCAGCCGCATGCAGGAACAAATTATGTTGCAATCACACATCGAATCAAAAAGAACCGACATGCGTTCCTTGGAAAACAGCAGAATTCTACTTGTAGAAGACCATCGGGACCTGGCTGAAACCATCGTGGATTTTCTTGAGTCCATGGGTTGTGTCGTTGATTATGCCGCTGATGGTTTATCGGGTTTGCACCTGGCCAGTACACAATCGTTCGATGCGATTCTGCTGGATGTGATGCTACCCGGAATGGATGGGCTGGAGTTGTGCCAGAAACTCAGGACACATTGTAATTCTCCCGTTCCCATATTGATGATCACTGCCAGGGATGAACTCAGTGACAAGTTGCTTGGATTTGAAGCGGGGGCAGATGATTACCTGCTCAAGCCATTTGAACTACCCGAGATGGTGGCACGCATCAGTTCGCTGATTCGGCGCGACAAGGGACAACTTACCGCCGGCGTGTTGCGCGTCGCGGATCTGGAGCTGAATGCGTCCTTGCGGCTGGTACGCCGGGCAGACAAAACGCTTCATCTGACCCCTGCAGGGTTTCATATCCTTGAAATCCTGATGAGAAACTCACCCAACATTGTGTCTCGCAATGATATTGAATCTGAAATTTGGGGAGACGACCCGCCAAGCAGTGATTCGCTCCGGAGTTTGATCTACAAATTGCGCAAGCAGGTTGACCGGCCTTTCGAAAAACAGTTGATCAGGACGATAGCCGGAGCCGGATATCAATTAGCTGAATTGAATGAACCATCGACGCACTGATCGGGAGCATCGACAAAATAAATGGTAAATGTGGAGCCCTGACCGACCTTGCTGTCGACAACCAGTTTCCATCCATAGTTTTTGCATGTCTTGGCAACAATAGATAAACCCAGCCCCTGATGTTCACTGCCATCATCTTCGTTAACGCGGTAAAAAGGTTCGAATACACGCTCCAGCAGTGTTTGTTCCATGCCATCGCCGGTATCCACTACGCTGATACTTTGGTGATCGAGTCGCAGTGTGACGCTACCGGATTGAGTGTACGTGAATGCGTTGTCCAGCAGATTTCCGATCACGATAGTCAAGACTGAATCCGGTGCTGCCACAGCCAACGGTGCAGCAATTTCAAGGCTTGATTGGATCTCTTTGTCGGCATGTAGCTGGCTGTACTGTCGGAGCAGGGCTTCTGCCAGCGGATTCACTTCGGTTATCACATCGGTGTTGTTGTCTTTCTGTTCACGTGCCAGTATCAACAGGGTGTTGAGCAGATCACTCATTTGACGACAGGTACGTTTGATTCGTTCAACAGCTCGGCCCGGTGCCCCGTCGAGCTCCAGTAGTTCAAGTGATGACGCTGAGCCCTGTATGACAGCCAGAGGTGTGCGAAGCTCATGCGAAGCATAGCGGGTAAAGTTGCGTTCACGGTCAATTGACGCCTGACTGCGCTCGACAAAGTGATCGAGAGCACTGACGAGAATGTCGGTTTCCGAGCCGCGGGATACCGAGATACCTTGCAGATTCAGTTCGTTCGCGCTGCGTCTCTCGAAATCGAATGTCTCCAGGGTATTGGCCAGACGGGTTATCGGGGATACTGCCCGGCGTGAAAGCTGGTAAGCCAGGAATGCCAAACCATACATCGTGACCAGAACGAAAATTAACGGCAAGATGCCAAAATAAAGTGCCAGCACGCTAACGGTACCATCATCAAAAAACAGGTAAAGTCGCAGGTCGTCACGCGAACTGATGTGAACGATTTTGTTCTCATCATCCATAAATACCTTGTGTTGGCCGAGCGGCAATGAGGTGACAAATTCCGGGGGCGGGTTGCTCTCGTCGTCTGAAAGATACCCGGTCAGATTAAGCGAGGCGGCGAGCGGGAAATCGGCGGCCTTTTCCCGGTTGGCCCAGAAAAAATCAGCTTCTCCCTCCAACGCTCTGTTAACGAGCAGATTTTTTGCGATGACACCCGCAGCCAGAACAGTTACCACCGTCACAATGCTGATGAGAACCAATTGCAAGACGAAAACGCGCAGCAGCCTCGACTGTACTCGGTTTCTGAAGAAGCCACGCATGGGTTGCCGTCCTGTTGCCAACTGAGCGGTATGAATTACTGCATCATACGGTTGCTGGCCGTTCGAAATGAAGGTAGTGCGGATTATAAAACAATATCAGTAGCTGTTTTGAGACAGCATGAGCCTTATACTACTCGTGACGACGTTGCTCTTTGATAACCACTACAGGATTACCCATTTTGGATAGCCTTTTTTCATTGCCAACCCCAGTTTTGGCGACACCGGCATGATTGAAACCTGGATTCCGGTCACGATCGCTGCCGCTTTTTTTCAGAACGTACGTTCGGCTATTCAGAAGCACCTGACGGGTACGCTGAGTGGTCAGGGAGCTGCCTATTCGCGGTTTTTGTTTGCAATGCCGTGGGCGCTGATTTACCTGGCAGCATTGTTCCATTTTACTGGTTGGTCGGTACCACAGTTTAATGCGAAGTTTGCGCTGTACTGTTTGTTGGGAGCTGTGGTTCAGATCGTTTCCACTGTACTGTTGCTGAAAACTTTCAGTTACAGGAGTTTCGCGGTCGGGACGACCTATTCAAAGCTGGAGATCGTTTTCGTTGCCATCTTTGGCAGTTTGTTGCTGGGCGACTTTTTAACGATCTGGGCGAAGCTGGGGGTCTCTCTGAGTACCATCGGTTTGATCGCCTTGTCGGCAGGGCAAAACAGGTTGACGCCGGTAGCTTTGCTGAAAGGGATCACACATCCATCGACACTGCTGGGTCTCGGTGCTGCGTTGTTCCTGGGGCTTTCCGTTATTTTTTTTCGAGGAGCCTCTCTGGCCTTGACCTCGGAACACCCGGTGCTCTCTGCAGCGTTTACCTTGGCTGTGGCGCTGGTTTTACAAACGCTCATTATGGGGGTGTTCCTGTTACTGGCCGAGCCGGGCCAGATTCAACGTGTTTTAAAATCCTGGCGTTGGTCCTCTTTGGTTGGTATCGCCGGTATGCTGGCATCTGTTGGCTGGTTTACGGCCTTTACCCTGCAAAACGGCAGCTATGTTAGGGCACTGGGGCAGATTGAACTACTGTTTACATTTGTGGCGTCAACCCGTGTATTCAGAGAGCGTGTGCATCCACTGGAATGGATAGGTTGCGGCTTGATTCTCGCCGGTATTTTCTTGTTATTGTTAACCTGAGCTACTGTTAACCGGGCTGGCTTTTAACCGCGCTTGCTTTTAACCGGGGGATCTGCAACTGCCTTAGCGGGCAAAGTCGGCATTGTCCTGTTTGATTTGCTCAACATAAAGGGCTGTTGCACCTGCTACCGCAATCGGTATCACGATCAGATTAACAACCGGTATCGCCACCAGAATCGATAAGGGTGTGCCGAAACCCAGGGCTTTGCCGCGGTGAGCGCCGAGGGTTTTTCTGACTTCGCTAAAGCCTGCCCCTTGATTGCCCAACGGGTAGTCCAGGTATTCAATCGCATACATCCATGCCATAAATCCGAACAATATAAACGGTGCGATGATGTTGATGCCTGGAATAAAGTGCAGTAGTACAATAGGGATCATCCACAGAACCAGGTACAGCAACTTCCGAAGCTCTGAAAACAATGCTTTCGGAATTGTCGCCAAAAACTGGGGCAGCTGAAAGCTGGCTGGCGTTTTACTGTCGTCGAGATGGGCTTCCACACGTTCGGCCAGCAAGCCATTAAAAGGTGACGCCAGAAAGCTTGCCAGCACCGTCAACAGTAATCCCATGACCACTGCCAGAATGATACCGCCGATCCATTTCAAAACGGTACTGATAAAAGCGACCAGTGCCCAGTCGCCAAAGCGGTCAAGCCATGATAGCGATTCCAGCCATCCCTCGTAAGATTCAAACAGACGCCAGCCAACGGTGGCAAAGACAAGGATATTGATCAGTAAGGGTACAAACGCGTAGCGACGAATGCCCTTGGTCCAAACCAGTGACCAGCCACGGCGCAGACTCCGGACACCACCTAAAAAATGGGCTGCTTGCATGTCTGGACCTGTGCGGTATCAATTTTCACTGGGTTGGGCTGACTGGGTTGTATTTACTGGGCTGTCTATATTGGGGGTTGGACTGATTACTGAATCAAAGCTTATCCGGGCACAGGGACGTCGTGCTCGAGGAGTCCGGTTTGCTTTAGCTCAGCCCAGAAGTCTGCAGCAATAGATGTATGCATGTGAGATGCATTGGCACGTGCCTGCTCAGCATTGACTGACCCCGGTATCGTCGATACCACTGACGGGTGTGCAAGAACGAATTGCAGCGCGGCTGCCGGCAGGGCTACCTGATATTTTGCACAAATGGACTCAATCTGTTTGACCTTCGACAGTATTTCTGTCGGTGCCTGCTGATAGCGGTAGAAGGCGTTTGCCTTTGAACCGGTGGCGAGTATGCCGGAGGCAAAGGGAGCGCCAATGACTACACTGATGCCGCGCTGTTCACACATTGCCATACCTTTGGAAAAGCTTGACTGGTCCAATAAGGTATAAGGCATCGCCACCAGTACAAAATCCAATTCCACTTCCGAGGCGAGGGTCTCCAGTGCTTCTGTGGTATTGATACCCATACCGATCGCCTTGATGTCCCCTGATGCTTTAAGTTCCTGCAGAGCAGTGACACCACTGCTTAGCAGGGTGCCACGATGTACATCGTATTGCTCCTGCTCAAAGTACTCGTGGTCGAGGTCGTGTATCAGCAGCGCATCGACTGTATTCAGAGCAAGACGTTGCAATGATTGTTCGTATGCTCGCAGGATACCGTCGTGGCTGTAATCGTAACGAACTTCAAAGTCCAGCCCGCCTTGCCAGGGTGCGCGATCAAAGGAAGCCGGATTGTCCGGGCGATGCAAGGTACGCCCGACCTTGGTTGTAATACTGAACTCTTCGCGCTCTTTGGTGCGCAGAAACCCGCCGAGGCGATGCTCCGCCAGTCCTCGACCGTACCACGGAGCGGTATCGTAATATCGCACACCGGCCTCCCAGGCCGCATTCAGTGTGTCGAGTGAATCCTGCTCATTGACAGGTTCATAGAGTTCGCCCAAATGAGCTGTTCCAAATCCCAGTGATGGCAAACGGAGTGCGGTCTCACCGACGGTGCTTAAATCAGTGCTTGGGTTTTGTCCGTCATTGCTCATACGGCTCTCTTCGGGTAGTCAGTGGTCTGGGTTAAGGCGTATTTTATACTGGCGTTCTCAGGCCGGGGCAGAGCTTACTCGCCATATGACATCCCCGACATCATCTGCCACCAGCAGCGAGCCGTCAGGCCCGAGCGTGACACCCACAGGCCGTCCATAGGAGTGTTTTTCATCGTCCGACAGGAAACCGGTAAGGATGTCTCGCGGTGGACCACTCGGCTTGCCATTGGCAAAGGGTACAAAGATCACTGCGTAGCCACTGAGCGTGCTTCGATTCCAGGAACCGTGTTGGCCGACGACCATGCCGTCTTCATCAAAACCGGCGAGGGTGCCCGCCGGCATCCAGCACAAACCCAACGACGCTGTGTGTCCGCCCAGTGCGTAGTCCGGATCAATGGCACTGCTGACCTTTGCCGGATCCTGTTCGACTCTGTCATCAACGGTCTGGCCCCAGTAGCAGAACGGCCAACCGTAGAACCCACCGTCCTGCACCGACGTGAGGTAGTCGGGAGGGACTTCATCGCCCAGACCATCACGTTCATTAACTACCGTCCACAGCACACCGGTCGAAGGTTCCCAATCCATCCCCACCGCATTGCGCAAGCCGGAAGCAAATATGCGTGACTCGCCGGATGCAAGATCAAGTTCATGAATGGCCGCTCGACCTTCTTCGACCTCCATGCCCTTGTCGGCGATGTTGGTTAGCGACCCGACACCGGCATACAGCTTTTTGCCATCGGGGCTGGCGATAAGGCTTCTGGTCCAGTGACCTTCGGGCTTGAAATCCACCAGCTGTTTGCCCTCGCCGGAAATAGCGTCAGCCCCGGGTTGATATGGGAATGCCACTATGCCGTCCGTGTTGCCAACATAAAAAGTGTCGTCAACCAGTGCCATGCCGAAAGGGCGGTTCTGTTTTTCCAGAAACGTCTTCTGCACCTCTGCCACACCGTCACCATCATTGTCACGCAGCAGGGTAATTCTATTGGCTGAAATACCGACGGCCTTGGCTCGCTTCATGGTGCTGTAGATCGCATAGTCAAAGGCTGATTTGATTTCACCTTTCTCCTGTGAAGCTTCGGCGATCAGTACATCATTGTTTGGCAGCACGTATATCCAGCGCGGGTGCTTGAGACCGCTGGCAAACTCATTGACGGACAGGCCTGGCGCGGTAGTGGGTAGAGTGCCATTTGGCCAACCTGCTGCGGTGGGCATTTTCAGAGTGGGGATATTCTGGGCTTTGGCTCCTGGAATGGAGGGATTCAGGCCCATGACAGGTGCATCGGTAGCTTGATCCCATCGACGCAGTTTGATCATAAACGCACCGATGATGGCGACAACTTTTGAAAAAAGGGAAGAGATATTAACGGCAAGACTCCAGAGAGTGATTTTCTGAACCGAGGTTACACGTGCAAAAAATCCATTGCAACAATGGCTGCTTATCCGGCATTGCTGACCGGGAAGGGGTGTTGCGGTGGATTGGTGACGGCCAGATAATCGCTGCTGGGGATCCTGACAAGGGTCTGGATTCCCAATGCTTTGCGATGATGATCGGGCAGTGTATGGATGCTTGTTTGCATGGCGGAAAACAATGGCGCAGCATCGATTGCCTTACTGCAAATCAATGGCAAGCCAGGTGAAGGCTCTGTCCAGCAACAAACAGCCAGCGCATCTGCAAACGGCTCGTACTGGCTGATCAGTCTCCAGCTCACCGCATCAAGGCAGGCGATATCGGCTTGCGCATTGGCCACCGCCCTGGCTGACTCAAGATGCGAACCACTCTGGTAGCCCTTTGAGAACCAGAAATTCTCTGTTTGCGTGTGTTGATATGCTGCAGCATAGCCCGATTGCGACAGTCTGGAGTTGTAAGTGAAAATTGCATCCTGAAATTCAATCAATGTGGTTCTGTTATCGTCTTTTCTGATGACCATTGCCGAGCGATAAAAGCCGGCGGGACAGCTGTCCAACTGATAGTCCGGTGTGCCAACCAGGTTAACCTTGTCGTGCAGGTACAGGCGATAGGGCATCCCGCAGGTTTGGCTTAGCAACAGATTCGGGTCAAGCCAGACTTTCTGTTCATCAGTATGTTGCGACAGCTGTGCCGGGCAAGGTATTTCTGATGCAAGCAATTGTTGTCGAAACCCTGCCCAGAGTGCGTTATGCGCTGTGTCGAGTTCGGGTCTGGCATACATGGGCAAACTTGCGATCACTGCTCTGGTTGCTCCAGTTGTTGCAAGTTACGGTTCTGACGCAACACACCGCGTTTCGGAGCGAACAGAAAAACGACCACAAATATAAAGGTTAACAGAACCACGATGGTCGGCGCCGGTGCGCTGTCAATGTGATAGCTGGTGGTAATTCCCAGGATAGTGCTTGTGCAGGAAACAGCCATTGCCCATAGCACCATAAGATGAAATCGATCGGTTAATAAATAGGCGATCGCACCGGGAGCTATTAACACGGCGATGACCAGAATAATACCCACGGCTTTGATCGAAGCGACGATAACCAGCGCGAGCATGGTAAGCAAGCCGTAGTAAATGACCCGGGTGTTCACACCGACAACACCGGCATGTTGCGGGTCAAAGGCAAACACCAGAATATCTTTTTGACGCAGCAGAAACAGGACCAGTACCAGGCTGGTGAGTACCCCGGTGGCAAGTACATCATTCCAATTCACGCCAAGAATATTGCCGAACAACACCTGATCGATATGGATACCAATATGCATTTTAGTAAACAGTACGATGCCGAGAGCAAACATGCCACTGAATACCACACCCATGACAGTATCTTCTTTGAGTCGGCTGTTCTCAGTCAGGTAGCCCGTCGAGATCGCACACAGCATGCCGGCTGCAAAGGCTCCAAACATAACCGGTATTCCGGCGACGTAGGCCAGAACCACCCCGGGTAATACCGCATGCGATACCGCATCACTCATCAGTGACCAGCCTTTCAGCACCAAAAGGCAGGACATCGCTGCAGCTGGCACAGCAACCAACAGGCCCAGAGCCAGGGCCTGACGCATAAATTCGAATGAATAGGGTTCGTTAAACCATTGCATCAGGTCTCTGCCGATTGTTGTAACTCTGCTGATCTGATGACTTCGCGAGCTTTGCGGCGACTGGCCAACACGCCATGTTTCGGAGCAAAAACAAAGGTCACCAGAAACAGGGCAGTTTGCAGCAACACGATAACGCCGCCGGTTGCACCATCGATAAAGTAGCTGAGATAGGTTCCGACAGAACTGGTGACACCGCCAATCACGACGCTCAAGACGATAAGTCGACCGAAACGGTCAGTCAGTAAATAGGCGGTGGCACCTGGCGTGATCACCATGGCTATCACCAAAAAAGCACCGACAGTTTGCAGGGCTGCAACGGTTGATGCACTGAGCAGGGTGAAAAACATGATTTTCAAAGCAGTGCAATTAAGACCGATTGATCTGGCATGGGACTCATCGAAAAAAACAATCATGATGTCTTTCCAGAACAGTAATAACAGCACCAGCGTTGTACCGGCGATAATAACAAGCTGCAAGGAATCAAAAGGGGTAACCGCCAGAATATTGCCAAATACAATCGCATTGACATCGACAGAAGTTGGAGAGAGCGAAACGAGAAACATCCCGAGGCCGAAAAAGCCGGAAAATATCAACCCGATCACCGCATCGGTCCTGAGGCTCGAGCGTTGGCTTATAAACAGCATCGCAGCCGCAGCGAGGCCTCCGGAAATAAAAGCGCCAAATGAATAAGGTAACCCCAACATGTAAGCGCCTGCCACTCCCGGAACCACTGAATGCGACAGAGCATCACCAATGAGCGACCAACCTTTCAGCATCAGGTAGGCAGACAAAAATGCACACACAACCCCGACCAGTGAACTAACCCAAATGGCCGTCACCATATATTGGTAGGCAAAAGGTTCCAGGAGGTAGGCTGACATCGTTTAGTCCCTGGACTGGTCAGCGCTGGCTGTGCCGACTTTTGCATTATCAGCGTTACGTTCATCGCCATAAAGTACAACTGGTCTTTCGTCATCGGAAATAACGGTGACTTGTCGCTTGTCATCATCTTCGTGCAAATCGTGGCCTGCGAGCACGTGGAAACGCAATGTACCACCGAAGGCCTTGTGAAGATTTTCCTGGGTGAATACCGCTTCTGTCTGGCCATAGTCGAGTACGGTTTGATTGATCAGTATGACCTGGTCGCAAAACTGCGGGACGCTACCGAGGTTGTGAGTCGACACGAGAATGACATGGCCTTCATCGCGAAGTGCTCTTAACAATTCAATGATGGCGTCTTCACTATTGACATCGACTCCGGTGAACGGCTCGTCCAGCAAGATGACTCTGCCTTGTTGTGCCAATGCGCGTGCCAGAAACACGCGCTTCTTTTGGCCGCCTGACAACTCACCGATCTGGCGTTTACGATAATCGATCATGTTAACTCTGATCAGTGCCTGATCGACTTTTTCATGGTCAATTGCAGAAGGCCTGCGAAAGAAGCCCATGTGGCCATAGCGTCCCATCATAACGACGTCTTCGACCAACACCGGGAAGTTCCAGTCGACTTCTTCGTTCTGTGGAACATAGGCAACGGTATTACGGGTCAGTGCTTTGCCAGCTCCCTGGCCGAGTAGTGAGACCTTTCCGCTGTTAATGGTCACGAAACCCATCAAGGCTTTGAATAGTGTTGATTTGCCGGAGCCATTAATCCCAACCAAAGCGCAAATCGTTGATGTGGGTATGTTGAAGGATGCATCGCGCAAGGCGACTGTGCCGTTACGGTAAATGACGGTCAGGTTCTCTGCGACAATACCTGAATCAGTTCCAACCTGCGCCTGCTTTGCTCGCACCCGCTCTCTGTCAACAAGCGTATCGCCAATGCCCTGACCTGAACGTTTTGCAGAAGCAGGTTTGTGCTCGCCAGCATGACCTGACGCGGTTAGCTCACCGCTCATGGTCGACGAGGTTGTTGATTCCGGTTCTGGCGGCTGGATTTCTTGCACGGATTACTGCTGCTGCCTGGCTTTACCATCGATCAAGCCACGAACGATGGTTTCGGAGGTGACTCTGATCAGATCAAGATAAGTCGGGACCGGACCGTCTCCTTCACTCAAGGAATCGACATACAGCGCTCCTCCGTAATGCGCCCCTGTTTCCCGGGCGATTTGCTGGGCAGGTTTGGCGGAGATGGTGCTTTCGCTGAAAACGACCGGTAACTTGTGCTCACGCACGGTATCGATGACATTGCGCACCTGGGTCGGGGTGCCTTGTTGATCGGCATTAATTGGCCACAAATAAAGCTCTTTCAAACCAAAGTCTCTTGTCAGGTAGGTAAAAGCGCCCTCACTGGATACGAGCCAGCGGTCCTCTTCGGGTATCTGCTCGAGTTCCTTGCGGATTGCCGTGGCAACGCCAGAGATTTCTTTTTTGTACGCATCGGCATTGGCCTGATATTGATCGCGATTGTCAGGGTCGATACCGCCAAGCGCTTTGGCAATGTTATCAACATAGACAAGCGCATCGGTTGGACTCATCCAGGCATGCGGGTTGGGCTTGCCGGAGTAAGGTCCCGAAGCGATGTCAACAGGTTCAATTCCTTCAGTTACCACAACGCTTGATACTCCATCCAGCTGTTGTAGAAACTTTTCGAACCAAAGCTCCAGACCGAGCCCGTTCCATAACACCAGGCTGGCTCCACGGGTGCCGGCAATGTCTTTGGGGGTGGGTTGGTAGTTGTGAATCTCGGCACCGGGCTTTGTTACCGAGAAAATAGTAGCAGACTGACCAGCCACGTTGCGGGCCATATCGGCGATAACGGTGAAGGAGGTGACAACAATGGGTTTTTCTGTTGAACCGCCGTCATCTTGCTGTTGCTGGCTTTTGGAATCCTGCTGATTGTCGCAAGCTGTCAATAACAGAGCCACCGTCAGCAAGGTTGCCGCCGAGATTAAAAAGCGATGCCATTCGTGAATCTTAGCCATGGCTTATTTTATGATAATTAGCTAATAATGCAAGTTGCAGTATACTTGTCTATATTGAGAGGTAGAAAAGCTGCAGGCGGGTTGATGAAATCGACAGAAAATGAGCGTTTGCTGCAGACCCCGGATAGTCAGGCTGCGGCTTTTGAACGGGTGCGGCAGGCTCATCAAATGGAAGCTACAGAAGACTACGTCGAGCTCATTGACGATCTCATCCATAGTCTGGGAGAGGCTCGACTGGTCGACGTAGCGGAGCGGATGGGTATCTCGCAGCCCAGTGCCAGCAAGACCATAGCGCGCTTGCAACGAGACGGTTTTGTCACCAGCGAGCCCTACAGATCGATTTTCCTGACCGAAAAAGGTAAAACCCTGGCCGACCGCAGTCGGGCCCGGCACGACGTCGTGTTCAGATTCCTGCTGGCGATTGGTGTGCCGGAGTCGGTGGCCGAGCAGGATTCAGAGGGGTTGGAGCACCATGTTTCCGACGAAACTCTCGCCATCTTTGAACGAATTATCCAGCAAAAAAAAGACGAGAGTGCACCAGATGAATCAAGCTGAGCGCCTCCAGCCGGGGTTGGCAGGCAAAGCCTGGCAAGGTAATTGGCGTCGGTAAGGCGATTGCATCACCGTGGCAATGGCTGTATAAAATAATGTTGTCCCCGGATCTGACCGGGGCCTGTCTAGGGACAAGGATGAATGGAGCGGAAAAAGGGAATGACAGGTGAGCCTCAATTTGATGTCGGGCTCAAATCGGGTCGCCACACCGAATCCGGTTCCGGAGCTACCTCATGAGCCAGCTGCTGGCTTGTCTGTGCGGGTTTGCCCCTCATCACCCCATTGCGAAACCCGCCAACATTTCTTTATTTTCGTTCGTTACGTCTCACCTTTTTTACGATCAACCCGATCACTATCCAGTGTCTGGATTTACTCACAAGGAACTTGAACTATGACTCTGCAACTTAACAAACCGGACTTGCTGAAAACTCAGTGCCTGATAGATGGGCAATGGGTCTCGTCAGACAGTGGTGACACGCTGGATGTAATGAATCCGGCAACGGGTGAAACCATCGGTCAGATTGCCCGTTGCGGTACCGCAGAAACGCGTCGTGCTATTGAGGCTGCTGACAAGGCTTTGAAGAGCTGGCAGTCGACACCGGCCAACACAAGAGCTACCTGTCTTCGTAATTGGTACAACCTGATGTTGCAACATCAGGACGATCTTGCTGCCATCCTGACCGCTGAAATGGGAAAACCGTTATCAGAAGCCAAAGGGGAAATCGCTTATGGTGCGGGCTATGTTGAATGGTTTGCTGAAGAGTCAAAACGTATTTACGGTGATGTGATTCCCGCTCCGGATGGAGATAAGCGCATCATTTGTTTTCGCCAGGCTGTGGGCGTCGTGGGTTGTATTACTCCGTGGAACTTCCCTAACGCCATGCTTGCCCGCAAACTGGCTCCGGCTTTGGCAGCGGGCTGCACAGTGGTGTGTAAACCGGCAAATGAAACCCCCTTGTCTGCCTATGCGATGGTGGCTCTGGCAGAGGATGCCGGAATACCCCCCGGCGTGATCAATGTTGTGTCCGGAGTAACCAGCGAGATAGGTGCTGAAATTACCTCCAACCCGATTGTCAAAAAAGTCTCATTTACCGGTTCTACGCCAGTCGGTAAATCGTTAATTGAAGCCTGTGCCTCAACAGTGAAAAGGACCTCCATGGAGCTGGGTGGAAATGCCCCTTTTATCGTCTTCGACGATGCTGATATCGATTCTGCCATTGACGGAGCGATGATCAGCAAGTTCCGCAACGCAGGCCAAACCTGTGTCTGTGCTAACCGGATGCTTGTTCAGGAAGGTGTCTATGAGGAGTTTGCCAAAAAGCTGACCGAAAGAGTTAATGCTCTTCGGGTGGGGGATGGGCGGGAAGCTGATGTCACCATTGGGCCTCTGGTCAATGATAAAGCGGCCAACAACGTTATCAGTATGGTAGAAGACGCAGTATCGGGCGGCGCCAAGGTTCTGACCGGTGGGGAGCGTGAAGCGTCGGGCCCCCGGTTTGTAAAGCCCACCGTCCTCACTGAATGCACCAGTGACATGCGTGTTTTTAAAGATGAAATTTTTGGGCCGGTTGCACCTTTGTTCAAGTTCAGTACCGAAGAGCAGGCAATTCAAATGGCAAATGACACCGAGGTGGGATTAGCCAGCTATTTCTACTCTCGTGATATAGGCAGAATCTGGCGGGTTTCAGAAGCGCTGGAATACGGCATAATCGGTGTCAATGAGGGTGCTGTCAGCAACCCGGCTGCACCGTTTGGCGGGGTCAAGGAATCAGGGCAGGGCCGGGAAGGTTCCAAGTACGGACTGGATGACTATACCGAGATCAAATATATGTGCCTTGGTGGCATCAACGCCTGATATCAGTTGCAGCCCGGTATGTCGCACGGATTGAGCAAGATTGATGCTGTCACGGCAAGACTGTGGCTTGAAGGTGAGGCTGAAATTGCCCTTGTCGATATTCGTGAGCATGGCCAGTACGGTGAAGCCCATCCGCTGTTTGCCGTGTCAATCCCCTACAGCCGTTTTGAGCCAGAATTACAACGGCTCGTTCCGGGGCACTCCTCGCGGCTCGTGCTTCTGGGTGATGGCGATGAGTTGTCGGAACAATGTGCGGCGTTGGCAATAGCGCTGGGGTATTCCGATGTGCACGTCTTGTCTGGTGGCGTGCAAGCCTGGAGTGATGCGGGTTACACGCTGTACGCTGGTGTTAACGTACCCAGCAAGGTGTTTGGAGAACTGCTGGAGCATGCGCGGCAGGTCCCGGTGATGACGGCAGAACAAGTTCAGTCTCTGCAAGCGAGTGGTAACGATCATGTGATTCTGGACGGCAGACCAGTCAGTGAGTTCTGCAAAATGAGCATACCGGGCGCGGTTTGTTGTCCCAATGGTGAATTACCCTACCGATTGCATGATTTGGTTAGTGATGAAAAAACTACCGTGGTCATCAATTGTGCTGGTCGTACCCGCTCCATCCTGGGGGCACAAACCTTAATCGATGCAGGCATAAAAAACCCGGTTTTTGCGCTTGAAAATGGCACACAAGGCTGGTTCCTGGCTGGCCTGGAGCTGGATCATGGTGCTGCCTCTACCTATTCTGACAGCGTTTCTGACATTGATAGAGAGCCACAATTGCAAGCGGTAGCGCATTGTGCTGCTGCTGCCGGGGTGACAGAAATCAGTGTCGAACAGCTCGTCGATGCAATGTCAGATACCGACGGATCACTGTATCTGCTGGATGTTCGTACCGCTGAGGAATTCAATGCCTCCAGTCATGTGGTGACTCAGCATGCTCCGGGAGGGCAATTGGTACAGTCCACTGATAGCTGGATCGCGGTTCGCAATGCGATGGTTGTGCTGTTTGAT
>CALFCE010000093.1 GCA_937951215.1 uncultured Granulosicoccaceae bacterium
GATCCTGGTACTGTTCGCCCCTCAGCTGGCTCGCGTGGGCCTGGAATTCCAGCCGTGGGATTTTTTCATGTTGGTGATTTTCGCACTGACGGTTACCGCCAGCCTGGCCGGGCAAAATTTAATCAAAGGGCTGATCGCCGGTGCGCTTGGCCTGTTCGTACGCACCGTTGGCGAGGACGAAGCCGTTGGCATGGCACGTTTCAATTTTGGTAACGATGAACTGCTTGGCGGCTTCGATTTTATCGCGGTGTTGATCGGCCTGTTTGCCTTCAGCCAGCTGCTCTCCGACGTACGAGATCCAAAGGCTGCCAAACGGGCACTGACAGATCGGGGCAATATTCGGGTCCGAATTGAACACCTGAATGCAATCAAGGTACTGATCAAGCACTGGACCACGGTTATCCGGTCTGCTCTGATCGGCGTGTTTGTCGGCATCTTACCCGGGGCCGGTGGTTCCATTGCCAATATACTGGCCTATGATCAGGCAAAAAAGGCCTCAAAAGATCCAGAGAGTTTTGGCACGGGTGTACCCGAAGGTGTCATTGCACCTGAGTCTTCCAACAATGCGGTTGAAGGTGGTGCACTAACACCGCTGATGGCGCTGGGTATACCGGGAGATGTGACCGCTGCCATTATGTTGGGCGCCTTGCTGATACACGATGTGGTGCCCGGGCCGACTTTTATCGCTGAAGAACCGGTACTCGCCTACTCCATTTTTATCGCGTTCTTTCTGGCGAACTTTATTATGCTCGGCTTGCAGTCCGGCATGTTGCGGATTTTTGTGCTGGTAACCCGCATACCGATGTATGTACTGGCCGCTGTCATTCTGGCCTTTAGCTCGATAGGCGTCTTCGCGCTAAACAATATTACTTTTGATGTGTGGACTCTGTTCTGGTTTGGTTTGTTGGGTTTTGCCATGCGCCAGGCAGGCTTTCCGCTGGCACCAATGATACTGGGCGTTGTGCTGGGTAATATTGCCGAGCTGAATCTGAGCCGGGCTCTGGCTATCTCAACCGACCTGTCACCGTTTGTGACCCGGCCATGGTCATTGTTCTTTTTGCTGATTGCACTTTACTCGGCGCTGTTCCCGTGGTTCCAGGATCAACGCAGCAAAGGGGCGCGCTGGACACGTTTCTATGGCCCGAGTTTGCTGTTAATTGTATCGGTCCCACTTTTTATGATGGGCGGCAATATCAGGCCAATACTATCCGGCCTTTGTGTTCTGCTCGGCTTGTACCTGATCGGCAAAAACCTGATCGGTAGTCGTGATCACGCCGGTTAAGCTCTGAGCGACATTCAATGTGAGTAGAGAACAATGAAACGTGTGGCAATTGGCAGCCTCGGAACAATTGGTTTGCAAGTGGCAAAACGTTTGGATCAGGGGATTGACGGGCTGCAGCTGACAGCCGTTTCAGGCAACAATCTCGATAAGGCTCGCGACAATGTTGCCGGTTTTTCCACCACTCCGCTGGTCACCCCCCTTGACGAGCTGGCAGCACATGCAGACATTATTGTTGAATGTGCCCCGGCAGCTGTTTTTCGCGAACTGGCAGAGCCAGTCATCGAAAGCGGCAAACTGTTTATGCCTCTGAGCGTCGGTGCGCTGCTGAGTCATTGGGATCTGGTTGATCGTGCCAGTGAGACCGGTGCCAGAATTCTGGTGCCCTCAGGTGCTTTGCTGGGGCTTGATGCAGTCAGAGCGGCTCGGGAGGGTCAGTTTAAAAGCGTCACCATGGTGACACGCAAACCACCCGCTGGCCTGGCTGGTGCGCCGCATTTAATCAACAACAATATCTCAATAGAAAACCTGACAGAACCAAAACTGGTATTTGAAGGTACCGCGCGTGACGGTGCCAAGGGGTTTCCGGCCAATGTCAACGTTGCAGCAGCACTGTCGCTGGCAGGCCCCGGGCCTGATAACACCTCGTTGCAGATCTGGGCCGATCCAACCATCGAGCGCAATACGCATTTGATCAAAGTGGATGCGGACAGTGCCAGCTTCGAGCTGCAAATGTATTCCATCCCGACACCGGAAAAACCCGCAACCGGAAAAATTGTCGCCTTGAGTGTGATTGCCAGCCTGCGCGCTCAAAGCGCTACGCTGGTCGTGGGTGCCTGACGAAATCCAGGACAAACCCTGACAACTAACCCACGCGAAAAAATCAGTTGTCAACACGTTGCAGAATAATTTCTGCAGTAATCAAAATCGGGTTTTTGCCAACGGCAAGCCTGCCACGCCTTGGATCCTGACAATCTCGCCCGACAATACTGATCTCGATCTCCGAGGGTGTGTTATCACTGGTGTTTGACACCGCTTTTTCGATCAGGAACTCGGTTTCAAAACACTCCAACTTCGGTGCATCTGTAAAATGCGCATCGATTAAACTTCCCAAACCATAAGCGCGTAGCTTTGACCAACCCAGCCGCTCGCGCGCCTGTGCCAGGGCTTCAGATAAATCAATATTGGGGGCAACCCGCAACAAAGCATAAGGCTTTTCTTCCAGCAATTTTGAGCCGTCAGTTGCATTGCTTGGGGATAAGTTCAATGGGGTTGCATCCACATTGATCGGCTGCGGGCGAAACAACTCGAAATTAGTTTGCGCATCTGGCAAACGATGAAAGCGCGCATCGCCTAAACTAAAGCCGGTGGCTTTGGTGTCAGTAGTTAATACCGTCTCATCAGCGAGCACATGCCCCATGCAAACCGGGCCGTCAGTCTCGCTCCAAATTCCATGGCCATGCAGAAAGCTGGTATCACCGGATTTCCCGACAATCATTCCCATCCGCTTGATCTGAGTGCCGGCTTTAAATCGATGTGGCGATGAATACCAGGCAACTGTATTCGGGGTGGGTGCTGCAGCGGGGGCAACAAAGGTCAGCGATTGCACCTCGGCATGCTCGAACTCCAGCCAGCCGCTGTCGGTATCGGCCATCACTCGCGCTACAGACTCTGACAACGGTATACCGCCCTTGAGAATCACTTGTACCGGCTGGCCGGTGGTCGCTATTAATTCAAGATTATCGGCCGCGGCTGGACCGGGATGCTGTGCCTGTCGGATCAAGACTCGCCAAGCCTCTTTAGCAACTCGTCACGCACCAGTCTTTTGGCCATTTTGCCGTAGCCTGATTTCGGGATCTCGTCCCAGAAATAAAACTGCCGTGGCATTTTGTAGCTGGCAAGCCGTTCGCGCAGATACATTTCAAGCTCCTCCGGCTGCAAATTTTCACCATCAACCAGCTTGCACACCGCAACACCGAGTTCGCCCCATTTGGTATCCGGCATACCGAATACGGCAGTCTCGGTGACTGCCGGATGCTCAAGAATTTTCTCTTCTATCTCGCGGGGGTAGATATTTGAACCACCCGATATATACATATCCGACTCACGCCCGGTAATATAAAAATAACCCGAATCATCCATATGCCCGAGATCACCTGTACGAAACCATCCATCTCGAAAACTCTTGGCGTTGGCCTCCGGGTTGTCCCAGTAACCGGCAAATACGGCTGGGCCGGTTACGCAGATTTCGCCTGTGTTACCCGGCGCGACTTCATTGCCGGAGTCATCCTGAATTTGCACCTGCATACCGGTGCGCGGATAACCACAGCTACCAATACGCCCGTCATCAGAGATCGAGTGCCTCTTCGGTGGTAACACAGTTATTGCCCCGGTTACTTCACCGAGCCCGAAATATTGCACCAGCACCGAACCGAGTGTTTCCAGTGCATGCACCTGATCCGCCCTGTACATAGGCGCACCGGCATAAATCACATGACGCAAACTCGAGTGATCGACCTGATGCACCTCCGGTGCTTCTACCAATAGTTTAAGGATGGTAGGCACGGTAAACATATTGCTAACCTGCCACTTCTCGACAAGTTGCCAAAGCTCTGATGTATCAAAGCGTTCACTGCCCGCCATAATGGTGGGCGCACCGCGAGCGGCCATCATCAGTTGGTGAATACCCGCACCATGCGAAAGCGGTGCTACCACCAGAGACGCATCATCTTCGTTTGCACCCGGCACCAGATCAGCCAGATGATTGTTCACCACAAACCCGAGTTGACCGTGCGTCAGCACGGCCGCCTTGGGTCGACCAGTGGTACCGGACGTGAAGAAAAACCATGCTGGGTCGTCCCGATCCACATCGGCAAGTGTTGGCAACTCACCGTCAAACTGCTCCATCAGGGTATCGATATCCGGACCGAATGCTTCGTCAGAACCAGCGTTAGCATTGCTGTGCACCGACACGTTAGCTATTGCTATGCGGGTTTCGATACTGGCGGCTTCGATCACCGCATGCTGTGGAAACGAGGTATCACATATCAGCAGTTTGGCCCCTGAATGGTCTGCCACCCATTTAAGATCATCGGGTGCACCACGAAAGTTGGCAGGCACCCATACAGCGCCGAGCCGCATACAGGCAAACAGGCTTTCGAACAATTGATTGTTGTTGGCGGACTGCACCAGCACCCGATCACCTTTACCAATGCCAGCGCGATCTGCCAGCACACCGGCCATGGTCTTGACCCGCTTGTCAAAGGCTTGCCAATCCCACACACGATCTCCCCAGACAAAGG
>CALFCE010000094.1 GCA_937951215.1 uncultured Granulosicoccaceae bacterium
GCTCTCGCAGTGCGCCAGAGTCCTTACAAAGCATTCTCGCGGGGAAAATCCCGATAAACCTGTACTGTGATCTCCCCAAGCAAGCGCTGAGCAGACACGGCGTAGACACGAAAACAGAACCTGACGCTATTGAGGCAGTTCGATCACGGTTTCCTGACACCGAATACGTACTGGATTGCCCTCTTGTGACTGCCTGTACCCATCGATATGGAGTTACAGGTCGAACACATGCAGAGTGCGCCAGCACAGCCTGAATATAGTTATCGGGACATTGCTGTTGCAGCCCAATTCAGCGCACCCGTTGATCGAACAGTACGTGATAGTGTTCCCGCCAGCCGGATTGTGTCCAGGGTCGGAAATCACCTGTAATTATAACCAAGTGGAGATAGTTGTATATACCTGAAACGACGGCCAGACGCTTACCAGAGGATGAATCGCGACTGTTTGCAAACTTCGTCAATCAAATAGGCCTTTTATGATTCATCAGCGCAAATGCTGCAATGGGTTGGCAATGCTTAATTTCCACCTTTTCAGGCATAATTGACAGCAGTCGCGCACCGCCCGCCGGCGCCCGCATTATTAAGAGTTCTGGTTCTGTGCCGATTTCAACCCCATGGGTAGGGTATTTTCGGCATTAGAATTGTGCCGGAAACAGGCTGGGCAGGTTTAACCCTTTTTGGGGTCGGGGTTCAGTGAAATTATCGGGTTCGCCAAAGCACCGGAAGGGGTGAATCGGTAAGTTTATTGAGCACGTATACACAAGAAGCAGCTTCTGCCACCAGCCGAGCCTTTAAAACGGATAATCTGTGACGTCATTCTCACCACAATCTTTTGCTTACTCAGTGAAAATTACACCAGCCAGGCTTGAGCACTAATGTCCCGATGGTCCACTCACTTGCTGCGTTTCGTTGATCACGTCACAGATCGGGTGATGGGCGCTGCGACGGTGACCAAACTGTCCGCATTCATGGTTTGCGTGCTGTTGACTGTGGCGATTAGCCATACAGCTGTGGCCCGGCAGAATCTGCCCAATATGGGTGAACCGGCTGACAGCACCCTATCGCCAGCAGCGGAGCGCGAACTCGGCGAACAGTTCATGCGACAGATCCGTGCCCGCGTACCCCTGGTCCGTGATACCCGGGTAAGCGAGTATATTCAGGCTTTAGGGACGCGTCTCGCTTCCACCGTTGATACCCCACATCGTCAGGAATTCGACTTCTTCGTTATCGATAACCCCAACATCAACGCGTTTGCAGTACCGGGTGGTTTCGTCGGACTCAACGCAGGACTGATCGAGGTCATGGCTATCGAGGACCAGTTGGCCGGTGTTGTTGCGCACGAAATAGCCCATATCACCCAGCGGCATCACGCGAGGGCCTCTGCCAGTGACAGTCGCACCCGAATGACAACTGCATTTGCGGTGCTGGCTGCGATACTGATCGGCCAATCCAACCCGCAGGCCGGTCAGGCAGCGCTGGCAGCGGGCCTGGCTGCAACCCAGCAATCGATGATTAATTTCACTCGATCAAATGAGTACGAGGCAGATCGAATTGGTATTGAGGTTCTCTCAGATGCTGCTTTTCAACCTATCGCAATGGCAGAAGCATTCGAGATACTCAGGCGCAAAAACAGTATCAACAGCAGCGGTGCCCAAATTGAATATTTACGTACCCACCCGTTAGACAACAACCGTATCGCTGAGGCAAAAAACCGGGCAGTCAACCTGAGTGGTCAGTCTTCACCAGACACTGGCCCGGACTTCAATTTTTTCAAAGCCCGATTACGTGTTCTGAGCAACACGGACGATGCACGTCTGATCAGGGAATACACCGCTCAGCTCGATGCTGGCAGCACGAAGGTTACCGGGGGGGCGCAATATGCACTGGCGATGCTCTCCCTGAAAGGCCGAGACCACCAGCTTTCACTCAAATGGCTGGAGCCTCTGCTGGCGCGTTATCGTGGAAATATCAATGTGCAGTTGCTGGCCAGTGAAATCTGGTTTGCGGCCGGACAACAATCCCGTGCGCTGGAAAACCTGCAACAACTGATTGAAATCTATCCTGGCAGTTACTCTGCGGTAGAACTGTATTCCGAGCAACTTATCAGTCAGCGAAAACTGGTGCAGGCACGTCAAAGCATTACTGAGTACATTCGCTCTGTATCACGACCCAATGTCACTGCCTGGCGCCAGCTTGCCAGTGTCGAGCAGAAACTCGGCAAGGAAGCAGCCAGCCACGAAGCACTCGCAAGGTATTTCCGTGATATCAATGAATTCAAACGCTCCAGAGATCAATTGGAATTGGCGCTGCGCGCTGCCGACTCTGGATCACAAGATGAGCTGCGCCTGCGAGCTCAACTGAAAGATCTGGATTTACTGATCAAGGGTCGTTAATACAACGTGTATCAAGCCAAAGGGATATCTATACCTCTATTGTAGCTTTTTACCCTTCGTTGATTGACCTGACTCAATTCTGAAAAGTCTGAGTGATAGACCTCCGCTATCGCGGAGGTGACCAATTCCTGAGTTTAGATGCCTGTACTGTTCCGAACAGCAGTGTGCTTTCGCAGGGATGACAATTTATATCGTCTATGGCTATGGCTCACAAACTATGAGACTGGCTATATGCAAACCGGTCTTAAAGCTGCGGCCCGGCAGCGACCAGAGCCTTGCCTTCCTCGTTATCGGTGTACTCGGCAAAGTTCTCGATGAATAAACGGGCCAGTTCTTTTGCTTTCTCTTCCCATTCAGAGCTGTCCTGATAGGTTTGACGAGGGTCCAGGATATTGCTGTCGACACCGGGCAAACTGACTGGTACGTCGAGATTAAATACCGGTATTTGAACAGTTTCTGCACTATCGATTGAGCCATCCATAATGGCATCTATAATGGCGCGTGTTTGCTTGATCGATATCCTTTCACCGGTTCCATTCCAGCCAGTGTTAATCAAATAGGCCTTGGCACCTGATGCCTGCATACGCTTGCCCAGCTCCTCAGCATAGCGCGTGGGATGCAAACTCAGGAATGCTTTACCGAAACAGGCTGAAAAAGTCGGGGTTGGTTCGGTAACGCCCAGCTCTGTTCCAGCCAGCTTTGCAGTAAAACCTGACAGAAAATGATACTTGGTCTGCTCCGGAGTCAAACGTGACACCGGAGGCAGAACACCAAAGGCATCTGCCGACAGAAATATTACTCTCTGTGCCGGACCTGCTTTGGAAACCGGCTGAACACTGTTTTTGATAAATTCTATAGGATAGGAAACCCTGGCGTTTTCAGTTTTGGAACCATCATCGAAGTCAATATTACCTTCAGCATCGACCACAACATTTTCAAGTAGCGCGTCTCGTTTGATAGCACCAAAAATTTCCGGTTCTGCTTCAGCACTGAGTCGAATGGTTTTGGCGTAACAACCACCTTCGAAATTGAATACCCCGTCATCATCCCAACCGTGCTCGTCATCACCGATCAGAGCCCGTTTGGGATCTGTAGACAATGTCGTTTTGCCGGTTCCGGAAAGGCCAAAAAAGATCGCAGTGTCACCATCAACACCAACGTTCGCCGAGCAGTGCATGGAAGCTATGCCTCGCATCGGCAACAGGTAGTTCATCAGACCAAACATACCCTTTTTCATCTCGCCGCCGTACCAGCTTCCACCGATAAGCTGCATGTTCTCTGTCAGGTTAAAAGCGATAAAATTTTCAGAATTCAAACCGTGTTCCTGCCACTTCTTGTTAACGGTTTTTGCACCGTTGAGAATGACAAAATCCGGCTCATAGGTGAGCAACTCTTTTTCACTTGGCCTGATGAACATGTTCTTCACAAAATGGGCTTGCCATGCGACTTCCATAACAAACCTGACCTTGATGCGTGTATCCGGGTTTGCACCACAGTAGGTGTCTACCACGAAGAGCCTCTTGCCGGAGAGCTGATCTGCTACCGTTTGCTTGAGGTCGTCCCATACCGCTTGATCTATTGGCTTGTTATCGTTCTTGCCCTGGTCTGCCCACCACAATGTATCTCTTGTCGTGTCATCGCAAACGATGTATTTGTCCTTTGGTGAACGACCGGTGAATTTTCCGGTATCGACAGCAATTGCACCTGATTTGGTCTGGATACCTCGTTCATACCCTTGAAGATGATCTGCTGTTTCTTCGAGGAACAGCTGGTCGAAACTCGGGTTGTGTACGATCTCCAATACATCGGAAATCCCGTACGCTGACAGGTCAGGACTTGTGCTCAGCTTTCTAGCCGCTTGGCTCATTACTTGATTCTCCAGATACATCCCACGGGTGGGTATCGAGTGCATATGCAGCAAGATAGCTGCCATCTTCCGGACCAGCCTCGGCCACAGAGGTTGATACTATACTGCAAAGAAAGACCGATAAATTGTGGCAACAGCGTTAAAAATAGATAACTTGAGAGGGTTTGTCAGGGTCGAAAAAAAGCTGCAAAAATCGGGTAAATTTACTACAGCGAAGTTAGCACCAGCGTTGCGCGTTTACATGCCTTAGAGCAGACAATGTGCCACTTCAGGGTTTCAAATCAGTCGATTTTATTTTTCTTTTTGTACTTTTATTTCTTAACACCAGGTATAAAAAAAGGCGCCCGGAGGCGCCTTTTCTAGCTAAAACTGAGTACCAGTT
>CALFCE010000095.1 GCA_937951215.1 uncultured Granulosicoccaceae bacterium
TGGCGCAGCCACTCCCTGATCGAACCCCGGCGGAAAGTGCCGGTTCAATTTGGGTGCTGGCAATGTCAGGTGTTCGCGCTGATGAAGCTGCCGGAACTGAGAAGTCTTTCAACGTCATGAACGTGGGTTTGGGAGGGGTAGGTGCCACGTCGGTAGCACCGGGACTGAACACGACCGCATTCCCGTCGGGTGTGGGTACCATTCCTCTGGAAATCACTGAAGTGCAATCACCCTTGTTATACCGGCGCAAAGAATTTATAACAGATTCTGGCGGTGCGGGAACAATGCAAGGTGGTCTTTCACAGCTGATAGAAATAACCAATACTGAAGCTGCCGATTTTTTTGTGTCTGCTGCAACCTGGGATCGATTTGATAATCCACCTCGTGGCCGGAATGGTGGCTACGATGGGCGTCCCGGTAAAGCCTACCTTGCCTCAGGTCAGGCTTTGGCAGGCAAAACCACACACCGTATTCCTGCTGGCGATGCGCTGATAATCGAATTACCGGGTGGAGGAGGCTATGGTTCACCGTTGGAACGTGATGAGGGAGATGTGCGGGAAGCGGTGGATGCAGGCTATGTCAGTGGATCCTCTGCAAAGTCAATCTATCAATATCCTCGTAATAAAGCCGAAAGTTGATACGCTTCAGTGACAGCATCAGTCACATTCCAAGGTGTCACTGTTTTTCCGACCCTGTTTTTCCAAAATTAATCACTCAAGCCAAAGGCCACCAGTTCAATGGACGAATCCCTAATAGAACGACTCAGAAAATTATGCGTAGCAACGCTCTCTGACGGCTGTGATCAGATTGCCGGACAGCGGGGCTATCTTGATTCTGACATCCAGTGTCGGGTTAACCAACGCAGCATCGTCGGTATTGCAGCCACCGTGCTTGAAGTTCCCAGCTATGAGCCATGCAAGCCCGAGTTTGCGTTTGATGTGATTGATTCGGCCGTACCAGGTTCTGTGATTTGCATTGCAAGCGGAGCTGATGCGAACACTGCTGTTTGGGGAGAGCTGATGACAGCGGGTGCTGTTGTCAAGGGTCATGAAGCTGCAGTGCTTGATGGGGGAACCCGTGACGTCGGTATTATCCGTCGAGATACCGACTTCCCGGTTTATGCCCGCTCGGTTGTGCCTTCAAGCTCCATTGGCAGGCTGAAAACCATTGTCAAAGACGAGCCTGTCAATCTCGCGGGCGTGCTTGTGAGTCCGGGTGACTACATTGTCGGAGATGAAGACGGAGTAGTTGCGATACCGCAGCAATTTGCAGCCGACATAACAGCTTTCGCTGAAGAAGCAGAATCGGTTGAAGCTGAGATGGCAAAATACATCGCAGAAGTGGGATCGATGCGCGCCGCAATTGATAAGTTCGGGCGGGCGTAGCGTAACCAAAGTCAACCGGGATATAACCGATGTATGCTTTTCTAGCTGATGCTGTTATTGTCCTGCACGCTCTGTTTGTGCTGTTTGTAGTCGCAGGGCAGTTATTGATTATGAGCGGGTGTTTCCTGAGATGGGGCTGGACAAGAAACCCGATTTTCCGGGTACTGCATATCTCCGCCATATTAGTGGTGGTGGCTGAAGCGTGGTTAGGTATTGTCTGCCCGCTGACCATCTTGGAATATAAACTGCGAGGCCTTGCCGGGCAAGCCACTCACGAGATGAGTTTCGTGGGGTATTGGATGAATCGCCTGCTGTATTTCACCGCTCCCGAATGGGTATTTATTGCAGTGTATTCTGTGTTTGCGTTACTGGTAATCGGCTTTTTTGTTTTTTACCCACCCCTTTGGCGAAAGCCTGGCGTCAGCCATTGAGCCAGAAAGCAAAATCAATTTGCTTTTCTCACCTTTCACAGACGTGATAGCGTTGGTTCTGGGCATCGATCCATCAACTTATTCAGGGGAATCATTACTATGAAACATGAAGGCGGATGTCAATGTGGAGCGGTCAGATTCGTCACGACAGGGGAGCCGGTCAGAGCCATGGCTTGCCATTGCACCAGTTGCAAGGCGCGTACAGGTGGGCCATACGGAATCGGCGTCTACTTTGAGGAAAGTGCGGTAGAGTTTCAAAATGGTGAGCTTGGCTATTACCAGTTCGAATCCGACACCACCGGCCGTTGGATACGTAACGAGTTCTGCACCAACTGCGCCTCCACGATTGCCTGGACTCTGGAAATGCGTCCCGGACTGCGCGCAATCGCCGGTGGTTCATATGATAACCCTGATTGGTACAAGCTAAGTGCCCACATCTGGACCCGTTCCGCGCGATCCGATATGTGTTACCCCGAAAACATGACCATCTGCGATCAAGCCCTGGTTTAACAAACGGGGTCTGATAAACGGGGTCTAAAAACCGGGGGACAGTATACTGATTAACTACTGTTAACCGCCGATAGAACATATATTGGAACTTCCCGTACGTTTCAGGAGCCATTCACGGGTAGCTATTCGATGCTCTCCTGCTCAGCGCCAGAACAACAATACAACTCTCAGGAGTAAACCTATGGACCTGCAACTCAGTGGCAAAAACGCGCTTGTTACCGGAGCCAGCCAGGGCATCGGGCGAGCCACTGCCATTGCATTAGCGGCTGAAGGCGTGCAAACCGCCATCGCAGCGAGGCGAGGTGAGTTATTAAACAATCTTGCTGACGAGATCGAGAGCGCCGGGCACTTGCGCCCGATTGTTATTGCTCACGACATCATGTCTGAGGATGGACCTGAGAGTTTGGGTAAAAAAGCGCTTGAAGCACTGGGAACCATCGATATCCTGATCAATTCTGCAGGTGGTAGCCGCAAGGTCGAATTGTATGCCGATGCCGATACCTGGAACGAAGGTATGAATATGAACTTCAATACCCAGCGGCGTTT
Organism: uncultured Granulosicoccaceae bacterium; assembly: GCA_937951215.1. GTDB lineage: Bacteria > Pseudomonadota > Gammaproteobacteria > Granulosicoccales > Granulosicoccaceae > CALFCE01. The sequence goes on from CALFCE010000095.1 coordinate 2,873, forward strand.
GAGTCACACATTATTACCGCAAATGATTGATCGGAAATGGGGGCGTATCATCACCATCAGCGGTAAAAATGAACCGGAGAAGCATCCAGGCAAGCTCAATGTTGCCATGTCGGCAAAGGCCGCCATCCATGCTTGGTCCAAAGGCTTGTCCAACGAAGTCTCACAGTATGGGGTGACGGTTAACTGCCTGGGCCCCGGTAAAATAATGAGCGAACAAATCCGCCAAAACTACGATGAAGGGCGCCGTCGGCAATACGCAGAAGAAGAGATCCCTGCTGGTTACCTCGGTGAACCGGAAGATATGGCTGTGCTGGCAACATTTCTGAGTTCTCCATTGGCACGCTACATCACCGGAGCATTGATCCCTGTCGATGGAGGGTTTCGAAGGTACGCGTTTTGATCGTGCAAGCACTCGACTCAAGCTTCCAGTAGACTGTTATCATCGGCGCGCGAGCCTTCTGGATTTTGCTGATTCATGCGACTATTCTCCGATAAAAAACGCCCGGTACATCTTGGGCCTTATCCATGCGAACGCCTGCTAAGGCAGCCCGACGCTGAGCTTGGCGATCTGCCTGCGTTTGAGCCCCTCTCTTTTGACAACAGTAGTGAACCGCACTCTATCATCAACGCGATGCGCGAGCATCAGGCGATGCTTGATGCGATACGGGATGGTCT
>CALFCE010000096.1 GCA_937951215.1 uncultured Granulosicoccaceae bacterium
TTCCGGCGCTCTTTCCAGCAGGCGGATAACCAGATCCATATCGGCCAGGGAATACTGCAAACTGCGATACACGATGCCGAGCATATTCAGCGGGATAAAGAGCTGCAACATCATCGCATTGATCAACACAATATCGCCCAGTGTAATCGTTCCAGCGGCAACATCACGTGCGGCCAGCCACATAATGATCGTCACGCCCAGCGTCACCAGAGCGGCTTGACCGAAGTTGAGCACTGACATGGTCACCTGACTGCGAACCGCCGCATCGGCCCAGCCCTGCATATGCCCGTCATAGGTCTCGAGCTCCAGTCGCTCGTTGTTGAAGTACTTGACCGTTTCATAGTTGAGCAGGCTATCCACCGCCGCCCCATTGGCCAGTGAATCCATCCGGTTCATCTCATGGCGGAACTGCATTCGCCAACCGGAAAAACCAATCGTGAAGATCACATACAAAACAACAGTGACTGCAACCACCAACATGTAGTGCCAGGAGTAACCACCCAACAATATGGTCGCCACCAGTAAAAACTCAGCCAGCGTCGGGATGATGTTGAACACGAGGTAGTTGACAATCGAACTCAGGCTGCTGGTACCCCGGGACAAGTCACGCGAAACACTGCCAGTGTGACGTTCGAGGTGATAACTCAGCGATAGTTTGTGCAGATGTTCCAGCACCCGGATCGAGAGCTGATGCATGGCTCGATAACGGACTCTGGCAAACAGCGAATCACGCAGCTCATTGAACAGGGAGCTGGCAATTCGCAGCAACCCGTAGGCAGCAACCAGACCGAGAGGTACCAATAGCAGGGCCGTCGGGGCTGCAGCAGAGGAGTCGGCATCCAACGCATTAATGATCTCCTTCAGCACCAGCGGGACTGCTACCACCGCCAGTTTACTGATGACCAGACACAGCAGCGCGATCAGCACCCTGCCCCTGTATTCCCACAGGTAGGAAGATAATTTTCGCAGGTTTTCTATATCACGACGATTGCTGTGCGGGGCTTCCTCACGAGCGTACCAGCTACCAGCCATCAGTTACCCACATCCGTATTTTGATTCTGAACGCAGGCGGGCAAACGGGTTGACTGGGAGCGATCAGCATCAGACAACACAAATTGCAGCGACTGCTCCACCAACTCGATTGCTGACTGTGCCTTTGAAGCTTGTCCACCGAGGTGACGGCGCCAGTTGCGCGCTCCTGGCACTCCTTGAAACAGTGCGATCAAATGACGACTCATCACTGTCATCGGTACACCTCGCTCGAACTCTCCTTGCATATATTCGGCATATCGACGGGCAATGGCAGCCAAGGAAGCAATATCAGCAGCCGGTTTGATCCCGCTACCCAGTTGAAATACGGTTGCATCGACATCGCAAAGCAGGCTCGGGTGATAGTACGCTTGCCGCCCCAGCATCACACCATCAACTTCTGACAGGTGGTCCCGGATATCTTCCCACTCGGTGATACCGCCATTGATAATGATCTCCAAATGTGGCATTTCCTGTTTCAGTCGATAGACAAATTCATACCGCAGCGGGGGTATATCTCGATTTTCTTTAGGGCTTAAGCCATCCAGCCAGGCCTTTCGAGCATGTACGTAAAAACGCTCGCAACCGGCATCTGCAACAGTTTCGACAAAATCCCGCAAGGCCCTATAGCTGTTGTTTCTGTCGATACCGATTCGGCACTTGACTGTCACCGGTTTGTCGATGGCATTGCGCATCGATGCAACACATTGTGCTACGAGCTCAGGTTCCGCCATCAGACAAGCGCCAAATCGACCACTCTGTACCCGATCACTTGGACACCCGACATTCATATTGATCTCGTCATATCCCCACTGCGAACCGATCACAGCCGCCTCTGCCATCATTGCAGGGTCACTACCGCCCAGCTGCAGAGCAACCGGGCTCTCTGCCGGATTGAACCCCAGCAGGTAGTTTCGATCACCATGGACAACAGCATTGGCAGTCAGCATTTCAGTGAACAGCAATGCCCGCTCCGTCATCAGGCGAGCCAGAAAACGATAGTGACGATCAGTCAATTCCATCATCGGGGCGACCGAAAACCGGTGGCAAGGAAAAGCCTGCGTCTGAGCTCCGGTATGATTCGATGCCGGGTGGGTATGTAAAGCAGGTTCAGACAAGAGCTGGCAGCGCGGTTTGTAACACCTGTCGGGCACTTTGCATTCCACTGGCTATCGCGCTGGACAGTTGATCATGCTCGATTAACCCCGCCTGCTTGCCAGCTGCCAGATTCACCACCACGGCACAGCAGGCATACTCCAGATCCAGTTCACGAGCCAGTGTGGCTTCAGGCATACCTGTCATGCCAACGATGGTGCAGCCATCACGCTCCATTCGCTGGATTTCGGCTGCCGTTTCGAACCGTGGCCCCTGCGTAACGCCATAGACCCCGTGCTCAACGCAGCCGACGCCTGAGCTGGTCGCTGCATGCATCAGTGCCTGACGTACCTCTTCGGCATACGGGTAGCTGAAGTCAACGTGTCTGACTTCATTGGGTTTACCATCAAAGAAAGTGTTGATGCGGCTGTAGGTATAGTCGATAACCTGATCGGGAATGACAATGGTTCCGGTTGTGCACTCGGCACTGATACCACCCACCGCACCAACCGCCACTATTTTGGTTATCCCGGCCTCGTTCAGTGCCCAGATATTCGCACAATAGTTTATTTTATGCGGTGGGATACTGTGCTTGTGACCATGCCGGGCGAGGAAGGTGACGGGGCGACCATCGAGTTCACCGGTGATCAGTGGACCCGAAGGTGAGCCGTATGGAGTCTTTACCATTTCACGACGAGTGATGTTCAAACCTTCAACGCTGGTCAGTCCAGTTCCACCGATAATCGCAAGATTACTCATTGTGCTACGTTCCCCATGTTGTTTGTCAGCAGCCGATATGCAGTCACATTTTTTCGGCAACCAAGACTAATCCGATTCAGTTTCGTCCAGCAGCACAACAGCATAAGCTGCAATGCCCTCTTCACGACCGCAGAAACCCAACTGCTCACTGGTGGTCGCCTTCACGTTGATCCGACCGACGTCAAGTTCGAGATCAGCTGAGATATTGTCCAGAATTTGCGGTATCCACTGCCCCATTTTCGGCCGCTCGGCAACAACAGTCATGTCCGCGCTGATACACCGACAGCCTTTTTCCCGGAGCTTTGCATAGGCCTGTTTTAACAACTGTCGACTATCAGCATCCTTGAAAGCCATATCTGTATCCGGAAAATGACGGCCGATATCGCCAAGCGCTGCCGCTCCCAACAGCGCGTCTGTCAACGCATGCAATAGCACGTCACCGTCAGAATGCGCCTTCAAAGCTTGATCATGAGGAATCCGGACACCTCCCAGAACCACATGATCCCCGGGTTCGAAAGCATGTACATCATAACCATGTCCAATTCTCAAAACCTGATCCCCATTCGTCACTGCACTACCGGCATTCGGTAGCCGTCAATCGGCCCCACGCTGCTGGATGATGAATTCAGCACGTTCCAGATCTTCCGGATGCGTGATTTTGATATTGTCCGGCGAACCTTCAACCAGCAAAACATCTGCTCCGGCATGCTCCATCGCCGAAGCTTCGTCTGTGACATCAAGCCCACTTGCCCTGGCCGTCTCCAGTGCCATCAATAATGGCTTGACCCGAAATATCTGTGGAGTCTGAGCCTGCCACATTTGCACCCTGGAGACAGTTTGCTTGATGCGGCGATGGGAATCAGAGAGCTTTAGCGTATCGCTGACCGGCACTGCCAGCAAACCGCCATTTGAGCGGGTACTGACAACTTGTATACACAAATTCTGTACGTCGCGCCGGCGCGCAAAAGGTCTGGCTGCATCGTGCACCATGACCCAATCATCGTTGCCTTGTTGCCGACTGATGTATTCAAGCCCTTTGAGTACCGACGCTGCCCGACTCTCACCACCGTCAACTTCGTGAAGCCGGTTCATCAGCGGGTGGGACAATGTTTCCAGTACCTGGTCCTGATGCGGTGTGACCAGCACAACCTGACCCGCCTGGGTCCATTGCTGAATACTGTCCAGCGTGTGCTCAAGTATGCTTTTGCCCGCCAGCTCCAGATATTGCTTGGGAACGCCAGCTTGCATTCGCCGCCCTGAACCACCAGCTGCCACCACAACCCATACGGCACCGGGTTCCATGGCTTGACTCACTGAAGCTGCATGGGTGACTTTCCCGGCTCAGACGGGATCACGAGACCCGCCTTCACTATTGTGTAGCCCAATCGGGGGTGTTGCCTAAGTCGCTGCCAGGGTCGCTGCCAGGGTTGCTACCGGAGATGGTATGAGCGGAGCTGTCCGGGAGAATGTCCGCAGTGTTATCACGGAAGCCGGTGTCCGGAACAGGTGAATTTGAGGCGTCGGTGTCGCTCAGATGATCAGCAACCACAGGTTCTGATTTTGCACCTTCAGGTGCCGGGCTACGAACAAATTGGAAAAAGGTTTCATCATTGCCAATCATGCCAAGCTCGATCCTGGCCCTTTCCTCAATGGCTTCCAAGCCGTTTTTCAAATCGGCGACTTCTGCCTGCAAATTACGGTTACGGCTTTTCAGCCGCACCAGCTCTGCCCGCGCATGTCTGACCTCCTTGTGGAGCCGACTGAGCTCCTGCAAGCTGCCGTCACCAAAGATGATGCGGTAGCTCAGCAACACAAATAGCGAGATTAACAGGCAAACCAGAATTTTCATCGGTGTTGGAGGCAACCCAGTAGTACTTGGGCGTATTTTACACCCAAATGAGTTTCAATTTCTTGGCTCATCCCGTTCCCTTGCTGGAATTACGACAAGGTTTGATTGAACGCACTCTTGCCGGCGTATTCAGCACGCGCGCCCAAATGCTCTTCGATTCGCAGCAGCTGGTTATATTTGGCAATCCTGTCCGAACGCGACAACGAACCGGTTTTTATCTGCCGCGAGCTGGTTGCCACTGACAGGTCCGCTATGGTGGTATCTTCAGTTTCACCCGAACGGTGCGAGGTGACGGAGGTGTAACCCGCTTTATGCGCCATATCAATGGTTTCCAGGGTCTCGGTGAGGGTACCTATCTGGTTAACCTTTATCAGTACCGAGTTGGCAATACGGCGCTCGATACCCTGGGCAAGAATTTTGGGATTGGTGACAAACAGGTCATCACCGACCAGCTGGATGCGGTCTCGCAAGCGATCTGACAGCAACTGCCAGCCATCCCAATCGCTTTCATCAAGACCGTCCTCAATCGAAATAATCGGATAGCGATCGACCCAATCAGCCAGATAATCGACAAAACCGGCCGCGTCGAACTTCCGGTTTTCAGAGGCAAGATCATAGACTCCGTTCTCGCAAAATTCGGAGCTGGCCACATCGAGTGCCAGATAAATGTCCTTGCCAATCACATAACCGGCTTTTTCAATTGCAATCAGGATGGTTTCAATTGCCTCTTCATTGGAAGACAGGTTGGGTGCGAAACCACCTTCATCCCCAACATTGGTATTCATGCCGCGTGCCTGCAACACCCCACGCAGGCTGTGGAAAACTTCTGCCCCGCAGCGCAATGCCTCGCGAAAGCTGTCAACCCCCACAGGCATTATCATGAACTCCTGCAGGTCAACGGAATTGTCGGCGTGTGATCCGCCATTGATGATGTTCATCATCGGCACCGGCAGATGCACTGCCCCGTCGCCACCCAGATATTCAAACAGCATTTTGCCAGCGTCATTGGCTCCGGCATGTGCACTGGCCAGCGACACTGCCAGCAAGGCATTGGCACCCAGCCTGTCTTTATTATCCGAGCCGTCGAGTGTGAGCATGGTGCGATCGATGTCGGTCTGATCATTAACGTCTTTACCGAGCACCGCATCGCGGATTTCGGTATTGATATTTTTGACCGCTTTTAATACCCCTTTACCCAGGTAACGATTGGCATCGCCATCACGTAACTCCAGCGCTTCACGTTTCCCGGTCGACGCACCAGAGGGTACGACAGCCGAGCCACGAGCACCCGAGGCGAGTATGACGTCAGCTTCAACAGTGGGGTTGCCTCGCGAATCGAGAACTTCACGGGCTTTGACATCAACAATTTTAGAACTCATTTTGTCTCCAGACTCTACTGATTGCGACGATAGCCGTTTCAGGCAACTGCTATCCACCACAAGCAACAACGCAGTTTTTCACTGACGCTGTAAAAAAACCAAAGCATTTTCAAGAAAATTTAACCAGAAACCGTCTCGAACTTGCTGTTACTGACCCAGCTGGTACCTACTCAAGTGTAGCTTCTGGATAAGGCTGCGCTTTGACAGTACGATCGATTTGCATCAATACCCCGAGCAAGTCTTCCAACTGAGCCAGCGGATAGGCATTTGGACCATCACATAGCGCGTTGTCGGGGTCCGGATGTGTTTCCATAAACAAACCGTCAACGCCTGCAGCAATCGCAGCACGGGCCAGAACCGGCACGAATTCCCGTTGACCGCCGGATGAATCACCACGTCCGCCGGGCAGTTGTACTGAATGAGTTGCATCGAAAACGACCGGTGCACCGGTACCACGCATAATGGCCAGCGAGCGCATGTCCGAAACAAGCGTGTTGTAGCCAAAGGCCACGCCACGCTCGCAAACCATAATTTGTTTATTGCCAGTGGCGGAGGCTTTGTCCACTACATTTTGCATATCCCCCGGAGCCATAAACTGGCCTTTTTTGATATTGACCGGTTTCCCTGCACTGGCAGTCCGCTGGATAAAATTTGTCTGTCGACACAGCAAGGCAGGTGTTTGCAGAACATCGACAACATCGGCTACTTCATCAATCGGAGAATCCTCATGGACATCGGTAATGACCGGTACGCCCAGTTCCTCTTTGACAGTAGCCAGAATTTTCAGACCCTGTTCCAGCCCGGGCCCCCGGTAACTTTTGCCGGAAGAACGATTAGCCTTGTCAAAAGATGATTTGTAAATGAAAGGGATCCCGAGGTTTTCAGTGATCGTTTTCAAAGTCGATGCGGTACTGAGGGCCAATGCTTCGGATTCAATAACACAGGGACCGGCAATCAGGAAAAACGGAGCGCCATTGCCTGCTTCAAAGTGACACAATTTCATGAAATGGTCGCCATCTCCGGTTCAGTTGTTTGTTGGTATTCAAGTGCCGCATTGATAAAACCGGTGAACAGTGGGTGGCCGTCACGCGGTGTTGAGGTGTATTCAGGATGGAACTGGCAACCGACAAACCAGGGGTGATCGGGCAATTCGATCATTTCCACCAAAGCCTCGTTGCCAGCCGATTCAGCGGATATAATCAGCCCTGCTTTGGTCAGGGTTTCCTTGTAGTTGTTGTTGAACTCAAACCGGTGGCGATGCCGTTCGACGATACTGTCATTCTGGTAGATTGACTCGGCAAGTGTGCCTGCCCGCAGCTTGCATTCCTGACCACCGAGACGCATGGTGCCTCCCAGATCAGAGTCATCATCGCGGATCTCGGTTTTGCCGTCACGATTTTGCCATTCTGATATCAACGCAATCACAGGGTCAGGCGTGTTGCGGTCAAATTCGCTGCTATTGGCGTCAGGAATACCCGCACAATGGCGGGCAAAATCAATCACTGCGACCTGCATCCCGAGACAAATACCAAGATAGGGAATGCGGTTTTCGCGCGCCATTCTGGCAGCAACAACCTTACCCTCAACACCACGCGTGCCAAATCCGCCCGGCACCAGAATGGCATCCACATCCTGCAATGCGCTGGTATCACCGGTTACCAGTGTTTCCGCATCCAGATAGCGGATACTGACCTTGCAACGTTTCTGGATACCGGCATGGACCAATGCCTCGTTTAATGATTTGTAAGACTCGGTCAGTTCGGTATATTTTCCTACCATACCCACAGTCACTTCATGCACCGGGTTCATTATGCCGTGCACCACCCGGTTCCAGTCCGACAAATCAGCAGCGGGCAGCTCCAGACCAAAGTGCACCAGCACCTGATCATCCAGGCCCTGAGCGTGCAGCATGCGCGGCAAATCATAAATACAGGCAACATCATTGGCGGCAATAACCGATTGCTCCTGCACATTGGTAAACAACGCGATCTTCTTTCGCTCACTATCCGGCATCGGCCGATCGGCACGGCAGACCAGGATATCCGGTTGAATACCTATCGATCTCAATTCCTTGACGGAGTGTTGGGTTGGCTTGGTTTTCATTTCGCCGGCAGCCTTGATGTAAGGCACCAGAGTCAAATGCATAAACATGGTCCGCTGCCGACCCAGCTCCACACCCATCTGACGGATTGCTTCAAGAAAAGGCAGGGATTCAATATCACCTACAGTGCCACCGATTTCTACCATGGCAACGTCCACATCGCCCGCTCCAACGATAATGCGTCGTTTGATTTCATCGGTGATATGCGGAATAACCTGAACAGTTGCACCAAGGTAGTCGCCGCGACGCTCGCGGGAAATGACGGTCTCGTAAACACGACCGGTGGTAAACGTATGCCTCTGGCTGGTTTTGATACGGACAAAGCGTTCGTAGTGGCCAAGATCGAGATCGGTCTCGGCCCCGTCTTCAGTTACAAACACCTCGCCATGCTGAAACGGGCTCATGGTTCCCGGATCTACGTTTATGTACGGGTCAAGTTTAAGCATCGCAATGCTGAGACCACGTGCTTCAAGCACCGCTGCCAGACTGGCCGCCGAGATGCCTTTCCCCAAAGACGATACAACCCCACCGGTTACAAAGATAAATCGGGTCTTGTTTTCAGTATTATTGTTTATGATAAACCTCGAACGACGCCAGCCGATCCAAATTTTGCTTAACGCCCAAACAGAACAATGCACGCAAAAGGCGCAGCTGAAGCATAGCCCGCACATGCTGTTCCCAAGCACGGGTTTGCCTGCTCAAACTAATTCTGTTGCCAATTGTCGCCAAATGTAAAAATGGGGCGGGCTTGTTGCGGTACTACGCCGAGAAGCGTAACCAAGATGGGAGATCAGGATAACAGATTGAACGCTCAAAAAAAACGTCACAATTCAAAATCTGCTGCCACAGCGATCTGCCAGACGGCAGCAAGTTGATCATTGATATACACCAGCGGTACCTTGCAACGCTGCCACGGCGGAATATCGGCTTCCTGCAACAATTTTTTTACTGCTTTGTGGATGATTGCCCGGCCCTCACTACGGCCCTCACCCCGGCCCTCACCACGGCCCTGACTAAGGCCTTGGCTGTGACCATGAGCCTGTAAAGACAGCCCTGTTGATGACGAATGCGGCCGGCACTGCGACAGTCGAATCAACTCGCCCCCGCTTCGGCTTCTCACTTCAACACGGGCCTCGTCGGGCAGCAGAAAACCCTGTGCCTGACAATCCTGCCGACTCAAAACCATGTCGATTTCAGGGATCTGTAAATCGTGGTACGGCGGATTCCACTCATAGCGGAAAGGTGGCACCGGATTTTTATCCGTTGAAAGCAAAAACAGCTGATCTCTGTAGCGCCGAAATTCATAGTCGCCTGCCACGACCTGGCCACCGGTTTGTGCACGGTTTTGCAGCAAGCCTGTATTGACCTGCTGCAAGTCCTGTAATCTCGGTAACGGCAAACCCCGATTTCGAACCCACAATCGCAACACGTTAAACCGCCGTTCATCACTGAGCTCGAGCAATCGGACGATATCCAGTTCCAATGTATCGAGGATCTCTACATATTGCAGATCCTGTGCTGCCAAGGTCTTCAATAATTGCGCTGCAGCTCCGGAGCGGGAAGCAGATCGGCTAAGAGTATGGCTTGCGGAAGGCCAGCGCTGTTTCAGCAAAGGCATAATTTCCCGGCGCAAAAAATTGCGATCAAACCGGGTATCTGAATTGCTGGGATCGTCGACAAACTCGAGCGCATGACGTTCAGCGTACTGTTGCAATTCAACCCGAGTGCAGCGCAACAAAGGCCTGACCAACTTGCCTGCTGCGAAACTCCTGAGAAAAGGCATCGCGGCAAGTCCATCCGGCCCGCTACCGCGAAGTGCCTGAATCAAAAAGGTTTCTGCCTGATCATCAGCATGTTGCGCCAGCAGCAGGAGATCACCGGATTGCAGAACGCTGGCAAACTGTTCGTAGCGCATTTGCCGGGCGGCGGCCTCCAGACCACGCGCCGCTTCCAATTCAGCGGTGATACGGGTTGCATTTATCTGTAAAGGAATGGATAGCTGTCGGCAGATTCTCTGACAATGCCGGGCCCATTGCTCGCTTTCAAGCTGCAACCCGTGATCAACGTGTACCGCTTGCAGTGACAGATCCGCGCGATTTTCAAGAGCTGCGTGACAGGCATGCAGTAAGACATGAGAATCAAGCCCCCCACTGTAGGCGACTATCAGCCGGCAACCAGCTGGCACTTGTTCAACAAACCAATTGAGATTGGCTACCGGGCCTGGAAGACCGTTGGGTATTGTTGCTGGAAATTCATTAGGCATTGCATCTGGATTTGCTTCTGGATTTGCATCTGGCATTGAAGCGACAAGTGCCTCTGAATGTCATTTGAGCTAATTTTTCAGACCGCAACTTCCTTGAACTCACCATAGTCACGCCACTTTGCCTGTCGCTGAGTTACCAGCTCATCCGCAGACAAACCATTCAGACTGTCAAGCTCCTGAATCAAAGCCTGCTGCAGCGAAGTCGCCATCTCCAGTGGTTTCTGATGCGCTCCACCCAATGGCTCGTCGACAATTCTGTCGACCAACTTCAACTCAAGCAAGCGTGAAGAAACGATCCCCATAGCCTCAGCTGCATCAGGCGCTTTGTCCGCGCTTTTGTACAAAATAGCCGCACAACCCTCAGGCGAAATCACTGAGTAGATAGCGTACTGCAACATCATGACGCGGTCGGCCACACCAATAGCAAGTGCACCACCGGATCCTCCTTCCCCAATCACGGTTGCAACAATCGGTGTACGCAGTTCAGACATCACAAACAGGTTTCTGGCGATGGCTTCCGACTGGCCACGCTCTTCGGCACCGATGCCAGGATAAGCACCCGGGGTGTCTATAAAGGTGAAGACCGGCAGTGAAAACCGTTCTGCCAGCTCCATCAAGCGCTTTGCCTTGCGATAACCCTCCGGCCTTGGCATACCGAAATTACGTTGAATTTTCTCTTTGGTATCGCGGCCCTTTTCGTGACCAATGACCATCACGGGCTGATCGCCCAGCTTGGCCATACCACCGACAATGGCCTGATCGTCTCCATACAGTCGGTCACCGTGCAATTCTTCAAAGTCGGTGAACACGTTTTCGATATAGAAACTGGTATACGGCCGCAATTTATGTCGAGCCAACTGCGCTACTTGCCAGGAATTCAGTTTCGAGAATATGCTGGATGTCAGTGAATCGAGCTTTTTCTCCAGTTTCTCGATTTCCTCACTGATATTGATGTCCGCATCTTCGGTTGCAAATTGCAGCTCGCGAATCCTTGCCTGCAATTCGGCCAAAGGTTGTTCAAAATCTAGATAATCGGGATTCATGGCTGATTGACCTCAAGCGGCCTGATACTCATCGTTGGTCCTTACAAGGGTTCATTGTACCAGACCCAAAACTGATTAATGTGCTGCGGTCTATACCCGGAATCACCCGCATTGCAGCGCAGGTAGACCAATCAGTAAACCAGCTCCACGCTGTCTTCTCCTGCCAACTGATTCAAGCTTTCCAGCAGCGCATGTTCGGGGTTGATCAGCCAGGTCTTGCCAGCCTGTATTCGAGCTTTGGCAAGCCCATTACTGTAGTCAAAACACACCGGGGTATTGCCACGCTTGCTGGCGGCCAGTGTTTCGAGCATCTGTTCAAGAGTCGCAGGCAGTACCGCATTTTGACCCAGATCAATCACCAGGCGCCGTGCAAAACGAGCACGCGCTGCGGCCAGATCATAAACATCACGGGCACGAATCCGAAAACCGCCATTGAATTCGTCAACACTGATTTCCCCATCCACGATAAGCACCTCTTCGCGCAGCAAAAAGTGCTGGCTGGTTTCCAACAGCTCGGCCCCCATCACCACATCGGTGCGACCGCCACGATCGTCCAGCGTTACAAATCCCATCTTGCTGCCTTGCACATCGCGGGTGCGTACGCCAATGATCAACCCGGCAGCGAGTACTGCAATTCCTTTCTGACGCCATTGTTGACCACCATTGTTGCGAGCATGGGCCGTAGTGGCACGAGCACAAAGATCAGCAATACGCCCACTGGTAAAATTCGCAAGTTCCGGCAAATGTTCGGTAATGGGGTGCCCGCTCAGATACAAACCGAGTGACTCTTTTTCATTTGCCAATAATTGCTTTTCCGGCCATTCCGGAAGTTCTTGCAACGGCACAGTGGTCTCTTCGGCAACGGTTTCCACCAGCCCGAACAGGTCATCCTGACCGGCATCCTGATCACGATGAAATTGTTCTGCCGCTTGCAGCGCCGCCGGCAGATTTGCCATCATGCTGGCTCGATTGTGGCCCAGACCATCTGCAGCGCCGGCGCGAATCAGCGCCTCCAGCACACGCTTGTTAATGCTGCCGGAGTCCAGCCGCCGGCACAGCGACTCAAGGTCGCGGAAGGTTCCATTTTTTTCACGTTCCAGCAGCACATCACGCAGCGCCGCCTCACCGACTCCTTTTATGGCACCAAGGCCATAGCGGATGTTGCTGCGATCAACCACATCAAAACGCACTATTGATGCATTGATATCGGGTGACTGTACGGTCAAGCCCATCGACACACACTCTTCGATCAGGCCGACCACCTTGTCGGTGTTATCCATATCCGCAGACAGCACCGCACACATGAAGGCTGCCGGGTGATGACATTTGAGCCAGGCGGTCTGATAAGACAACAGCGCATACGCCGCGGAGTGTGATTTATTAAATCCGTAGCCGGCAAACTTCTCCACCAGATCAAAAATATTGCCGGACAGTTCAGCATCAATCTCGTTCTCGACACACCCGGCAAGAAAGCCCTCGCGCTGTAGCGCCATTTCCTCGGCTTTTTTCTTACCCATCGCACGACGCAGCAGATCCGAGCGGCCAAGAGAAAATCCGGCCATCACCTGCGCGATCTGGATAACCTGCTCCTGATACAAAATGACACCATAGGTGGGCTCGAGCACCGGCTTCAGCGATTCAAGCTGATAATCCTCGTGCGGCCAGGCGAGTGCTTTACGACCATGCTTGCGGTCGATAAAGTCATCCACCATGCCCGACTGCAAGGGTCCCGGACGATACAGTGCCACCAGTGCGATGATATCCTCGAAATTGTCAGGCCTCAGGCGTTCAATCAAACGCTTCATACCGGGCGATTCAAGTTGAAAAACAGCCGTGGTTTGAGCTTTTTGCAACAGCTGGTAGGTGGGCGCGTCATCCAGGGGTACCTGGGATAAATCGAGTAAATTGGCCGAATTGTGTTCAGCCGATCCGGCCATCCCCTGATTAACAAAGCGCACTGCATTTTCAATAATCGTCAGGGTACGCAGGCCGAGGAAGTCAAACTTGACCAAGCCCACGGCCTCCGCGTCATCCTTGTCAAACTGGGTCACCAGACTGCTGCCATCCGGCTCGCAGTAGAGCGGTGTAAAGTCGGTTAGTGCGGTTGGGGCTATCACTACACCACCGGCGTGCTTGCCAGCATTCCGCGCCAGACCTTCCAGCGCCAATCCCATATCAAGCAAGGACGTCACTTCTTCATCGTCCCTGTAGGCGCTTGCCAGATCCTCGGATTCGTCCAGCGCTTTTTTCAGCGTCATACCGACTTCGAAAGGCACCATCTTGGCAATACGATCAACAAAACCGTAGGGGTGCCCCATGACTCGCCCGACATCTCGCACCACCGCCTTGGCCGCCATGGTGCCGTAAGTGATAATTTGCGAGACTCGATGTTCGCCGTAGGTATCCGATACATATTGGATAACTCTGTCGCGGCCATCCATGCAAAAGTCAATATCAAAATCCGGCATCGATACCCGCTCCGGATTCAAAAAGCGCTCGAAAAGCAAGTCATACTGCAGTGGGTCCAGATCGGTGATACCCAGTGCAAAAGCCACCAGTGAACCTGCACCTGAACCACGTCCCGGCCCTACAGGCACGTCGTTTTCACGTGCCCAGCGGATAAAGTCCGCCACAATAAGAAAATAACCGGGAAAGTCCATTTCAATAATGACCGACAACTCGCGCTGCAAGCGCTGGTCATAAGCGTCCCGCCTCTTGTCACTGACAATGAGTTCACTGACTGGGGAATTGCCGGGGGTTGTCGTTGCCGCCTCGAGGGCGGCATTGCTTCCGTGCGCAGCAGGCTCTGCCAGAATAGATTGCAGACGAACATTGAGGCCTTGCTCGGCTTCCTGCGTGAAAAACTCGGCTTCCGTCATGCCATCGGGAATTGGGAAATCCGGCAGCACAGGTTGCCCCAATGAAATTTCAAGGCTGCAACGTTTGGCAATTTCAACGCTGTTTTGCAGCGCCTCCGGGATGTCAGAGAACAACTCCAGCATTTGTTCCGGGGTCTTGAGGTACTGCTCTTCCGAGTGTGTTTTGGGGCGTGATCCATCCGCAAGGACAAAGCCCTTTTGAATACATAAACGGGTTTCATGTACCTGGAATTCACTCTTGTCCAGAAAGCACACATCATTGGTTGCAACCAGAGCCAAATCCAGTTTGGTGGCCAACTCACAGGCCGTATCAATCCACTGCTCCTCACCTTCACGCAAGGTTCGGTGTAACTCCAGATAGTAACGATCACCAAACACCTGTTGCCACTCGGCACACAAAGCCAAAGCCTCTTCGCTGCGCCCGTGACTCGCCACCATGCCAGGTTCACCAGCTTGGCCACCGGACAGTGCAATCAGGCCATCGGCGCGCTCGAATAACCACTCGCGCTCGATGCAGGGCTCGTCCCCCGCTTGTCCCTGCTGATAGGCCATTGACACGAGTTTGGTCAGGTTGCCATAGCCCTCATCATTTTGTGCAAGCAGAATGACTCTGGAAGGGGGCATCGCCAAGGCAGAATTTTGTACTCGTGCATCCACACCGATTAGCGGCTTGATGCCATTTGCCAGGGCCTGCCGATAAAACTTGACCATCGCAAACATGTTGTAGAGATCAGTCATCGCAACCGCCGGCATGGCCCTGGCGGTGTATGCGGCGGTGGCATTATCCGGCTCTGCAATATCCGATGCAGCAGCTGTCAACCCCTCACTTGCCCCGACGGCCCCGGCCTCGCAATACTCCGCAAGACGAGTCATCAACGGTTTGATACGCACGATGCTCTCTTGCAGCGAGAACTCAGTGTGAAGGTTAAGATGTATAAACTTTGGATCCACGATGATTTTCAGACGGCCTCGGAACTTTTCTGCAGCGCGGCCCTGACGGGTGCGAACGAGCGTCGATGGTCGGCCAGAACCCCATGTTCGTCAAGTGCTGCAAAGTGCTGTCGGGTCGGATAACCCTTGTGACGATCAAACCCATAGGCCGGGTGTTGCTGATGCAACTTGAGCATCATGTTATCGCGGGCTACTTTGGCAATGATCGACGCGGCACTGATCTCACAATAAGTTTGATCACCCTTGATAACCGCCTGACTCGGTACCGCCAAAGCGGGACATCGATTACCATCAATCAACGCCAATTGAGGCTGAACCTCAAGCTGGCCCACCGCGCGTTGCATCGCCAGCATACTGGCATGCAATATATTGATGTCATCAATTTCAGCGACAGTGGCTTCGGCAATAGCAAAGGCAATCGCCTGATCTCTTATTTGCTGATCCAGTTCGATTCTCTGGGGCTCGGTCAGCAGTTTCGAGTCCGTCAAACCCGCAATCGGCCGGGAAGGGTCAAGGATGACGGCGGCGGCAACCACTGACCCGGCCAACGGGCCGCGACCGACTTCGTCGACCCCGACCACAAATCGCTTTCTGGGCCGGCGCTTTGCCTGTTGATAATAGCGTGGGTAGTCGCCATCGGCATCGTCAAACAATGGCGCTGTAACGCCGTATGCCTTGGGACCGGGCATGGCACGTCGAGATGGGGGTGACATCGTCTCTGAAACGTAGTGCTGAAAGCAGAACTATACGTGGGGTAGCAGCGTCGGATCAAGACGCGGTATGTTGCGGTTATTTGACTTTGTAAGCGTCAAACGCACGCGTTGTGCGATTAACGAAACCTTGATCTTCTTTAACGGTGAAGGAAACAGCCAGACCTTTTTTATCAGCAACCTCGATAGCTTCCTCTACCCCCATCACCATAAAGGCTGTGGCCCAGGCATCGGCCTGCGTGGTGGAGCCGTGCAGAACGGTTACCGAAGCCAGATTGTGATCAACCGGATAACCGGAGCGGCCATCGATAATGTGAGAAAAACGCTTTCCGTCCACCTCACGATAGTTGCGGTAATTTCCTGAAGTAGCGATATGTGCACTCTCCACAGCGATACCCACAAATCCCGCTGTCTGTGTCTCGGGATCCGGAGATTCAATGCCTATTTGCCACGGATTGTTATCCACCCCCAAACCACGGGTTCGAATCTCGCCACCAATCTCCACGACGTAACGTGTGATGTTATTTTTTTCAAGCAGCTCCCCAAGGCGATCCACCGCATAGCCTTTGGCAATCGACGACAAATCCACGGTCAGCTCCGGTATCAGCTTACGTATCTGGGTGCCATCTTTGGAAATCTGCAGTAACTGATGACCAACTTCGTTCATCTTGTCGAGTATCAAATCCATACTCGGTTTATCACCGTCGGTGGCAGCATCCCGGCCAAAGCCCCACAAATCGATGACCGATCCCAGGGTAACATCATAGGCACCATCGGTTGAACGGCTGACCCGGGTAGCGATGCGGATCAACTCGATTGTTTCCGATGGCATCGCGAACCAATCGGTGGAAACGGTCTGATTGAATATCGATAGATTCGATTCCGGATCGTAGGTCGACATCTGTTTGTTGATAAATTCGAGCTTGTTCTCTACCTCAGCTTGCAGGGTGGTGACCACCAGGCTATCGGAGCTGCTGACCACATTTATGGTGTAATTGGTTCCCATCGTGTTGCCGGTGAAGGTCGACAAGTGCCCGATCTCTTCGCGGCAGCCGGTCAGCCACGACATAAGCGTGCAAAGCAATCCGAACAGGAGTATTTGATTTACCCGCCACGCACTACGCGAACGTTTGCGTTGCAGGTGGGTAACATCTGCTATTGCAGCAATCAACCGCATTGCCGGTTCCCGGAACGAGACTGAGAGTCAGTGCTGGACAGTAGTTCCAACAGTTCTGAAGGATGTGATACCAAACGGTCCGGCTTTTCGCCAACAAGCTCGTGATGATCACCAAAACCCCAGAGTACACCGCAGCTGCGCAGCTTGTTCTCGCGCGCCGCTTCAAGGTCAAACTTTCGATCCCCGATCATCAATGCTTGCCCATCTATTTCACCGCTCTTCAACAACCGCTCCAGCTGCTGTCCCTTGCGAACACCGATATCTCCACCGCTGATAAAACTGAAATGATCAGCTATCGCAAAGTGCTCCAGTATTTGTCGCGCCACAGGTTCCGTCTTGGCAGTACAAACGCCCAATGTGCAACCGGACTGCCGTAAAGATTCGAGTAACCGGGGAATACCATCGTAAAGGGAATTCTCTGCAAATCCTTGTTCTTTGTAGTGCTGACGATAGGAAGCAATCAACTGTCTTAACACTTCGGCATCAGTAGTCCCGGCGAGAGTAGCCAGCGAGGATTCAAGTGGAGGTCCAATAAAGCTGTTGATTTTGTTCGATGGTATCTTGTCAAAACCCTGGCTGATCAACGCATGGTTGAGCGAAGACAGCATGCCTTGCGCGGGATTCGAGAGAGTGCCGTCCAGATCAAAAACCCAGCAACCAATGTCCTCAAGACAGCCTAGCATGTGTCTGCTGCCTTGGACGCAGGATCAGTAACCCATGCCGGAGACAGCTCAAACACAGACACAGATTTTGGCGGTGTTGTCTGATCGATCATTACATTTCTTGCTTTGCGCGTCGGCTTTATCTGCCTGCATCGACGCCGATAATTCAAGCCCGTAATATTTAACTACATTGTGTGAGTTGGTCTGTCGGCATTAAGAGCGCCTGCGAGGTGCTCTTCAATGACGGTTTTCCCTTCGGTGCTGTCATCGGCAAATTGCACGCCGATTCCTGCAGTCTTGTTTCCCTGTGCCCCGGCTGGGGTGAGCCAAACCACCGACCCGTTCAGCGCTATCGGCGCTGGCTGGTCCATCAGTTGCAGCAGGACAAAGACCTGGTCACCCAGATCATAATTCCGGTTAGTGGGTATAAAAACCCCACCGTTTTGTACGAATTGCATATAGCAGGCATAGAGTGCACCGCGATCGGTAATGGAAAAGGCAATGATGCCTTTGCGGGTTTCCGAAGTCATAGGCCAGTCTCCACGGCAGTTTGGTTCATTTCGCGCAGCCCGGCTGACACAAAATCAACTGCTTGTGTCCTGTCAGCTCCGCACTGATTGCATTTTTAATAATCGTATAGCGGCAAAAATACTCTCAAGCACAGGTTGCGCCTTGAAACTCGCGCTGTCAGAGCGATTCAATTCAAGCAATTGATCGTAAATTGAGAACCAGTCCGCAGAATCCAATTCACCCTCAAGCGTCTGCAAGGTGTCAATCTTGTCCGGATTGCGCGAATGTTGCGCGGAACCCGCATGACATTTAAGGATATCGGACACCCAGCTGGTTAATAAAGAAAGGCACAATGAAGTCGGATAATCACGCAGGGCATCTACCGATTTTGCAATGCTGGCCCTGCCAGTAACTATCCCGCTGAAAGCGGTAAACAATTGCTCACGCTGCGATTGAAAAGCACCGCTGTGGAATTCTAGCGCTCTCATCGGTGCATTGGAACTGATCCGCAACAGCGTCTCTGCATTCTCGACGTTATGGCCAGACAGCCAGTCAAGGGCCTCTTGCCGCTGCGGCGTGAGCAAACGTATTTGCTGACAGCGGCTGGTTATCGTTGCCGGCAAAGCGATAGGCCGGTTGGCCAGCAGTAACAACACCGTGCTGCCAGCAGGTTCCTCCAGTGTCTTCAGTAACGCATTAGAGGCCGCCACAGTCATATGCTCAGCGGTATCAATAATCGCGACCTTAAGGCCCTGATAGTGAGAAGTCAGGTATATCCATTCGCGAAACTCACGTACCTCATCGATCAGAATCGAGTGACCAGGACGTCCGGTTTTTTTATCGGTGACGGGGCGCAGACAACGGTAATCGGGGTGATTCCCGCTGATCAGCTGTACGCAACCACGACACTGACCGCAAGCTCGGGCTTGCCCGTCGCCAAGCGATATCGAATCGCACAACAACTGACGCGCCAGATGCACTGCAAACAGACGTTTGCCAATGCCGGGACTGCCGTGCAACAACAAACCATGTGGCAGTTTGCCATCATGATGGCGCCGGATCAGATCCGTAGCTGCGTCCTGCAACCACCCGGGAAGATCGATTTGCAAATCCTCAAGTTCAAATTTTTCTTCCGAATCTTCCATCGGATACCTGACTATGTCACGAATGGGTAACGGTCGACTGCACCAACTCATCAAGCGCTGCTTCTATCTGAGTTTGCACATCGGCCAGTGACCGCGCTGCATCGATCACTGCAAAGCGATCGGGATTGGTCTCAACGCGCTGCAGATAGGCGCTGCGAACAGCATGGAAGAACTCGCGATCTTCGTTCTCAATGCGATCCTTGGTACCGCGTTTTTCAAGCCGTGAAAGACCAATTTCAACATCCATATCCAGCAACAGGGTCAGGTCCGGCTGCAGGTTTCCAACCACCATTCGATCAAGCATTGCAACTTTCTCAAAGCCCAGCTTGCGTCCACCGCCTTGATAAGCGTAACTCGCATCCAGAAATCTGTCCGAAACGACCGATCGGCCGCTGGCAAGAGCAGGTGCAATAACCTTTTTGCAGTGTTCAGCTCGCGACGCAAAAACCAGCAGCAATTCGCTGACAGGCTCAAGTTGATTGGCATTGTCCAACACCAGTTGGCGAATTTTCTCGGCCTCCTCTGTGCCACCCGGCTCCCGTGTCATCAACACATCATGACCGTGACGCTCGAGGTAGTCACCCACAAACTGGTGGTTGGTGGATTTACCGACACCCTCTACACCTTCTACTGTGATGAACAAGCCGCGAGGTTTTGTACTCATCGTTCTACCGAAGTCATTTTCATTGCTTAACGCTTCAATTGATACTTGCGTACCGCTGCATTGTGCTGCTCCAGCGTATCGGAGAACTTGTGTGTGCCGTCCCCGCGAGACACAAAATACAGTGCGGTGGTTTGTTGCGGATTCAATGCAGCATTGATGGCTTCCCGACCAACCATCGATATCGGTGTGGGAGGTAACCCACCTCTTGTATAGGTGTTATAGGGTGTGTCGCGTTTTAAATCGGAGCGCCGAATGTTGCCATCATAGGCATCTCCAATACCGTAAATAACGGTAGGATCGGTTTGCAGCCGCATGCCCTTGCGAAGGCGCGAAACAAACACACCGGCAATCAGTGGACGTTCAGCCGCGACCGCAGTTTCCTTCTCGATAATCGAAGCCATAATAAGCGCTTCATAAGGTGTTTTATAAGGCAAATCCGGGGCTCGATTGGCCCACTCCTCATCAAGCACCTTCATCAGCACCTGATGTGAACGACGCAAAAAATCCTGATCGGTGAAATTTTTCGGGAACCGGTAAGTGTCAGCAAAAAATTGCCCTTCGGGATGCTCACCTTCCTTTCCCAGCAAGCCCATGATCTTTTCACTCGGAACTTCCAGCAAAGTCATCGACAATTGCGGATCAGCAGCGAGCTTTTCCCGCACCTGTTTAAACGTGCTGCCTTCGATAATAATGTGCGAATACAGTTTGGCCTGGCCCTCGACAAACAAATCGAGCAAGGATGCCGAGGTCATTTCCGGACGAAGTTCAAACTCCCCTGTTTTTATCGAACCGGCCTTCTTTTCAAGCCGCGCATGCAGGTAGAACCACATGGGCTTGCTGATGATTTCACGGCTAGCCAATTCCTGGGCGGTGCGTTTGGCGCTCCAGCCACTTTCTACCGTGAAACTTTGAGTCTCTTCACCTAACTGAACCGGCTCTTCGAGAAAGGCTTGATAGTCCGCATAGGCCAAGCCAGCTGCCACCGCAGCAATTACCACGACAGTGAGAAAAAAACGAAAAATCATAGTCAGTGCTCTGCAAACACCACGGTACCGTTGGTGCCCCCAAAACCGAATGAATTGGACATTGAAACCTTGATATTCAAATCACGTGCTGTATGGGCAACATAGTCAAGATCGCAACCCTCACCAGGGTTATCAAGATTGATCGTGGGAGGTGCTGCATTGTCACGAATCGCAAGCACACTAAACACGGCTTCTATGCCTCCTGCTGCACCCAGTAAATGCCCTGTCATTGACTTGGTCGAACTGACGGCAACATTCGCGGCACTCGAACCGAACAACTGCTTGACTGCATCGGTCTCTGCAATATCACCGGTTGGGGTGGAAGTGCCGTGTGCATTGATGTAATCCACCTGTTCGGCGTTCAAGCCGGCATCATTGAGTGCATTTCTCATGCAGCGAAACGCACCATCACCATTTTCAGACGGTTGCGTGATGTGATAGGCATCACCACTCATTCCGTAACCGGCTAACTCGCAATAAATGTCAGCACCACGTGCTTTGGCATGCTCGTACTCTTCCAGCACCATTACACCGGCACCATCACCCAGCACAAAACCATCCCGATCTTTATCCCAGGGACGACTGGCTTGCTCGGGTGCGTCGTTACGCGTTGAAAGTGCTCGAGAAGCTCCAAATCCAGCCAGCCCCATCGGACAGGTAGCCATCTCGGCTCCACCGGCAATCATCACATCAGCATCGCCATACTGAATCACCCGGGCTGCATCGCCTATATTGTGGGTGCCAGTCGTACAGGCAGTGACAATGCAGAAGTTCGGCCCCTTCAATCCCAATCGGATCGACAGGTTGCCGGAAATCATATTGATAATTGTTGAAGGAACAAAAAAGGGCGATACCTTTCGAGCGCCACCGTTCAATAACGCAGAGTGCTGGACTTCAATGTTGGGTAAACCGCCAATCCCGGAGCCGATGGCCACACCGATCCTCTCGGCATTTTCGTCAGTGACTTCGAGTGCCGCATCGGCTACCGCCTGCAATCCGGCTGCAACCCCGAAATGCACAAAGGTATCCATTTTTCTGGCTTCTTTGCGGCTGAAATACTGTTCTGCATCAAAGCCTTTGACAGACGCACTAAACCGGGTTGCATAGGGTTCCGCATCGAAATCTTCAATCAACGCAACACCGGATTTACCGGCCAGTATATTTTTCCAGGACTCTTCTACCGTATTACCTACTGGCGTGACCAAACCGAGGCCGGTGACCACTACTCGTCTCTTCGTCAATTCAAAACTCCCCTGTATTGTCAACCGCCATGTATCGTCAACTGCAAAGTATCGTCAACCGCAAAGTACCGTCAATCGGTTTCGCAAAACTATGCCTGTCTGCAGCGCGATTTAATTCAGCGGTTCCATAAAAGCCAACGGCCGCAGCCCAACAGGACTAACGGCCGTATCCGCCATCTTCAATTTTTGATCTGCTGAATCGGATTCAAGGTGCCTGACTTATGAACACCAATTCAACAATTAACCGGATCAGGCTGGAAGATTGGCGTTCACATAATCAACAGCTTGTTGAACGGTGGTGATCTTTTCGGCCTCTTCGTCCGGAATTTCACATTCAAATTCTTCCTCGAGTGCCATGACAAGTTCGACGGTATCCAACGAATCGGCACCCAGATCGTCTACAAATGAAGCTGAATTTTTTACCTCGTCGTCTTTTACACCAAGTTGTTCTACAACAATCTTTTTGACGCGTTCGTCAATACTGCTCATAGTCAGTCAAACCTCGTTAGGTGGTGGTAGCGTTGATCAAACAACTCGCTATTGTAGTTAAGTCGAACCCTGCATGCCATAGTGGCAACACCAGATGTTGGCTCAACAGCGACAAATCAAATAAATACAATGAGTTACCGTCGCAGAAAATGTGTGGTCAGAGAGGGCATTATTCAAGCGAACAACATTACCCGGCGCTAATACACGGGTTTACGCCGCCTCAGCGGAGGCGCTGCACGTGCGGCTCACAGCGTCGATAAGCCCGGCCAGAGGCCATCAGCTCATGTGCATGCCGCCATTGACGTGCAGCGTGTGTCCGGTGATGTAGCCTGCCATTGGAGAGGCAAGGAATACAACGGCGTTGGCAATCTCCAGCGGGTCTCCAATTCTCCCCAGGGCAATGTCAGCAGTGATAGCCTGCTTTTGCTCATCACTCAATGAGTCGGTCATATCGGATTCAATAAACCCCGGCGCGACCGTGTTGACGGTAATACCTCTGGAACCCAATTCCCGCGCCAACGACTTTCCAAAGCCGATAATGCCGGCCTTGGCGGCAGCATAGTTACTCTGGCCTGCATTGCCGGTAACGCCAATTACCGAAGCGACGTTAATGATGCGCCCTTTGCGTGCTTTGACCATGGGACGTATGCAGGCTTTACACATGCGATAAACCGAGCTGAGGTTGGTGTCGATAATATCTTCCCATTCAGCTTCCTGCATCCGCATCAGCAAATTATCACGGGTAATACCGGCATTGTTTACCAGCACGGATACCGCCCCATATTGCTCGCCAATGGCTTTTATCAGTTCCGGGACTCTGTCTTTGTCCGTCACATCAAGCTGCATTCCGCAACCTTTGTGACCAGCCTCTTTAAATCGTTCACTAATGGCATCAGCACCTGCCGAGGTCGTCGCAGTGCCAATGACCGTGGCACCTTGTGCAGCCATTGCATCGGCAATGGATTTGCCAATGCCACGACTGGCGCCGGTAACCAGAATAATTTCATTTTCCAGCAACATGGGTATGATCCAATGGTTAGGTAGTTAAAAGCGTTGGCAAGCTGACAATTCGGTCAGCGTTGTAGCATCACAACGAGGAGGATGACTCCGTCTGATCTGGTTGGTCTGGTCTGGCGGGACAGGTCAGGCACTGACGCCCTGGCAATCCAGCATTTCCAGCATCTCGTGACCCGCACCCGCAGAGTCAAGCGCCTTGACCGGTACCGATTTATCAATCCGTTTGCCAAGTCCGGCGAGTACCTTGCCGGGGCCCATCTCGATAAAAAAGTCGGGTTGAAAATCGTCGACTATACGCTTGACCGACTGTGTCCAAAGCACGGGGCTGTATACGTGTTGATCGAGCATGGATCGCAAATCGTCAAGCCCCTCAGGCACTCTGGCCTGAAGATTTTGCACAATCGGGATCCTGGGGGCTTGCCACTGGATAGCATCAAACGCTTCTTTCAACAACTCACCCGCCTCGTGCATCAAGGTACTGTGATTCGGAACACTGACAGGCAAACGGATCGCCTTGCGGGCACCATGTTCGCGTGCCACCGCGACCAGCTGATCAACAGCGTCCAGATGACCCGATACCGCAACCTGTCCGGGCGCATTGAAATTGACCGCCTCGACCACTCTTTCACCACT
Source organism: uncultured Granulosicoccaceae bacterium (assembly GCA_937951215.1). Taxonomy (GTDB): domain Bacteria; phylum Pseudomonadota; class Gammaproteobacteria; order Granulosicoccales; family Granulosicoccaceae; genus CALFCE01. The sequence continues at coordinate 24,622 of CALFCE010000096.1, forward strand.
GAGCGAAGTACAAAGCTGGATCAGCGCTTCATCGTCCATACCGAGTACCGCGGCCATTCCTCCCTGCCCCTCGGGCACAGCTGTTGCCATCAGTTGCGAGCGTTTTTGCACCAGCGACACACCCTCTGCAAAACTGAGGCAGCCCGCCGCTGTCAGCGCACTGAACTCACCGAGACTGTGACCTGCAATAGCAGCAGGTTTCGCTTCAGAAATCGAATGCCACACACGCCAGGTGGCGATGCCACTGCAGTACATCAATGGTTGGGTAAACTGAGTCTGACGCTGTTTTTCAGCCGGGCCATTCTCACACAAATCCCACAAATCGTAGCCGAGGATATCCGATGCTTCACTAAAGGTTTCAGCAACAACCGGAAACTCATTTTGCAGGTCAGACAGCATGCCGGGTGACTGCGAGCCTTGTCCCGGAAACAATGCGGCAAATTGGATGTGTTCGCTCATTTAATAGCTACCTGCTAACGGCACGAAAGCGCGTTGTAATCTGGGTGTCGACTGTGGCATTTTATGCATGATGGCGGATTGTCAGGATTTTTCAAGGCCGATTACGTCAGCCATGTCATAAAGTCCGGGATTTTGTCGACTGACCCAGTCTGCCGCACGGACAGCACCACGCGCAAAGGTCATTCTGTCGGTCGCCTTGTGGGAAATTTCAATTCGTTCACCAATACCTGCAAACATCACTGTATGATCGCCAATCACATCTCCACCACGGATAGTTTCGAAGCCAATGGCTTGCTTGCTTCTGATGCCGGTATTGCCTTGGCGCCCGTAAATTGCCGAATCAGCCAGGTTTCGTCCCAATGCCTTGGCAACAGCCTCCCCCATTCGTAATGCGGTGCCAGACGGTGCATCCACTTTATTACGATGATGCGCTTCGATGACTTCAACATCATATTCATCACCGAGGATATCAGCGGCGAGTTCCAGCAGCTTCACACACAAGGTCACACCGACACTAAAGTTGGGCGCAAAAACGATAGGGATACTGTTGCTGTATTCGACGATTTTCTGTTTTTCAACGGCGGTGAAACCGGTGGTACCTATCACGGCAGACTTTTGTGCCGAGGACAGAACCTCGAGCGCGTCGAGGCTGGATTGAGGTGTGGTGAAGTCGATCAGAACGTCAAGCGAATTGAGCTGCTGTTGCAAACTGGAGGTGACGGTGACACCTTGAGGAACGCCATAAGCCAGGACACTGGAGTCACTGCCGCAGGCTGGACTACCCTCTACTTCTATGGCGACTGACAATTCGTTTTTTTCACGTTCGGAAATCGCCGCAAGCAATTGCCTTCCCATCCGCCCGGCAGCACCATTCACAGCCATTCTGGCCATTTTTCACCCACTCATTGTTGTTGTTAGACAGGCGACAGACACTGCCTGCAACAAGACTCAGCCTGCGTCGCCTGCTGCTACGCTCAGAAGCTAAATTATACCACATACGCCGAGTAGCGAATCATTGTGCAAGCCCCTGGAGTCACCCTGCCGGCGGGCTACAGCAGTGGCTTCAGTAGCTCCTGCAGCGCATCATCATCCAGCACTTCGACACCAAGGTCTTCCGCTTTTTTTAGCTTGGAGCCAGCAGAATGCCCTGCTATCAAAGCGGTGGTTTTCTTTGACACACTGGAACTGACTTTGGCCCCCAACATCACCAGCTTATCGCGTGCCTCATCACGGGTGAATTTCTCCAGGGTTCCGGTCAATACGTAGGTATTGCCCGCCAGATGCTGCGATAGCTCGTCGTTACCATCGACTTCGGACTGAACGACACTCGCCGGCCATCTGACCCCCTCCTGCAGCAGCGCATCGACGGTTTCACGATGAAACGGGCTGGCAAAAAATTCCAGGACACTTTGGGCCACGATCGGCCCGATATCTTCTACCTCGACCAACTCTTCTGTGCTGGCCGTTTTCAGGCGCTCGATATCGCCAAAGTGACTGGCAAGATTGCGCGCTCCGCTCTCGCCCACTTCACGTATACCCAGTGCATAAATAAAGCGCGCCAGGGTAGTCTCTTTGGCAGCATCAAGTGCGGCGATTAAATTGGCAGCTGATTTCTTTCCCATGCGAGGCAATGCGGACACTTGATCTGCATCCAGTCGAAAAAGGTCAGGCATCCACTGCACCAATTCCGCTTCAATTAATTGATCGATCAGCTTGTCGCCGAGGCCATCGATATCCATTGCTCTGCGAGATGCAAAGTGTTTCAAAGCACCTTGACGTTGTGCCAGACAATGCTCTACCCCACCAGTACAACGCGCGACAGCTTCACCTTCAGGCGTTTCCACCGGCGACTCGCAGACCGGGCAGGTTAACGGCATCTTGATACGTTTGGCACGACGGGGGCGATTCTCCAGATCAACTCTGACAACCTCCGGTATCACGTCACCGGCGCGTCTGACAATGACATGATCGTGCACGCGAATATCCTTGCGTTCCACCTCATCCATGTTGTGCAATGTCGCATTGCTTACCGTCACACCACCGACAAATACGGGTTGTAAACGGGCAACGGGTGTCAGTGCTCCAGTTCTGCCAACCTGAAACTCGACGGCATCGATGATGCTGCCCGCCTCTTCCGCTGGAAACTTGCGCGCAATAGCCCAGCGAGGTGCTCTCGATACCTGCCCGAGCTCCCGCTGTTGATTGACCGGGTCAACTTTGAACACGACTCCGTCAATTTCATAGGGTAACGATTCTCGAGCCTTGAGAATTTTTTGATAGTAGGCTTTGCATTTCTCCGGACCCGCACACACAGCAGTTTCACGGTTGGTCGGAAATCCAAGCTCACGCAGCCAAACGAGCAACTCAGATTGGGTTTCCGGCAGCTCAGCGTCAGGGCTGACCTCTCCCATCGCATAGACGGCAAGAGATAATTGTCTGGCAGCTGTAATCGAAGAATCGAGTAAACGCAAACTACCGGCGGCGGCATTGCGGGGGTTGGCAAATATTTTCTGCTCATTCTTTCTTTGCGACTCGTTAAGGTTCGCAAAAGCTTCTTTCGCCATGTACACCTCACCGCGTACTTCGAGAACCGCAGGCAGGTCGGTACCTTGCAATCGCAAGGGTAAACTGGCGAGTGTTCTCAAATTGAGGGTGATGTCCTCGCCGGTGGACCCATCACCGCGAGTAGCACCGGTCACAAACACGCCAGATTCATAACGCAAGCTGACAGCAAGTCCATCCAGCTTGGGTTCGGCTGCATAATCAATCACTGCATTTTCCGCCAGCTCCAGCTTGTCACGTACACGCCTGTCAAAATCAAGCATATCCTGATCGCTGAAAGCATTACCCAGCGAGAGCATTGGAACAGAGTGAGAAACCTGGTTGAATTTAGACTGTGGAGGAGCCCCTACCCGATGGGTTGGGGAGTCGGCTTTGGACAGTGACGGGAATTGCTCTTCCAGCTTCACCAACTCGTGAAAGAGTTGATCATACTCGGCGTCCTCGATGCTGGGTTCATCGAGAACATGGTAACGGTAATTGTGATCGTTGAGCAGGCTCTGCAAGTGCAGAGCCCGAGCTGTTTGTTTGGCCGAAGGAGCCTTTGCAGTTGGTGAGGTCAGGAGGGCACCGCGTCAGCAAGTTTTTGCTGGTGCATAAATTGGTGCACACTATCGCGAAGATGTTGAATTGTCTGCCCACTAAGCGTGCTGTGGCCGCTATCAAGAACACTGCAACCAAGTGCTTCGGCAATTTCAGTCGCTTCCCGGATCAACACATCAAGCGCAACGTTGGCTGCGACCGGACCGGGCAGTTGCAGGATCATGGTAATTCCGGGGGTTTCAAAGCTGGCTGGGGAATTCAGATCGAAGATACCCGGCTCAACCATTTTGGCCACCGAAAACACAATCTGATCTTCGTGCAGGGAATGAAATATATTCATTTCCCCAAAATGATAGTTTCTCTGGTCAAGCAATGACAGCAGCCGCGGGCCATGAATAACCTGGCCGTCAGGCGCAACCACATGCAAGGTGACTATTTTTGGTTCCACGCCTTGCATTGACACGGCTTCACCCTGTTGACTGACCGATTTTTTACCGGCAAGACGCTGCCCCAGCGATCCGAGCATGCCAGCCAATCCACCGTTTTTTCCGGATTGTCGGGCTTGTGAAGGAACCGCTGGCCCCTGAGCCGGATTCGGGTGATAGCCAGCGTGATGGCTGGCATGGGCGCCGGGATAGGCACCGGTGTCAGCTGGCCTGGCCATGTCGTTGGGATCTATCTCGAACGCCGCGTTCGTGCCGCCTGCATTGGCAACAGGAGCACCCGCGGGAGCAGCCACGGGAGGTGCAAATCGCTGCGAACCGTCATGATAGCCCCCAGCCGCATGGGCCCCGCTATCGTAGCCGGCAACATCAGCAACATAGTTGGAACCCTGCGACATA
>CALFCE010000097.1 GCA_937951215.1 uncultured Granulosicoccaceae bacterium
AAATGGGTATACTGTCCCCCGGTTTTTCTATCCCCCCGGTTTTTTGTTCCCCCGGTTTTTTTGCCCGCTTTTTTGAGACGTTGCGTTAACGTCCCATCAATTTGTTGTCGGGTTCGTCATCGTCTTCTTCGATGCTCATTGAACCTGCTATCAAATCATCAACAGCGGCTGAGTTGCCACCTGACAGTTTGATCTTGAGGCGCAGGTCGTTGACCGAATCAGCATTGCGCATTGCTTCTTCTATGGTGATCGCATCTTCGTTCAACAGGTTGAACAGCGCATGGTCAAAGGTCTGCATGCCTTGATCACCTGATTTTGCCATCAACTCCTTGATCTCGTGGATTTCACCTTTCATGATCAAGTCCGACATCAGTGGTGTGTTAAGCAGCACTTCGATCGCGGCACGTCTTCCCTTGCCATTGGGTGTTGGCAGCAGACGCTGAGAAATAAACGCTTTCATGTTCAGCGACAGATCCAGTAACAGCTGTTTGTGGCGGGCTTCCGGGAAGAAGTTGATGATACGATCCATTGCCTGGTTGGTATTGTTCGCATGCAATGTCGCAAGACACAGGTGACCTGTTTCAGCAAACGCTATCGCATGCTCCATGGTTTGCTGATCCCGAATCTCCCCGATCAGAATCACGTCCGGCGCTTGTCGCAGCGTATTTTTCAAAGCGATTTCAAAAGAATCAGTATCAGTTCCAACTTCTCTTTGCGTCACAATACAACCTTTGTGTCGGTGAACAAATTCCACCGGATCCTCAATTGTGATGATGTGACCGTTGGTGTTTTCATTGCGATAGTCAATCATCGCAGCAAGACTGGTTGATTTACCTGAACCGGTTCCACCCACAAATATAACCAACCCTCGTTTGGTCATCGCGATCTGGTTCATGATCGGTGGCAGGTGCAGATCATCAAACGTCGGAATATCATTTGGGATAATCCTGATAACCATGCCTGCGCTGCCACGTTGCACCAGTGCATTACAACGGAAACGGGAAATGTCCGGCAGCGCAATCGCGAAGTTGCATTCTTTGGACTCTTTGAATTCAACTCGCTCTTTTTCAGTCATGATACTGTGCGCAAGCGCAAGCGTATGATCTGCGGTCAGCTTCTTGTCCATCACTGGCGTTATTTTGCCGTGAATTCGCATAGCTGGAGCCGCTCCAGCGATGAGAAACAAGTCAGATCCACCTTTCTTGTGGAGGCTGACGAGCAGCTCATCCATAAAACGCTTTGCGACTTTAAGATCCATTATCCTTGATGCCTCGGAATGCTTTTATCGGTTTCGGCTTTCGTGCAGTTTCAGATGCATACCTGAAACTGCACGATACAGTTGCTTGTTTGAGCGCTCTTTAACAGCGTCTCGCACAAACCTTGTTTTACAGTTGATCGACTTATAACTGATCGGGCGTCTGCGCCTTTTTACGCGCTTCTGCAATATCAACAACTCCGCGGTTGACCAACTCTTTGAGGTTCTGATCCAGTGTTTGCATGCCGTGCTGTTGACCGGTCTGAATGGCGGAGTACATTTGCGCCACCTTGTCTTCACGAATCAGGTTACGAATCGCTGGCGAACCAATCATGATTTCATGCGCTGCAACTCGGCCTCCACCATTCTTTTTAAGCAGAGTTTGTGAGATAACCGCACGCAAGGATTCTGACAGCATCGATCTGACCATGGGCTTCTCTCCAGCCGGGAACACATCAACAATACGATCGACGGTTTTCGCTGCAGAGCTGGTGTGCAATGTGCCAAATACCAAGTGACCTGTTTCAGCTGCGGTCAGTGCCAGGGAAATGGTTTCCATGTCTCGCATCTCACCAACCAGAATAACGTCGGGATCTTCACGCAAGGCAGAGCGCAGTGCATGCGAGAAACCCAAAGTGTCGCGATGAACTTCACGCTGATTGATCAGGCACTTTTTACTCTCATGAACAAATTCGATGGGGTCTTCGATAGTCAGGATATGGCCCAGCTCGTTTTCATTTTTATAATCGACCATACCCGCCAGTGTGGTTGACTTACCGGAACCTGTCGGGCCGGTGACCAATACGATTCCGCGCGGGTAAGAAGAGATTTCTTCAAAGATCTTCGGTGCACCCAGCTTTTCCAGCGACAGAATCTCGGTCGGGATGGTACGAAATACCGCACCGGTACCACGATTCTGGTTGAAGGCATTAACACGATAACGAGCGACATCAGGGATTTCGAACGAAAAGTCAGTCTCCAGAAACTCTTCATAATCCTTGCGCTGCTTGTCGTTCATGATGTCATAAACCATCGCCTGCACTGATGCCTGATCAAGGGCAGGTACGTTGACTCGTCTGACATCGCCATCGACCCGTATCATCGGAGGCAGGCCGGCTGACAAATGCACATCGGAAGCACCGTTTTTGGTGCCAAAGGTAAGGAGCTGCGTAATATCCATTAAACTTCACCTGTTATTGGTTATATTGGTGCTGCAGATGGTGCTGCCCGGCATAGAAAAGCCGTTATCGCAGCGTTGGGCCTTGCACCTGTAAAACGACCTCATTCAGGTTTTTTTCGGCTGCAATCAGAAATTGCTTGAATCAGACACGCCGCAGACGCAGAACTGAGGCCTATCAAGCTTCACTATTGTGAACTGATACCGTATTCGACTCGTCCCCCTGGGCTTTAGCCTGGTTTGTTGGGCTAGCTGACTGGGCAGGCCTATCGGGAGCTGTTACCTGATCTGGAGATTCCCCGAATTTGGAGAATCCCGGGTGTACAGCCGGCATCCTGTTTTGCCCAAGTGACCCTGTCAGGGCATACTTCCAACCCAGATCAAACCAACCAACAGTCTTACATCTACCGATGACTCACGATATCCAAGCGGCAATCGAATCCACCCGGCAGCAGCTTCGGCAGCATGAAAAGGCTTATAACCGGGTGCCTGAATCAGTGGCGCTGATGGCAGTGAGCAAGACGAAACCTGTCACGATGTTGCAACAGGCCATCGATTGCGGCCAACGCCACTTTGGAGAGAACTATCTGGACGAGGCGTTGCTGAAAATGGAAGCTCTGGCAGAAGCAGATTGCGTTTGGCACTTTATCGGTGCCATCCAGTCCAACAAAACAGCCAAAATTGCTGCCGGCTTTGATTGGGTGCACAGCATTGATCGCGGCAAAATTGCTCGTCGTTTGTCCGAGCAGCGACCTCAGCACCTGCCCTCGCTTAATTGCTGTATCCAACTCAATGTGGATGAGGAAGCCAGCAAGGCCGGCATCATGCCTGATGACCTGCCTGAACTATGTGAGTTGATCGATGGCCTGCCCGGACTGACATTGCGGGGCCTGATGTGCATTCCAGCACCGAGACAGGAGCTGGCCGATCAGCGTGCAGTATTTGCAATCATCGCCGACTATCATCAACAGATGGCAAAACGTTTCAACAGTATGGATACGCTTTCAATAGGCATGAGTGGTGACATCGAGGCTGCAGTAGCCGAAGGATCAACAATGGTCAGGGTGGGAACGGCTATTTTCGGTGCCAGGGCTTAGCACATAACAAAGCAAAAGCTCCTTCCAACTGTTAAAATTCCAGCGATACATCTGAGAGACTACTATGAGCAAAGAAAACCCACTCGTCACCGCAAACAGGATCGGACAAAGCATATGGATAGATGACATCCAGCGCAGCATGATCGAGAAGGGTGAGATCAAGGACTTGATCAACAACGACGCCATTGCCGGACTCACCTCGAATCCGAGTATATTCGAAGCCGCCATCGCCAAAACCACCGAGTACGATAGCAGTATTGCTGAAATCACCTCAGCTGACAGCTCGGTCAGCGACCTTGAAATTTTCAATCAATTAGCGATAGCCGATATTCAAGCGGCCGCAGACGAATTTGCCGAGGTCTACAAAACAACCGGTGGTCAGGACGGGATGGTCAGTCTTGAAGTACCACCGGATCTGGCACACGATGCTGCCGGGACAGTAAAAACGGGGTTAGAGCTCAACAAGCGCCTCGACCGCGACAACGTGATGATAAAGGTGCCGGGCACCAAGGCGGGTGTGGAAGCGTTCGAAAAATTGACGGCCGAGGGTGTTAACGTCAACGTGACCTTACTGTTTTCAGTCAACCGCTATAAAGAGATCGCTCAAGCTTACATCCGAGGGCTTGAGGCTCGTGCACAAGCTGGCCTTCCGATTGACTCGATTGCCTCAGTTGCAAGCTTCTTTGTCAGCCGCGTGGATGTTGCTGCCGATACAGCACTGCAAGCAGCATCAGCTGATGCAGAGCTGGAAGGCAAAACCGGTATTGCCAACGCCAAAGTCGCCTATGCCTATTTTGCCAATATATTTGGCAGTGAAGCCTGGCAGGCGCTGAGCTCCAAGGGTGCCAAGCCGCAACGTTTGCTGTGGGCCAGCACCGGGACCAAAAACCCGGAATACAAAGACACCTATTACATTGAAGAGCTGATGGGTCCGCAAACGGTTAACACCATCCCACCGAAAACCCTTGACGCCTTTCGCGACCATGGCATTGCCGAAAACCGTCTGGCAACCAACCTGGACAAAGCCCGGGAGCAGCTCACTGCATTGCAACAGCACAAGATCGTTCTATCCGATATTACTGACAAGCTGGAGGCAGACGGACTGGCTTCATTTGCTGATGCCTTCGATCGACTGCTCGCCTCAATTGCCGAAAAACGCAAAAATCTGTCGTGAAGCGGATTCTTCAACTGCTGAACCTGGACTTTTACAGAGGCCGCCATCATGAGTGATTCCAAGCGCATTGCGTTCATAGGTGCAGGTAACATGGCCAGCAGTCTGGTCGGTGGTTTGCTCAACGGTGGTCAAGATCCCGGACAAATCGTCATGAGCGATATCGATCCGCAGCAACTCGACAAGCGCGCTACTCAGTTTTCGGTGAATATTAATAGCGATAACAAGCAGGCTGTTAATGGTGCCGATGCGGTATTACTTGCTGTAAAACCCAATACGGTTCAGCAAATCTGCACTGAAATCAGTGGCGCTTTGCAAAAGGAAGCTGTTGTGATCTCAATCGCAGCTGGAGTACGCGAGAAAGACATCAGCCGTTGGCTGGGCACTGGCCAGGCTGTGGTTCGCTGTATGCCAAATACCCCTGCTCTATTAGGGGTTGGCATTACTGGTGTCTATATCAACCCTGCCTGCAGTGAAGACCAGGCAGAGCTTGCATTTTCGATACTGGAGGCCGCGGGCAAATCGGTGCGTGTGAATCAGGAATCCGATCTGGATAGCGTAACTGGCGTGTCGGGCAGCGGCCCGGCGTATTTTTTTCACATGATTGAATGCATGACCAATTCAGGTATCGCCATGGGGCTTGACGAACAATCTGCAGCCGATCTTGCCATTGAAACAGCTTACGGTGCAGCATTAATGGCCCGCCAACGCGATGTGTCACCCTCGCAGCTACGGCAAAATGTCACGTCACCCAATGGCACCACTGCTGCAGCTTTGGCATCTTTTGAAAACGACCAGTTCGCAGACGTTATCGACAGGGGCATTAAAGCTGCAAGGGATCGGGCAGCGGCAATGGCCGATGAATTTGGTGACGCATAGATTTGGCGAATCACCGAATACCTTATATATAACCTGACTGGTTACCTAAAGAACAACCCGGGAGAAAACAATGGGGAATCCAACCCTGACCGCTCTGAGCTTTGTGCTCAAAACCCTGCTCAATCTCTATGCACTTGTTGTTGCGGTACGGTTTGTTATGCAGGCAGTAGGTGCCAGCGGATTCGGCCCCATCGCACAGTTTATTCTTCAGGCAACAGATCCGTTGCTGCGGCCGCTACGCAACTTTGTCCCCCGTTTCAGGCAGTACGACCTGGCGGCTCTATTACTGCTGTTTGTTGTATTGCTGCTGAAAAGCATTATCCTCAAAGCGCTGGGCCAAAGCGACTTGCTGGCAGGTATCCCATCTGCGCTGTATGCGCTGGGCACACCACAATTGGTCGCCTTCTCCTTGCTGTCGATGTTGAATCTGTTCTTCAACATTTTTATTTTTTCCATCTTTATTCTGGCCATCCTCAGCTGGATCGCACCGGATCCCCGCAACCCGGTCTATGAGGTATTGCAGCCACTGGCAGCACCGGTGCTTAACCGAGTACGAAGGTATGTACCACCACTGGGCGGGCTGGATTTATCAGCTCTGGTAGCTCTTATCGGGCTTTATGCGATAAAGATTGTGATTATCGGCACCTTGCATAACCTCTTTTTGTAAAAATACACCCACAACCTTGGTAAGATAATGCAAAAAACCAAGCGGGTTTTTTGCTACCCACGCCAGTCGGATCTAGACAGCATCCCCGCTCGCCGAGGCACCAGATACCTCAACTGTTTTACAGCGAAGGTTTGCACAATTAAATCTGTCGAAAACTTTTGTTACGCCACTCTTCAGCTTCAATTCAGTTAACCATTCAATTTGCTGTCACCAAAGCTACACGTAGAAGACGATTTATGAATCGTATCGACTCTTTTTTCACCCCTTGCCAACGACTTTTTATGTTTTTCCGCTCGCCAACTCGACCGGACTGAACGCATTTAAAGAGATCTGACTTCTATTTTCAATTTTAAAAAATGCCTTGTTTTTATGTGTTTTTTTTCGCTCATCTTAAAAAAAACCTTAAAATAAAGGGTTTTTTGCACAAATTTTGCACAAACGCTTTGAGCTATCTGCATTTTGTGATAACTTTTCGCGCGCCGGACGGGTGAGCAGGTTTTAACTTTTAGTCTATATAGACAGTGTGAAATGAGTATCAACTGATTCCATTGTGTGCACATGTACCCACAAACCTGTCATGGCAAACTTGGAGAGCTGAAACCGGGACGCGGATAAATGCGGAAATTAATTCTGCTTGATTCACTTTCACATTCCGATAGCAATCTGCAAATTTCCAGAGCTTGTTAAACCAACCTAAAGAGGACCAAACGATGGCAGCAAAGAAGAAAGTCAAGAAGAAAGCGGCAGCAAAAAAGAAAGTGGCAGCGGTAAAGAAGCCACCGACAAAGTCAGAAATTCTGGCGAAAATCTCTGAAGATACCGAATTAACCCGTAAAGAGGTTACCGCTGTTCTTGAGTCACTGTCTGGGTTGATTGAAAGCAATCTGAAGCCACGTGGTCCCGGTGTATTCAACATGCCTGGCCTGTTCAAGATCAAAGTCATCAAGAAGAAGGCTCGCCCGGCTCGCAAGGGTATCAACCCGTTCACCGGCGAAGAAACTGTATTCAAGGCAAAACCTGCCAGTAAAGCAGTGAAAATCCTGCCGCTGAAAGCTCTGAAGGAAATGGTTTAAGATCAGAACCCGCTGGCAACCTCTGAATTCCTCGGGGGTTGCCGTCCGGCTCAAGGATGGGCCAGCCAGCCAGTTGATTCAACGACCTGCGCCCCTCCCCTAGTCAAACCATTCCTGACTGTCATCGTCACCAGTTAAATTTTTCTCGAAAATACCGTCTAAACTCCTATCGAGGCCCCTGTTACCTGCAGTGTCATGGGTGTCAATTTATTTACGACCTGAATCACCGCGTTTTTGTATCCTGCTGAATTTTCTGGAAGATTGCTTTCATATGAGAATCAACCACAGGAATGCGAACAAAGTGTCTAAAAATAAAAGCTTTTTTTATTAAAACTTAGGTCTATAATGGTCGGCCGCACCGACTACGAGTAACCGTATGAGTGCTTCTACAAGTCATAAGACATCCGCAGCAAACCGTGCCCCACGATGGGTAAACACGCTGCTGGTCGTGTTGATTGGCTACGCTCTGGCTGTGACCAGTCTGAAGCTTTTACCCCAAACCGAGCCGGTTATTACGGCAGCGACCCCTGCTGACCGGCCTGCTCAGCAACGCCCGACATTGGACAAAACCCAGCTCAGCCGACAAATCGCGTCAGCCCATCTATTCGGCAACGCGGCAAAACCGGCACCGGTTGAGGAAAAAAAAGCCGAGCCCGTAAAAACAACCAAATTAAACCTGAAGCTTGCCGGTGTTTTTGCCTACGAGCCACAGGAACGAGCGATGGCCATTATCAATACCGGTGGCTCGGATGAGTCCGCCTTTCGCGTAGGTGACAAGGTGATTGGTCAGACTACACTTAAAGCGGTATACACAGACCATGTGATCCTTAACAATCGCGGACGCGAAGAACGGCTTGATTTACCCGAGAATTCAACCCCTATTGCGGTGCGGCAACCCGTAGCACAACAGCAGACCAGACAGGCAGCAACGGGTGCCAATAATAATGAACCGGTTGTGCTGCCGACAACGCCAGGCGCTCTGCGAGATACTCTGGCCAAGAATCCGGCCCTGTTGGGGCGGGTAGTTGCAGCCGAGCCATATCAGGAAAATGGAAAACTCCGCGGATATCGGATCACCCCGAAGCAGAACCCGGAAATTCTGGAAGCTCAGGGGATCGTGGCCGGCGACATCATCACACGAGTCAACAATATTGAACTGAACAGCCAGAAACAGGGTATACGTGCTTTGCGAAATGCTGTTAAAGCCCAGAGTCTCGAAGTTACTGTGCTGCGTGGCGGGGTGGAAATACCACTTTCCATATCGTTGGCTCAGTAGTAGTTAGGAGTAGTACACGGGCTTTTTGGACTCAGAACCGCCTGACCGCGGTCTGAAGGGTATCAAGACAACGACGAGCGGATAGCCACGCCAAAGGGGCGGTGTGGGCCTGTCGAACATGTATGTAAAGACACAACTGTCAACAGGCGCCTCGTTGCTGTCGAGTTGACATGGAGTTCAGAAACTGTGGATTGCCAACATCAGGCATTCCACGAGTTTCGAGAATTAGGAAATTTATTGAATCCTGGTGACGAATCACGCGAAATGCATGTGATCACGCCAACAACGCAGGACACAGCTTTGACTCATTCAGGTACAAACAAGAAAAAGCAGGCTGCCGCAACCCGCGTGAGCAAGTTGAACCTACAGCAGCTTCCGTTGGCCGCCGCTGTTGCAATGGCGCTGTTACCGGCCCTGATGGTGCCGGCCGATCTCGCGGCGCAAAGCACTACCTCACAGGGCAGCGAGCCGCAGGCAAACAATGACGGTACATTTACCTTAAACCTGAAAAATGCCGACATTCATTCCCTGATTTCGACGGTTTCGAAACAATCAGGTAAAAACTTTGTGGTCGACCCAAGGGTCAAAGCGAAGGTGACGGTGATATCTGCCAAACCCCTGAATTCAGACGAACTCTACGAGACCTTCCTGTCTGTTCTGCAGGTACACGGGTTTTCTGCAGTACCGGCAGGTGATTTGATCAAGATTGTGCCTGACGTCAATGCCAAACAGGGTCCAGTACCGACCTATGACCCGAATACACCCGAATCCGACCAGCTGGTGACACAGGTTATCAAGATCGTTAACGTGCCAGCTGCTCAGCTGGTACCTATCCTGCGACCGCTAGTACCTCAGCAAGGGCATCTGGCAGCCTATGCGGCAACCAATGCACTGATCGTGACTGACCGTGCGTCGAACATTAACCGACTCATCAATATCATCAATGACGTTGACCGACCCGACAATGAAGAGGTTGAGGTAGTGCGTTTGGGCCATGCATCGGCCAGTGAGGTCATCAGAATATTGCAAAGCCTGCAGAGTCGTGGTGGTCAACCCGGCCAGTCACCAGGTTCGATCCGTTTTGCAGCCGATGAAAGAACGAACAGCATTCTGTTAAGCGGCGACAGCACGGCGCGACTGCGAATGCGCGGCCTGATATCAAATCTCGACACCCCGGTCGAATCCGGTGGAAACACCCGTGTCGTCTACCTGCGCTATGCCAATGCTGTGGATATGATGGCCATACTGACCGGCGTCTCACAGGGGCAGGCAAAAATCGGCACCGGGGGTTCTGAAGACTCTACGGGGACAGCAGCCACTACCGCCGCTGTTGCGCAGCAGGCAGTGAATGCAGCCACCCAGAACGGTGCCGCGCGAACGCCAACACCAACCGCTTCCATTATTCGTCGTGCCAATCAGCCAGAGTCTGATCAGCCGAATGTGGATATCCAGGCGGACGAAGACACCAATGCACTGATCATCACAGCACCGCCCGATGAAATGCGCAGCATTCTGGCCGTCATCGAGCAGCTTGATATTCGACGCGCACAGGTTCTGGTAGAAGCCATTATCGCCGAACTCTCCGAAAACAATAGTCAGGCACTCGGCATTAACTTTGCCGTCAACGGCGCGGATTCCAATCGCCCTGCCGCTTACACCAACCTGGGCGGACAAACACAGCAGCTGGCGGGTCAGGTATTATCTGAAGGTGCGACCGGGCTTTCCAGCGGACTGTCGCTGGCTCTCGGCCGCTTCGGCACAGGCAACATAGACTTCGGTTTCCTGCTATCAGCCATCGCTTCGGATTCAGACAACAACATACTGTCGACACCGACATTGGTGACCATGGAAAATCAGGAAGCCGAAATCGTGGTAGGCCAGAACGTCCCGTTTGTCACCGGCACGCAGCTCTCCTCTGCAAACAACAATCCGTTTCAGACCATCGAGCGACAGGACATCGGTATCAGCTTGAAGGTCAAGCCGCAGATCAATGAAGGTAACAACATCAAGATGGATATCGAGCAGGAAGTTTCCGATGTCAGCTCTACCTCGGTAACCGGTGCTTCGGATATCACGACCAACAAGCGTTCCATCAAAACCACTGTACTGGTCGAAGACGGCCAGACGCTGGTCTTGGGCGGGCTGATAGATGATCAATTGAACGACAGCCGTGAAAAGGTGCCTTTGCTGGGTGATATACCTGTTCTGGGCAATCTGTTTCGCTACCGAACGACAACCCAGACCAAGCGAAACCTGATGGTATTTCTCCACCCCACCATCTTGAGAGATATTGCTACAGCTGATTACTACACCCGGAACAAATACGATGACTTGCGGTCCGCACAACTTGAGCATTTCAACGGCGGGTCGCTAACTGACAAGCCAGCCCCCTTGCTACCCGAGCTGCGGCTCTATTATCAGGGGCAACCGGTCACCGAGCCAGGTGCTCTGAACACGATTGTGCCGTCAACCAGCGGTTTTGCACCAGATACTGACAAGTCAGAGCCATTAGGGCTGAACGGCAGTGATGCCGATGCCCTGCCCATCATCGCAGCCCGCCCTGTCACACCGACGGACGGGACAGACGATAACGGTGATACGCTGGTGGGCCCTTTTGATATTGCAGCAGACTAGCAACTATGACAAAAATGGTTGTTTCATCGGATAACTTCATCGATATCGGTCAACCCGAGGACGGTGAGGTTCCGAATACTCCTCCCAACCTGACTGTCGCTGCTGTCAACGAAACACCGGCAGAAGCCGCTGCTGTCAACACAGCCGCTGCAGTTCCCTTTACCGCTCTTCCTTACACCTTTGCCAAGCGCCACGGCGTTTTGCTTGAGCAGAACAGTGAGGGACAGGTGGTGCTGGTACAACGGCCAGGGGTTACCGTGATGGCCATTGCTGAAGCTCGACGCAAGGCGCGCCAGAAAGTCGTATCCGAAAGTGTTACAGAAGACGAATTCGATGCCCGACTGACCCGTCACTATGAAGGCGGTACCGGACAAGCCATTGACATCATGGATGACTTGGGCGAAGACATGGATCTGGAACAGTTGGCTGATGCTCTACCAGAACCCGAAGATTTGATGGAATCAACCGACGATGCGCCGGTTATCCGTCTGATTAATGCGATGCTGGCCCAAGCGGTGCGCCAGCAAGCATCTGATATCCATATCGAACCGTTTGAAAAACGCCTGGCAGTTCGCTACCGCGTTGACGGCGTGATGCTGAAGTTACTGGAACCGCCGAGAGCAATCGCTCCGCTGGTGATCTCACGCTTGAAGGTAATGGCCAAACTCGATATTGCCGAGCGACGCCTGCCGCAGGACGGCCGTTTTTCACGCCGGGTCGCCGGACGGCCGGTCGACTTTCGTGTTTCTACCCTGCCCTCCGGGCATGGCGAGCGAGTGGTGCTGCGTCTGTTGGACAAGCAAGCCGGTCGACTGGACCTTGAGCATCTGGGGATGCCGAAAAAGCCGTTTGACGATCTGGTCAATGCGCTGAGCCTATCGCACGGTATTATCCTGGTTACCGGTCCTACCGGGTCTGGTAAAACCACCACGCTGTACGCCGCACTATCCCGGCTCAATACGTCAAAATTTTCTATCCTCACGGTGGAAGACCCGATCGAGTACTACCTCGACGGGATCGGGCAAACACAGGTCAACAACAAGGTTGAACTGGATTTTGCGCGCGGCCTGAGGGCTATTTTGCGTCAAGATCCGGATATTGTAATGGTCGGTGAGATTCGAGACGTTGAGACCGCTGAAATTGCCGTGCAAGCGAGTTTGACCGGTCACCTGGTTCTGTCTACGCTGCACACCAACACCGCTGTTGGCGCGGTCACCCGTTTGCGTGACATGGGTATCGAGCCGTTTTTACTGTCTTCATCACTGGTCGGTCTGGTCGCTCAACGACTGGTTCGCCTGCTGTGCCCGAACTGTAAAAAACCACACACTCCCTCTGACACAGAACTGCAAACGCTTGGCGTTGACCGTTCTGTCGCGACTTCACTGTCAGCAGCTCATGGCTGTAGTGAATGCAACCATACCGGTTACGCTGGACGTAGCGGTATTTATGAAGTGGTTTCGGTCGATGACAAAATGCGGATCATGATTCACGACGGTGGCTCTGAGCACGACCTTGAAATGCACGCCCGCAGCAATAGCCCCGGCATCTTTGATGATGGAATGAGACTGGTTCTGGAAGGCAAAACGTCTCTCGAGGAAGTGCTTCGTGTGGTTCGCGAAGGCTAGCGTCTTTGCGATCCGATGGATCTGAACAATTTGATGACTCTCTTTCCGGACTCGCATGCCTGCATTTGAATATCTAGCCCTTGATTCAAGCGGCCGTGAAAAAAAGGGGGTGTTGGAAGCCGATACCGCGAGACTTGCACGTTCACAACTACGAGCACAAAATCTGACACCACTGGAAGTGTCGGAAACCACCGTCCGCCAGAGTCCAACCAGCACATCTAAATCACGTGCCTTCCGCGGCAGCCTCAGCACCGCTGATCTGTCGTTGATTACACGTCAGATCGCGACGCTGACCGGCTCTGGTACTCCGCTGGAAGAAGCGCTGCTTGCAGTCAGCAAGCAGACAGAAAAACAAAAGATCAAATCGCTCATCTTGTCTGTACGTGCCAAGGTTCTGGAAGGACACTCGCTGGCGGCTGCGCTTAAAGACTATCCGCGTGTATTCCCGGAAATTTATCAGGCGACCGTTGCTGCCGGTGAACAATCAGGGCATCTCGATGCGGTGCTGGAACGATTGGCTGATTACCTTGAGAATCGGCAAGCCACACAGGCAACGGTAAAAAAAGCGTTGATTTATCCGAGCATGTTGGTCGTTGCATCGGTTGGTATTGTTTTCTTTCTGCTAGGTTACGTTGTTCCGCAAGTAGTACAGGTGTTTGAAAGCATGAACCAGGAGCTGCCTGTTCTGACACGGGCGATGTTGGCTGCCAGTGCCTTTGTGCGTGAGTGGGGCTTGATTATTGTTATTGCGTTAGGAGTGGGTCTTGTTGTGTTCAAACGCGCAATGCGTGGCGAGGGATTTATGACCTACGTACATACCCTGCTATTGCGTTTGCCAATCCTCTCGCGGCTGATCAGAGGCTTTAACGCGTCACAGTTTGCCAGGACACTCAGCATACTGGCAGCCAGCGGTGTGCCGGTGCTGGAAGCACTGGGTATCTCCTCACAGGTCATCAGTAACCGGCCGATGCGTTCGGCAGTCGACAAAGCGGCAGGACAAGTGCGCGAAGGCTCCACGCTCGGTGGTGCACTTGAGAAGACCGGCTACTTTCCACCAATGCTACTCCACCTGATTGCCAGTGGTGAGGCATCGGGTCAGCTGGACAGCATGCTGGAGAAAGCAGCAACGCACCAGGAACGTGAGGTTGACTCGTTGATTTCCATATTCCTCGGCTTGTTCGAGCCCGTCATTATCCTGATCATGGGTGCAGCGGTGTTGACTATCGTACTGGCTATTTTGCTGCCTATTTTTGAGATGAATCAGCTTGTCGGTTAAGCGGGTCGATTAACTACAGCGACGTATTCCTCGGGCTGACTTTGCTTTAGCCATCAACGAAAATAGTGGCAGGCATAACCAGAACCAAATCGATACGCTGCCACCCGAACCACCACCACTGGATGCCCCCTGATTAGCCTGACCATTGTCGGGTCGAGCCGGCTCTTGCGCGTCATCAGGCGCGACAGGCTGAGTATCAACCGTTTCATCGGGCTCATCAGGGACGACAGCCGCCAGATAATTATCACAAAAGCCGCTATCACCTCCGACAATCAGTAATGGCATTTCAGTCGACTCTTCACGCGAGGCGATCTGCAGCTGCTGCGGAGCATCCACCGCGTCCACCGACAAAACCAGCTCGGCAGTCGGCAAATCAGATGCCGGCAGCGGTATCGCATATCGCGCACCACTGTTCCACACATTGGTAGAGGAGTTTAATTGCAACACACTGGCAGGATTCTGCGCCAGGCCACTGGCGTATTCCTGCCAGGCCGTAGCATCAGCCAGAGAAGTCACGACGCGAGCCGCACCCCCGCCTGACACGATAGTGACTTGCAGTTCGGCGCTCGTCAGCGCCGTGACTCCTGCAAGGTCAAAGCGCATCAGAGACTGCGCCGGTTCGGGCGCGAGTTGCAGCACAGGATCATTAAACACTTTTGACTCAATGACATGAATATCGGCAATTGCCGGCAGCGCGAGCCGATCATCGACACACTCACCTGGTGTGTACCGAACGCCCGCTGGTACCTCGGTAGCAGCACCTTGATCGTTTGCCGAGCCCTGATCCGTGGAAGTATTGCCGGAGTTGCCTTCACCACTGGCTGAATTCTGGACATCCAGCTGATTGGCATCGATGGTGGCTTGCGGGGTGCCAGTGATGGAATCAAGATCAAACGGGCTTAACGACAATTCATCGACCTTGTACAACGCTATTTTGTCGATAGCATGCCCATAGGATCGCCCAGACACCTCCATAGTATGGGTGCCAGCCGAGAAGTACTGCCTGACATTGGCGCCTGTGTGATCAACCATTTTGGCATCCCAGAACCAAGCGCCAAAATGCCCCATAAACACCTTGGTCCACCCAAACATGGGTTGTTCACCAACAATATTGACACCACTCGGAAAACGCACCCACGAATCATTGGATTCAGTGTTGCTATCCCCTTTGGCAATGCGCGTGCGCCAGCGCAGTTCGTAGTTACCGGCGTTGATAATTTCAAACGAATAAGTCAACAGGCCTTGCCCGGCGTTACTCGAATCAAAAAAGTCGGGGCCTGTCCATTCTATGTAGGAACCACCGGAAAAGTTCGGCAACTCATCGCGGACACTCCAATCGGTAACCGCTCCCCCGGGAGCATTGTGAACAGCAGACTCAGCTTCAAAAAAGACCACACCACCACTCTCGGTGAAATCGGCAGAGCGCGCTATGGACGGTTGCAATAGAGCCAAAATACTTGCGGCCAGGCTGACTGTGACTTTGCGTGATATTTTCAGGGTCATGGGAAGTGGCATCGACTGCGACAGCCCTTTTTTCGGCCCTGCCAGATGCCATCTTGATTCGCGACTGTGACGGGTTCCTCAAGTTCTGGCATCCACCCCCAACACGGGCTTACAGGACCGGGGCTATGCTTCAGTCGTTTGCCTAATATGATACCTTTTGGTATTATTTAATTCTGTACCGAGGGTTTTTCATTTGAATACAGAAACACAAGCCACTCAATTAGCCTTCAGAGCGCTGGCGGATGAAACGCGACGGGAGATTCTGAAGCAACTCAGCGAACAGGAAATGACCATCGGCGAGCTGGTTGAGCAATTCGATATGACACGCGCAGCAGTCAAAAAGCATTTGATCATTCTTGAGCAAGGTCGTTTGATCTCGGTGAAAAAACAGGGGCGTGAACGCATAAACCGAATCGAGCCTTCAACCTTCGGTGTTGTGTTCGATTGGCTGGCCTACTTTGATCATTACTGGGAAACCAGACTGCAGGGTTTAAAGCAAGTCGTCGAAGCGGCGGAAGCGGAAAAAAAGACCTGACAAACCTGGAGATACAACTTTTCAATTCGATGAATACTGACCCGTTTATGTATTCAGAGATCTGATCCGAAAGCACAATCCATATCACACCGATCTATTCAGAGAACCTGTAATTATGACAACCACAATCACTAAATCAGTTTTCTTTAATGCCTCCAGAGAGACCGTATGGAGCTACCTGACCGACAAGGACAAACTCGGTGAGTGGTACCACCCGGCTGTTGCAAACCTCACTGCCGGTTCGCCCTACAAACTGTATGAAAAAGGCTCAGATCCAGAGGGGCCAGCCATGATCTGGGGAGATGTCAAAGACATGCAATCCCCGTCAAAGCTCGTAACTACCTTTTGCATCCCACCTTTTGGAGACGTCGAAACCATCGTCACCTGGACCCTCGAAGAAGCTGCCGGCGGTACCCGCCTGACGGTGACACACGAAGGAGTAGCAGAAGCCATGGGCGACGCTGCCATGGGACTGCTGCAGGCTCTGGACAAAGGCTGGGACGAACACTTTCAGCAACTCCGGGATTCGATTGCCTGATTTAGTCCGGGATGATTTAGTCCGGGACACCCATGCAATTCAATTTTGGACACCCACAAAATATATCGGGAACTTGGCGGGAACTTGGGACACCCACCGAATTTATTTCAGGTGTGCCGATGTCGTTAGCGAATTTGTGGGTGTACCAAAACTCAGCTCGAAATTTCGATCACCGGAACTCGTGGGTGTCCAACTGTCAATTCCGCACACTCATGAAAAGGGATTTTGAAAGGAAACTTGGGACACCCACAGAATGTATTTCTGAAAGTCATGAAAATCAGAGGCTTGTGTGCTGATGACAGCAGTAAATTTGTGGGTGTCCTTAAATTCAGCTTATATAAATCAGTGGCTTGTGTACCAATGGCAACAGTGAATTTGCGGGTGTCCTGAAATTCAGTTTGAGATTTAGACCAACGGAAATTGTGGGTGTCCGGGATTAGAAATCCGGAAAGTATGGGTGTCCAAGATCAGGAATTGTGGGTGTCCGGGATTGAGAAGTTTTTCGTTGGGTGGTTCCAGCGCCAGCGGTTGGCTTGATTATCGATATGGACACCACCGAGCCAGTAGTCGCGATTGATGCATTCATCGGCATGCTGGTTTAACGAGAGTACCTTTTTTGCAGCTGTCGTGGGTT
>CALFCE010000098.1 GCA_937951215.1 uncultured Granulosicoccaceae bacterium
TAACGAGCTTATTGGCGGTTTATATGGAGGATCTTTTGGAAACTGGATGCATATCTGGACGTTTTGGGTCAGTGAGGAGCACCGTGGGAAGTCCATTGGCAGCGAAATACTGGTTGCTGCCGAGAAAGAAGCAATTAGCAGGCGTTGCATTGGTGTGACGCTGGATACTTACAGTTTTCAGGCCCTGGAATTTTATCTGAAGCGGGGCTATCAGGAGTTTGGGTCGCTATCAGGGTATGCCAACAAATTTGAAAGGCACTATTTACAGAAGAAGTTTGAGGACGTGGCAGTATCATGATCGACAGAGCTCCCGGGTAGATGTTGATTGATCAACCCTGCTGCGATTGCATCATGGTTTGCGCCTCCTGGTGTGACTGCGATGACTGAAATCAGTTTGGAAGCCTGCCGCATCAAGAAAACACTTGTCCGAGACTCGCTGGATTCCATATCTATTGCTGACAAGCGCCAGGCATGGGAATCGGCGGCTGCTCTGGTCGATATCCCTGATGGCGTCTCAACAGAAGAGTGTTACTTCCGCGGTATCCGCTGTATAAAACACACACCTGATCATGTGATATGTACTGGCGAATTAATCGTCTACCTTCACGGCGGCGGTTTGGTCGAGGGCTCTGCTTCGACATCAAGGGAATGGTGCTGCAGGCTCAGCAAAGCAAGCGGATATTCGGTTCTGGCAATTGATTACAGCCTCGCGCCGGAGCATCCGTACCCGACCGCAATCAATGAAGTGCTTGCTGTCTGTGACGCTATCTCGTCGCATGCGCATTATTCATTGATGAGCATTGGAGGTGACTCAACTGGCTGCGTACTGGCGTTGAGTGCAGTTGTTAACTTGCGCGATAAAGATAAAACGCTGCCATCAAGTTGTTTCTTTCTCTCTCCGTCGATTGATTTGGGCTTTACAGGACGTTCGATTATTTCCAATGCGGCAAGAGATACTTTAGTTTCGCTGGAGGTTCTGAACTACTATGCGAAACTCTATTCGGGTGATAGGGAAGTGGGGACGCCCGAGATATCCCCGTTGTTCGCAGAACTACATCAGTTGCCGCCTGTGATTATTCATGTTGATGATAGCGAGTTGTTGCTGGATGATGCTGTGCGCTTGTATCAACGTGTTTTGCAGGCTGGTGGGGCTGCTCGTTTGATAGTCAGGCAACAACTGTGGCATGTTTGGCCAACCTGGGGGGATTTTCCAGAATCCCGGGAGGCGACTCGGGAAATTGTGGAGCATATTCAGCGATATAAAAAAGGGGGTTGATCAGAATCACCGTGATTAATGAAATATCGCTTAAAGCTGAGCTTGCAAATATAGGTCGTCGCGGGTTTAACGGCACCATTGTGATTTCACACAGCGGGGAACGATTGGTCGAGTGTTTCGGCTATGCCAATCATGAGAAGAAAGTACCCAGTAGCGAATGTGTTCTGTACGACATTGGCTCATTGACCAAGCAATTCACCTCAGCCGCGATCCTGCATTTGCAAATGCTTGGGGAGCTGTCCGTGAACAATCATCTGGCCGACTATCTCCCGAAACTGACTGGTGAACACGCAACCATCACCCTCCATCATTTGCTGACCCATACGGCCGGCCTGCCACACGATCTAGGGTTTGACTACGAGCCGATAGATCGCGATGCCTATCTTGATCTTGCCGCTACAACACCGCTTGTCAGTAAGCCGGGAGAAGCCTATGCCTACTCCAATGTTGGTTATAGTCTCCTTGCCGCAGTGGTGGAGATAGTTTCCAAGGCCGGATACGAAAGCTATTTGCGCCGCAACTTGTTTGCCCCGGCAGGAATGCCAGACACTGGCTATTTGTTCCCCCGTCGAGATTGTTATACGGTCGCTATCGGTTACCGCACCAAAAGTATTCTGGGATACACACATCGTAAAGTCATGGGGCGGCCGGATGAGCAGCCATGGGCGAGTGACGGACCCTATTGGCACTTGCGGGGTAACGGGGGCATCCTGTCGTCTGCAAACGATATGCTTCGATGGCACGAGGCGCTCATGGGAGAAGATATTCTCGATGCCGCAGCAAAACACAGCTTGTATGCGCCCCACATAGACAGAAGTTCCGAAGCCGAAAGATTTTATGGCTACGGCTGGACTGTAGAGCCAAACGTGTGGAATACACTACTGATTTCTCACAACGGTAGCAACGGTATTTTTTATTCTGACTATTTCAGATTCTTACAGAAGAATGTAACGGTTTTTGTAGCGACAAACTCTTTTCGAAAACAGGACAGGGACATTGCTGATCGCCTTGCTGATGCCATGTTCAATCCTTCCCACAAAAGACCCCCTTATTGGTCCTTCAGTATCGGTTCAACGACAATCAATTTCGGCGGAGACTAACTGTGCGAATTCAAGCCTGCTGACGTGTCTCTGGTAAATCAGCAGGGCAGCTAAATACACTTAAACAATACGATGGAACTAAATACACTCGCTAAATACAAATCATGGGCTGACGATCTGCTCTACAACACGCTTTCGGGTTTGCCTGAACGTGAATTGCTGGAAGATAGAGAAATGTTGTTTGGCAACATTTTCAGCCTGCTCCATCATGTGTATGTGATGGATATCGTCTGGAAATCACATCTGCAGGGAGTTCCGCATAACCTGAAAACAAGAAACCCGGAAGTGCTTTCCAGCTTTAGTGAACTGCGTGAAAACCAGGCTCTCGTCAATGCGTGGTATGAAAACTACTTTGAATATCCCGACAGCGATAAGTACCAGGAAACGGTTAATTTCGAATTTATTGGGGGTGGTGCCGGTGCCATGACCAGAGCTGAAATCATGCACCATGCTGTTAACCATGCCAGTTATCACCGAGGCCATATTGAAGGTGTTCTTTATCAAATATCGATTGAACCACCAACGACTGATATCCCGGTCTTTCTGAAAGGTAGAAAGGCCTGACAGGGGGACGACTGAACGGATCAGGCAATACGGGGTCAGAGTAAGGCAACAAGTGGTTCAAAAAGTATGTGAAATTTACTGCAAGTTATGACTGCCAGAACGATAGTCAGCGAGTACAAGCTAACGCGATTTGCGCAAAGTGTCTTTACGGGTATTTATGAAAACAACGAACAGTCCTGATGAGGTCGTGACCAGGCAGTCAACCAACGCCGAGATGAGCCCTCATTTGGATTATTCAGAGGTCAAACAAAAGTTGACTCAGCTGGAATCGGCTGTAGACCAGCAACGTATTGATATTTTGACAGAGCTTGCATGGCGCCCGGCATGGGCGATACGTAGCAGATCCGGTGTTCTGGCGTTGTTTTCAAGCTGGTTGAAAAACCGTCGTAACTCGGTGCCGGGTGATTCCTGAGATTGTTCGAAGTGCTGTTTCCTGAATTTGGTAGGGACCACAAATCGTTTGTATTGTCTATCTGGAAAATATCATTTTTTAATCACAATTTTATCGCGATGCTTGTGTTCAGGCAGGTAACTGCTGTCAGTCGGGCGAGTAACTCTTTTGCTGCTACTTTTATAGTATATTAATCAAAAGTGGCTGCTTCCCCAGTGCGTTTTGTACACGGGAGCTGTCTGTATTCTCAGAAGGAATCAAAATTATGCAAAGTCGTAGTGTCTCAATACTAAAGTGTCTGTGCTATTCAGTTGTGTTCACTCTTGGCATGGCTGGCCAAAGTAGTGCCATGGAAGGTAAAAAGGTGACACTGACGGGTGAGATGATTGACACTTGGTGCTATGTATCTCAGATCATGGGCTCCTCTGCTGTCGTTACCGGAACGGCTCATCATGTGTGCGCAGTATGGTGTGCAGCAGGCGGAATACCGGTGGGTTTATTGAACAAAGAAGACAACAAAGTCTATATGGTGTTGTCATTTGAAGGGGATGAAACCAGTGTCGCAAATGAAAAGCTGTTGAATTTACAATCTCATGAATTGACGGTGAAAGGTACAGTGTTTGAATTGGATGGATTGAGCTATCTGAATGTTGATGAAGTGGTTAGTGATAACGGTATTGTGAATCTGACACACGAAGATTTCGGTATTGTGCCGGGCCAGGCCGCGCCCTAGACTTAACTACAAAATGGTCCAAAAATTTGGACGGAATTGAGCAATGAGTATTACAACATTTGGGGATATCTGTATGAAGCATCTCGAGTCACCAACCAGGTCTCGATCAACTCTATTGTCGGAAATGCCCGGACGAGTCAAAGCCGTTACTATCCTCCCTCTACTGCTGCTTGTGGCAGCCTGTGCTTCGCCGCCCGGGGAAATAGACGCCTGGCCTATCACCGGGGCTCAGGAAAGTGAGTTTTCCGGTACCGTGGTTGATCTGCTTTGCGAATTGAACGGTAACTGTACCGATAATTGTGGCGAAGGTAATCGACAGCTTGGGGTTAAAACAGACAGTCTCGGTACGGTTTTGGTCGCCAAAAATCTGACAGATTTTTCCGGTGCTGCTGATGAGCTTTGGAATTATTGCGGCCAGGTGGTCGACGTGAACGGGCTGTTCACCACTCATCAGGGCGTGCGTTTTTTCCAGGTGCAGAATGTTCGTCCTCCTGAGGGAAAATGGTTAAAGGCAACTCGATATTCCGAGGCGTGGGTTGCTCGCAGCGGCAAAGATGCTGGTATGGCCAGGAATTGGCACGAACATGATGAACGCGTCAAAGCCATTATCAAACGCGATGGTTACCTGGGCCTTGGGCAACAGGCAGACGACGAGTACTTTGAATAGATGCGCAACAGCTCTCCAAAAATACTGTTGATTGCAGCTGCAGCGCTGCTTTGTTTACTTTCGATACCCTCCGCAAGCCTATATGCTCATGGTACTGAAAAACATCAAGACTCTGGTGTTGCTGTCGATGCAGGGGATCCGGCATCTGCTGTGGCGACACCGGGCCCGTTACCCGCAGACTTGTCAAACATCGGTGGTCCGTTTTTGCTGCTTGATCATTTCGGGCAATCGGTCACCGAAAAGACTTACTCGGGCAAGCATATGCTCGTATTTTTTGGCTATAGCAATTGCCAGATCATGTGTTCAATTTCGTTAAAAAGAATTGCTGATGCTCTCGCTATTTTGCAAGAAGACCCGGATAAGCCTCTGGAGTTGTTTCATTCGCTGTTTGTCACGGTAGATCCCGCTAATGATACCCCTGACCAGCTGCGTCAGAGTCTCGCGGCCTATCATCCGGC
>CALFCE010000099.1 GCA_937951215.1 uncultured Granulosicoccaceae bacterium
GAAGACCCTCGGTTGTGGGCGGTCAGGCAGAATGGAAAGGGGTTTTCCTTATGGGTTCTGCTTTAAAACGATAACAGCAAGCGGAGGCAAGGTAATCTCAAGGCTTTGAGGTAGATTATGTGCGGGGCTGTCTTCGGTCGTTAGAGGACCACTGTTGATCACACCACTGCCTCCGAAACTCAGTTCATCTGTATTCAGAATTTCACGATAGCAACCCACATCGTGGACACCCAGACGATAAGCCTGCCGGACAACGGGAGTAAAATTGCAAACAAAAATTACAGCCTCCGGAGAGCGCGGCACGCGTCTGTAAAACGACACGATACTCTGTTCGGAGTCGTCACAATCAATCCATTGAAAACCCAGCTCGTCGCAATCACCGCGATGCATGGCAGGTTCATCCCGATAGAATTGATTCAGTTGTTTTGTCAACTGCAATACTTGAGCGTGGGGCTCAGACGCGAGCAGGTCCCAGTCCAGCTGACGATCATGGGACCATTCCTGTTTTTGGGCAAACTCGCTTCCCATAAACAGAAGTTTTTTCCCTGGATAGCCATACATAAACGCCAGAAAGCAACGCAGATTGGCAAAGGACTGCCAGCTGTCGCCCGGCATTTTTTCGATTAAGGATCCTTTGCCATAAACAACTTCATCATGGGAAATTGGGAGTACAAAGTTTTCCGAAAAGGCATAGGTCAAACCGAAAGTCAGTTTATTGTGACAGTGTTTTCGGTGTACCGGGTCTGTCGATATGTACTCGAGCATATCGTTCATCCAACCCATATTCCACTTGTAGGTAAACCCAAGCCCGTTGTACTCCACAGGATGGGAAACGCCCTGCCATGACGTAGATTCTTCAGCCATGGTGATACAACCTTCTCTGTGCACCAGTTGGTTCATCCGCTGCAAAAAGTGCACTGCCTCCAGATTGTGATTTCCCCCATGCTGATTAGGCACCCATTCTCCATCACCACGGGAATAGTCGAGATACAACATGGATGCAACCGCATCGACACGAAGACCATCGAGATGGAATTCACGCAGCCAGAACAATGCATTACACAACAGGTAATTGCAGACCTCATGTCGCCCGAAATTGTAGATAAGGGTATCCCAGTCTTTATGTCGCCCCTGTTTTGGATCAGCATGCTCATAGAGGTGAGTGCCATCAAAGTGACCCAAACCATGATCATCGGCTGGGAAATGGGCAGGCACCCAATCCATAATTACACCAATGCCGGCCTGGTGACATTGATCGACAAAATAACGAAAATCATCCGGTGTGCCCAGCCTGTGCGATGGGGCGAACAAACCGATCGGCTGATACCCCCAGGAACCGGCAAAGGGATGCTCTGTAGCAGGCATTAACTCAAGATGTGTGTAGCCATTGTCCCGCACGTAAGGTATCAAATGCTCGGCAAGCTCACGGTAACCATGCGATTCCGACGGCATTGTGTGACGCCACGACGCGAGATGTACTTCATATATCGCAACCGGCTTGTCCAGCGCCAACTCATTTCGCTTGGCTTGTTGCCAACTCTGGTCCCGCCAACTGTATCCGGATTCGTAGACGATGGAAGCGTTTCCAGGCGGAGGTTCAAAGTAGCGAGCATAAGGATCATTCTTGTCGGGCAATCTGATGCCATGCCTATCGTGCAATGCGTACTTATACTTCACACCGGCCTGTATTCCGGGAATAAAAATCTCCCACAAACCGCTTGTATGGTGTTTTCTCATGGCGTGGGAGCGCTCATCCCAATGATTGAAATCGCCGATTAGGCTGCATGTGCTGGCATTCGGTGCCCAGACACCAAACTGAACTCCAGATACCCCTTCAATGTCGGTGACATGGGAACCCAGCCTTTGAAAGAGTTGCTCGTGAGTACCTTCGCCCAGCAGGAAATGATCAACCTCGCCCAACACGGGCGCAAACGAATAGGGATCATCAATGGTTGAGACGCCCTGCTCTGTCTCAACAGCCAGCCGATAGCCGTCGGGTAAATCCTTATCCCGAAGCTCAAATAAGCCAGCCTCATGAATTTTCGACATCTGGCACGAATAACCGCTACCGTCTATCACTGATACAGCAAGCGCTCGGGGTAACAAACTGCGTACTACTTTTCCGCCTGCGCTACTGTGCAAGCCGAGACAGGCAAATGGATCTGGGTGCACTCCCCGAACAAGCTCAAAAATCTCCTGTTCGGAAAGTTCGCTGTGACTGAGTACTGGCATTTAGCGAACTTGATGAACTGACTGGTTAAGATGGTCCGGGGTAACCAGCGTCACCCCGTTCGGGGTCACACGAAACCCTCGCGCCAGATCTTCTTCCCGATTGACACCAACCTCTGTTCCTTCAGGTAGGGACAAACCTCGATCGAGAATCGCTCGTTTAACCACACAATTTCTGCCCACAGTCACATCAGGTAAAAGAATCGAATCTTCAATGGAAGAATAGGATCTGACATGCACGTTCGAGAACAGCAAGGATCGGTGCAATGACGCTCCCGAGATCAAACAACCGCCAGACACAATACAATTGATGGCCATACCACGGCGATCATCATCGTCATGAACAAATTTGGCTGATGGTAGTTGCATTTGAGAGGTATATATTGGCCAGCTCTTGTCGTACAGGTCCAGTTCCGGGCTCAGAGTGACCAGCTCCATGTTGGCTTCCCAGAATGCATCAAGCGTACCGACGTCGCGCCAATAAGATTTTACCGGGCTATCTTTTTGCAATCCACCGGCATCAAACCGATAAGCACCCAGACGGTACTTGCCCAAAACATGAGGTAGAATATCGTGACCGAAATCATGGCTACTGTCAGGATCATCCTTGTCCCTGATAAGTTGTTCATACAAAAAACCAGTGTTGAATACGTAGTTCCCCATCGATGCCAGAACCCGTCCGGGCTGCCCCGGTATTTCAGTGGGCACCGCCGGCTTTTCTTCGAAACCGATTATCGCGTCGTTTTCATCCACGACCACCACACCAAAGGTGTTAGCGGCCTCCTCTGCGCTGACTTCGATGCAAGATACGGTCAAATCGGCTGACTGCTGTTTGTGATGCGCAAGCATTGGACCGTAATCCATTTTGTAAATATGGTCACCGCCCAACACCAAGACATATTCGGGGCGGTGAGTGCGTATAATGTCGAGGTTCTGGTACAACGCATCTGCAGTTCCTTTGTACCACTCTGACCCGGTACGCATTGATGCCGGTAGAATTTCGACAAACTCGCCAAATTCTGCTTTAAAGCCCGACCAGCCACCAACAATATGCGCAACCAGCGAGTGTGATTTGTACTGTGTAATGACACCTACCCGTCGGATTCCAGAATTTATGCAATTTGACAGCACAAAATCGATAATACGAAATTTGCCTCCAAAAGGTACTGCAGGTTTGGCTCTCCAAGTGGTCAGCTCGTGTAAGCGGCTACCCTGCCCACCTGCCAGGATCAGCGCCAGTGTTGATCTCGACAGCCTGGAAATAAAACGCATATCATTACCGACCGAATCTCTTCCTGGGTCTTCAGACCAGTGTTCCTGTGAACTTCCATTTTCCAGAGCAGTCTTGGAGGTCGCTGAGGCTTTGTTTGGTTTGTCATTCATGGCAGACTCTTTTTTCACCGTTGGCTTCCCTTTTCCAGCAGGGGTCTTGCAGAGACATTATGCACTGTTTGACGTCGAAACAGTGCGGTTACAATGTAATATACTACGTGCCTGACGACAATTGAACGCAACCTTGGGGCCACCATGGCTAAACCGGCACAAAGATTACCGGATACCACGACACTGTGGCATTGAAAGTGTAAGACCTGTTCTTTGATAAAAAATTGCAGTATGAAACCGCACGATTCCAATTTCACCGCTCGGGTTCCGACCCGATCAGGCCTTACAGGTCGCAAACTACTCCTGCGCACGGCTGTTAGCTGCACATAACCAGACGACCCCCAACTCAAATGAGAGTCCTGCCGGGCACACCCTATCCCATTGGCGCGACAGTCACTCCCGAGGGAGTTAACTTCGCTCTTTTCTCAGCCAATGCCGAGAAAGTCGAAGTGTGCCTGTTTGAACCTTCCGGTACACGCGAGCTTGCAAGAATACCGCTACCCGAACGTACCAGTGACATCTGGCACGGGTTGATACCGGAGGTCAATGTTGGTGATCTTTATGGTTATCGAGTCTACGGCCCATACGACCCGGAGCGAGGTCACCGCTTCAATCACCACAAACTGTTACTCGATCCATACGCCAGACAACACCATGGCCCATTGATTCAAACCGACGAAAACCTTGGCTATATTGCTGGCCACCCGGACGCAGACCTTTCATTTGACCCACGCGACAATGCCCACAATATTCCGAAGTGTGTGGTTACCGTGGATGATTACAATTGGCGTGGCGATACCCATCCGCGTACCAAACTGTTTGACAGTGTGATTTATGAAACACACATCAAAGGCCTGACCAAGCGCATTGGCAAACTTGGTCGTAGCCGCCGCGGGACTTATGCAGCAGCAGGTCAGAAACAGGTCATTGGCCATTTACAAGAGATCGGGGTCACCGCGCTTGAAGTGTTACCCATACACACGTTTGTCAACGATACCTATCTGAAGGAAAAGAATCTCAGCAATTATTGGGGTTATAATTCTTTAAGTTTTTTTGCAGCCGATGCACGCTACAGTGAAGGCAATCCGGTTGAAGAGTTCAGAAAGATGGTCAAAAGCCTGCATCATGCGGGCATCGAATTAATTCTTGATGTTGTCTATAACCACACAGCCGAAGGGAATGAACTCGGACCAACGCTATGCTACCGCGGCATAGACAACGCCTCGTACTATCGTCTCGCGCAGAATCCTCGTTACTACATCAATGACAGCGGTTGTGGCAACACCGTGCGCTGCTCGCATCCTCGGGTGCTTCAAATGATTATGGACAGCCTGCGATACTGGGTTGAACATATGCATGTAGATGGATTCAGATTTGATCTGGCGACCATCGTTGCACGAGAAGCGTCCGGCTATAAACCTCGGGGCGGATTTCTCGATACCATTACCCAGGATCCGACCTTGCGGGGCACAAAGCTTATTGCAGAACCCTGGGACTGCGGACCCGGCGGTTACCAGCTTGGAAATTTTCCACCGGGCTGGTCCGAATGGAATGATCAGTACCGTGACAATATTCGAAAATTCTGGCATGGCAGGGAGAATCAGGTTCAGGCCCTGTCGAGAAGTATTCATGGCTCAAGTGATATTTTTGAATGGCAAAAACGCAAACCCACTGCCAGCATCAACTTCATCACCTCACACGATGGTTACACTCTAAGCGATCTGGTCAGTTACAACGAAAAACACAACAAGGCAAATGGTGAGAATAACCAGGATGGGCACGATGCCAACTATTCCTGCAACCACGGGGCTGAGGGGCCGACAGATAATCCGGAAATCAACGCGATACGAAATCGACAACGCCGAAATTTAATGGCAACAATGCTTCTGTCCCAGGGTATCCCCATGATGTTGGCTGGTGATGAATTCGGACACACGCAATTGGGAAACAATAACGCCTACTGTCAAGACAACGAGACAACATGGCTGGATTGGTCTGCAAAAAAACACGATCAGATCCATTTTGAGTTCGTCAAGAAGTTGATCAGATTACGCAAGCAGTTTCCGGTGCTCAGGCGGAATAAATATTTACATGGAAAAAATCGTTCCAGGGCGTTTTCGGTGCCGGATATACAATGGTTCTCCAGCGATGGAGCTATCATGAGCGAACAACAATGGAATGATCCCGATTGTCGTTTTCTCGGCATGATGATTTGCGGCGATGCGGGTTGCTTTGCTGAAATGGAAGATCTGACCCCGAACTCCACGCAGCAACACAATGCAGCGATATTGTTGTTGCTTAACTCATCAGATCATGGTGTTGAGTTCCACTTACCTCAGGTAGGTTTCCCATGGTTTCTGGAAGTCGATACCTGCGATCCGGAAAAGGAAAGACAGGCAGCGGGTGATTCGGTTAACAGCGAGGGTCGGTCGCTTTTGATGTGTTCCGTTAATCCGGATCACGCCCATTCCTGACGCGCGACCTGAATCGCAGCTTTAATTGCAGGCCGGATTGCAGATTGCGATTGCAGCTTGGATTTCAGGCTGGATCGTGACCCAATTTGCGGGGGCCGGCAACAAGATTGTTGCCGGCCCGAGCAATACAAACTAACCAGCTGAATTTTACTTTCGGGTTATACGGCCGTCGAGACCCGGCTTGTAAGGGGCATTTTCGGCAAGATAATCAGCCATGACTGTTTCAAGTGGCGGACCGAAATCATAGGCAAGCTTTGCATTGGTT
>CALFCE010000100.1 GCA_937951215.1 uncultured Granulosicoccaceae bacterium
GCCGAGAAGTAGAAACCCTGCGCGTGTGTACAATTAAACCCCCGCAGCATCTCGATTTGATCTGGCCGTTCCACACCCTCGGCAATGACGTCCAGGTGCAGTGAAGTTCCAAGGTTACAGGCGTTTTCAACAATAATGGAATCTTCAGGGCTTTCTTCCATGGCAAGTACAAAGCTTCTGTCGATTTTTAACGAACTTAATGGAATGTGCCTGACGTGAGTGAGGGATGCGAAGCCGGTTCCGAAATCATCAACTGATATCGACAATCCCATTTCCGATAGTTGATTGAACACAGGCTCTGCCTGTTTGTAAGAGATGGCATCAACTTCGGTGACCTCGATAGCCAGCTTTTTCGCCATCACACCGTAAACATCCAACAGCTGCTGAATTTGACTGGGTAGACGGCAGTCGTTAAACACATCGCCCGCGAAATTGACCGATACTTTCAATTGCGGCCAGTCCGCTGTCTTGTGAGCAAACTGAATTGCCTGCTCCAGCACCAGCTGGTTGAAGGAATCTCTGAGTGGTTTCGATAATGCGTGTTCGATAAATGCGGCTGGTCCCAGTACCCCTTTGCTTGGGTGTCTCCATCTAACCAGTCCTTCAAACCCGACAACCGCCAGGTCTTCGAGGGACACGATGGGCTGAAACCAAAGCTCTATTTCCCTGCTCGCAATTGCTTTTTTGATGTCGTCCTGATCCATCGGTGTAAATCCATTTATGAGCGCTTATGTTTTGCAATCCGTATGCCTGAACAAACGAGTATCCCGGTTTCCCGCCATGCCAGCTCAAACCCGCCCTGCTACCGCGCTTCAGGGGATTTGCCGGGCAGGAATTGCTGGCGAATGCGATGACATGATCAGGCCGTCAATGCTTCTTTATCTTCGCCCCTTGGCGTGCCGGTATGGGTAACACAGTGGATCAGGCTTCCAGCGTCAATTTCAGCAGGGCAGTGGTGACGGTGTCGTCGCGGCGAGGGCCATTTTTGTTCAAGAGTCTCCTTTCAGGTCCAGGCAAACCGGGTATTAATGGGGTGCCTGGGGTCGTTTACCGGGCTGAAATCAGATTTGAGACTTTTCTTCGATTCACAACTATCTGAATTTTATGATGTTTTTGCTCTGTCACTTGATAACCAGAAGTGTGTAACGAAAAACCGCTGAAATCCGGTTGCTTTCAGTCGTAAACAGTATATAGTTGGGATAAATATCCCAAAGATAGTGGGTGGCTGAATTTTGGCCGCTTTAGTTTGTACCTTTTTATCGGTAGTTGAATTCAGGGTCGGTTTCGGTCGACCAGAGTCCGGCCCGTCTTGATCAAGGTTCTATTCTTGATCAAGGTTTTATTCTGAAACAGATTTTTTCAGGGCCAGGCAATTTGCCTACACAGAGTCAAGAAGTAACAGGAGTAACCAATGGAAATGATAAAACCTGGCAGTTCTATGTCCAATCGCAACAATGATCGCAGTTTCAATTTGCGACAAGTTGCTATCGTGGTAGCCAGCAGCAGCGTGCTGTTTCTCAGCGCCTGCAGCGACAGTGGCACCTCAACAGCAGACACTGACCCGTTGCAGCCCGGCGGTGTGAATGCAGCCCGCTCTTTGCGACTGCTATCAGATGCAGGTGAATTTTCGGATTCCCTGCGCGGTGCGCTGATCAACCATCATGGCGGTGGTACCAATCTGGAGCCAACCGGGATCGGTGCTCCAGCGGTGCCGCAGGCTTCACCTTCCATCGATGAGGCTGTTACTTCAGAGAGTGCCAGTGATAGTTCGGGCGCGGATGGCGCTGGCACCGGCGGCAACGCAGATTTCACCACGACAAACGTGCAGGAGATCGGTGTCGACGAAGCTGACCGCATCAAAAGCGACGGTCAATACCTCTATGTGCTGGATGACCAATACAACTATGGCCCGCAACCTATTGATGGCGGCATCGATGTGATTGCAGATTCTTCGATTGCTGCGCCACCGTCGTCTGTCCGTCTGC
Organism: uncultured Granulosicoccaceae bacterium; assembly: GCA_937951215.1. Lineage (GTDB taxonomy): Bacteria > Pseudomonadota > Gammaproteobacteria > Granulosicoccales > Granulosicoccaceae > CALFCE01. Next base: position 1,986 of record CALFCE010000100.1, read on the forward strand.
GAGTGTTGCAACTAGACAGTGCAGCCGCAGACGCCACATTGATATCTGAAACGGAACTCGGGCTTCAAGGCCACTATGTGGACGGTATGTACTTGACGGGCAATGGCAGTGAATCATCACTTGTGGTGACTGCTGCAGGTTTTGGTGGTGGGTACTGGGGATACTGGGACACTCCTTCTTATTGGGGCAACAGTGGTTCCAGTATTCGCAAACTCAGCGTCGGTGACCCCGGCAATCCGGCAGTGAGCGATACCGTGACTATCGACGGTCAAATCGTCTCCAGCCGCGTAGTTGATAATCGTCTTTATCTGGCATCGAGATATTTCCCTGTGCTGGAGGGCGTTAACCCCTATGACCCTTCCGTGTCCTATCCCGATCTGGTGCAGAATGCGGACATCAACGACTTGCTGCCTCAATTTACACGCGAGTCGGATGGCCTGACACAACCCCTGGCCAGCGCTGGTAATTGTTTTGTTTCCGACACACCGGAAAGTGCCTATTACGTACCCGATATTGTGACCTTGGCGGTGATTAACCTCGACGACCTGTCGCTCAGTGACAGTGTGTGTTACCTGGGATCAACTGAAACCCTGTATGCATCTCCGAATGCCGTCTATCTTGCGACGACCAGCTACAATTACGGTATTTTTGAAGGCGATGTGATAGTGGATCCGGTGCCACTGCCGGTTGGCGAGCCTGACGTTGAACCTGTTGACGGGGCTGTTGATGAGCCGGATGTTGTTAGCCAACCGATAACGCAGCCAATTCCACCGTCGATCCCATCCACCACTACTGAAATACACCAATTTGATTTTGTTGATGGCGGTTTGCAGTACCGTGGTACCGGCACCGTACTCGGCCATCTTGGCTGGAATGCCGATCAACGCCCGTTCCGCATGAGCGAACGCAACGGTGTGTTGCGGGTTGCTACCTATAACGACAGCAATGAGTTTGGATTTATCGATGACTCGTTCAACAGTTCGGCATCCGGCAGCCCGGTATTTCTGACCGTGTTGCAGCCTGGTGACGGTAGTCGATTGCAGGAGATTGCGAGGCTGCCCAACGAGCAACGTCCTGCTCATATTGGTAAACCGGGCGAGCAGTTGTATGCATCGCGCTTTCTGGGTGACAAGGCTTACCTGGTGACATTCAGGCAAACAGACCCACTCTATGTGATTGACCTGTCAGATCCATCATCACCTTTCCTTGCAGGCGAACTGGAAATAGAAGGGTATTCCGACTACTTGCATCCGGTGGGTGAAAACCATTTGCTGGGCTTGGGCAAGGGTGCGATACCTGATACCTCAGGCTTTGGTGACGGTGGGCGCGGTGCGTTTACGCAGGGTGTGAAAGTGTCTCTGTTTGACGTGTCGAATCCTGCTGATCCGCGTGAAGTGCAGTCTCTGGAAATCGGCAAGCGTGGTACCGAATCCAGCGCATTATATGATCACCACGGTATTACCTATCGTCCTGAGCGTGATGGCGAGCCCGGACGTCTCGCTTTCTCGATCGACGTCGCAGATATACCGCCTGATTTTTTCGATGGCCCGCGGACCTGGTATTTCTGGCGAGAAAGTGGCCTGCACGCGTTTGAAATCCGCACCGGTGATGACGCAGGCATCAGCGATGCCGGCAAGATCATAGTTGAAGCAGCAACTCCGCAAATGCCATGGGGACCGCAGCGAGGTAATGATCGATCGTTGTTTGTTGATGATGCGGTTTTTTATGTGCATGGCGAACAAGTGTACGGAGCTCGCTGGGGTGACCTCGGAAATTTTAATGGTCCACGCTAAGCCATTGGTCATCGACTAGAGCAAAACCGAAAGCTTTATCCTCGCAGTATCGTGTTGCCATTGTCTGCGGCCTGGTAGCACGCCTTTCAAACTCCCGCAGCAACTCAATCCTCTGTGATTGTTGCGGGAGTTTGGTTTTCCAGTCTGTTAATCGAGACAGTTTTCAAGACTTGTTGTGAGCCTGTTTGCTGTTTGGTCAGCAAGAGCATGGCAGCCGGCAGGTTTGTCGGTTAGTCTATAGTTCGAGACCAGGAATTGATTTAGACAGGCAACAGGTAATGAAAACTATCGGTATTGTGGGTGGCTCCGGATATACAGGTGCGGAGCTACTGCGAATTTTACTTCCCCATCCTGATGTCAATATCGGGTTCGTGAGTTCCAGCGCTAATGCTGGTCAGCGCGTTGACAGTACCTTCCCGAGCCTGCGCGGGCATACCGATCTGGTCTTTGTTAACCATGATGAGAGCCCGATTGCTGATTGCGACCTGGTCTTTTTCGCGACCCCCAACCGTACCTCGATGCAGTCTGCCGCCAAGGTGCTGGAGCACGGTGCGAAGATCGTTGATCTGTCGGCGGACTTTCGTATAAAAGACATCGCGGTGTGGGAGCAGTGGTACGGCAAAGGGCATGCGGCCGAGGCGTTGGTGCAGGAGGCAGCTTATGGTCTGCCGGAAATGAATCGGGAGCAGATCAAGAACGCGCGCCTGGTCGCCAATCCCGG
>CALFCE010000101.1 GCA_937951215.1 uncultured Granulosicoccaceae bacterium
GCTGGTGTGTCCAGCTTCAAAGAGAATCTCGCCTGCATTGAGCTCGCGCAGCGATATATGGGGTGTCAACTTCTTCCACAGTTCATCATCAAGGCCGTTTACCAGGTCCTGACGTTTCAATCTTCTGATGGCGCGAGCGTCTGCGCTGAGCGGATTCATCTGCGAAACTCTATCTTACTTTTTAATCAATCGGTAGCGGTTCACATTCTCTTGAGCGAACTTCGCCTGTTTTGAGTGCATTGGACGGATAAAGTTGCTGTTTTTGCGATTGTGAGAGGCAATTTCCGGCCGATTTCACCGGCCTGGCCAGATTGCAGCCGGGCGCTGATTCTGTTGGACTTGCGGCGTAATTTGACGGTGTTGGTGAGAGGGTAGGGGTTCAACAGAGAATTTGCAGCGTTGAGTAGTCTTCGGCTGCAGTAATTCGGGCGTGATCACCACTGGGTGTAGCGGGATCGCTGACGTTTTGTTCCATCGCCTGACGGAAGCCGAATTTCTGCAGGAAGTCGTCGTACATATTACCGCCGTAGCTGTTAACTGCGATCAGCTCGTCTTTGTCGTTAAGTTCCAATTCGATTGCCGCCAAGGGCTGGGTAGCAGGCCCACTGAGTACCTTGGCTCCCGCAGACGGGTCGTACACACTGTGTTCTGAACAGCAATAAATTAATTGGCTCTGCTGCTGCTTTTTTCCATCGCGATCAAAAAATATTTTCTCTTCATTGCGAAAATTCAAATGACTGACCGGCTTTGCCGGATGTGACATTTTGTGAGTGCAAATTGCCGAGAAAGCGACAATGGAATTATCGTCACCAACACCACCCTGCCATTGGTATTCAGTTCCAGCTTTGTCGAGCAAGGTGGTGGGTCCTGATTCACCGGCCGTCCCTTGTTCCGATCGCAATCGAATGATGAAGCACGGTGTTGTCACAAAGGGGTAGTTAAAAATATAAGCAGTGCCAGTTGCCAATGCCGAGGGGTGCAATGGATTGCCATCCGGATCAAGCAAGGCGGTGCGGGGAAAGGCTGGCTGGTTTGCAGCATAACTGTTTCTGGCTGCAAGGCTCATGTTGGCGGCACCGGCCAGTAAACCGGAGCACATTTTGTTGAATGACCGTCTGTCCATCGACAGACTTTATCATGCTGTCGTGTAGAGTCCATACCGGGAACAATCATCAGTGAGACAAAACGACTACAAAACGCCAAAAAAAACTCCCTTGCATCCGGCCGCCAGTCGCAGTCTGAATCTCGAGGAAAATCCTGATGAATGGTCCCGGCTAGGGACGTGGCAGGAATTCGATATCCGCAAACCAGGCCTGTCCATCTTGAGAGCTGTTATCACCATCTACCATCACAGCAAAGCCATTGATTTGGCTTGCTTCGATTCCAAAGAGCTGGCGGAAATCTGCGACTAAATCCCGAGTCTCCGTGATCCACTGCATTTTTTTGCTTTCACCGCTCTGTAACACCAACATGCGTGCCTTGTCGGTGAAGGCGTTATCCCATGCTGCGCCAACAGGTTCGCTGGAAGACCAGACATAGTTGATGGTGATGGTTTCCCAAGGCATCAATCCCGTCTGGATGGCGACGTAAAACCGCGCCGGATAGTCATCACCGTTACGTGAACGTTCACCATTAGCCGTGTCTTCAGGGCTTGGGTAGGTGTTCCTGATCCGCCAACGCCAGCGCACCAGCGGTGTGGCCAACAAGTCGATATCTTGCTGTCGATACAGAAGTGATGCGGTATTGTCCGCAGTAGCCTGTAATACTGATTCCCCGTCAAGATCGACCAGCTCATAGCGAGTCTTGCCCTTGAAGTCCCGCTGCTCCCATTGCGGCAGGGTAGTTTCGTCAAAAGTGAAGCGTTGACCGGCTTGCAGGGTTTCCGGGCTGGCACAGCCTGTGAGCACCACCATGACAGCACAAAACACGACAGATCGCAGAACATCGAGTATTTCACCGCAGATGACAGTGTTGTTGTTAAGCACTTTTTGAAAAATGGTCATAATGCCTGGCGTGCTGAATAGCTGTAGGTGGCCGAATTATCGAGCCGCATGAGATATACTGTACTTTCGGAAAATGTGGGCTGTGAGCCTGGCAAATTGCCGATTTTGCAAACCCGGTTTGCCAGCCTGTTTTGCCAGTCGGAATTGCCAGTCGGAATTAAAGGCCCTGTAAAGCCACTGCTGTGGCAACAGCTTCTCCATCAGTTGTTAAATTTTAAGATTCCACTGCTAAGTAAAAGTTTCAGGGTATTTCACATTAATGAACAAATCCAAATTGCAAAGCGAGTTGCAAGCTGACAGTGGATCGGGTCGAGCTCAAGGGATAACAAACCATACAGCTGCAGACAAAAGATTTCGTGTGACAGCTGCATCGACGGTGGCGATCATTTATCTACTGATTCTGGTTGGAGGTATCGTCAGGGCCTCGGGTTCCGGTATGGGCTGCCCGGATTGGCCTACTTGTTTTGGTCAGTGGATCCCACCGTTAAGTGCAGCGGAACTGCCCGACAACTATCAGCAAATATACGCTGATCGAGGTTATGCAGAGACCACATTCAACGTCAGAAAAACCTGGACTGAGTACCTCAACCGACTACTCGGTGTGCTCACCGGTTTTTTTATTTTGATGACTTTGCTGGCATCGCTGTCCCAGCGCGCCCGTGATGCCACGATTTTTCATGTGTCGTTGGGCGCGTTTCTGCTGGTCGTTTTTCAAGGTTGGCTTGGCTCACGTGTGGTCGCGAGCAATCTCGCACCGGGCATGATTACCGTGCATATGCTGGTAGCGCAAGTCATCGTTGGTCTATTGATCTACACCTACGTGCGTTCGCAAAAGCCACAATGGCTTGCACATCACAGCGGTAAGATGTCGCGTCTGTGTTGGTGGTTGTTGCTGGGAGCGCTAGTCGCAAGTCTGGTGCAAATAGTCGTCGGCACGCAGGTTCGTGAGGCGGTAGATTTGATTGCAAAACAGAGCAACAACGAGAACAGGCACTTGTGGATTGACAACTTGCCGGTAATATTTTCTTTTCACCGGCTCTTTGCTTATCCGACGGTGCTGATTAACCTGCTGCTGGTGGTGCTGATTTTCAGGGATTCCAGATTACCTGCTGCCTGTCGATTGTTTGCCGGAATACTGTTGGGTTTGGTGACGGCGACAATGGTCATGGGCTTGTCGCTTGACCGTATGCATGTGCCGGCTTTTGCCCAACCGCTGCATCTCTGGTTTGCCTCTATGATTTTGGGAACTCAATTTTATTTGTTGGTCGCCAACAGTTTTATGCCGACAGCAACACGTACCAGTAAAGGTGGAATCGACCATCCTGCACCTGCCCTTACGCGCTAGCTTTAATACATACTCTTTCTACATCTCTTTATTCCAACAGGGCGAAATTCATGGCAGGGCCGTTAAGTGATGTAACCGTTTTGGATCTCAGCCGTATACTGGCCGGGCCCTGGGCCACTCAGTTGATGGCAGATCTGGGCGCAGATGTCATCAAAATCGAACGTCCTGTTCGCGGCGATGATACCCGCAGCTGGGGCCCGCCTTATCTCAGAAACGCTGAGTCTGCCGAGGAGACCAGTGAAAGTGCCTATTACTTGTCTGCCAACCGGGGCAAACGATCAGTGACCATTGACATGGCAGCGGAGCCGGGTCAGGCCCTGATAAAAAGGTTGGTTGCGAAAGCCGATATTGTGGTGGAAAACTTCAAGGTTGGCGGGCTTGAGAAGTATGGTCTGGATTACGCCTCATTATCGGCTGTCAACCCGGAGCTGATTTACTGCTCGATTACCGGATTCGGGCAAACCGGCCCCTATGCCGAGAGAGCGGGATACGATTTGCTGATCCAGGGCATGAGTGGTCTGATGAGTTTGACCGGGCAAGCCGGAGGTGAACCACAAAAAACCGGTATCGCAATTTGCGATCTGATGACTGGTATGTATGCCAGCAACGCTTGTCTTGCCGCTTTACATGCGCGGCGCCAAACCGGGCGCGGCCAGCATATTGATCTCGCCTTGCTGGATACCGCGGTTGCCTGGCTTGCAAACCAGGGAGTCAATTACCTGTGCAGTGATAATGTACCAACCCGTATGGGTAATGCACATCCCAGTCTGGTGCCCTACCAGGTCTTTTCAGTGGCAGATGGTGAAATAAACCTCGCTGTTGGCAATGACGGACAGTTCAGTCAGTTTGCCGAATTGGCCGGGCACCCTGAATGGGCGGAGGACGCCCGTTTTTCCAGCAATCCTTCACGAGTCGCTCACCGCACTGAATTACTGGCGTTGATGGAGCCGGTGCTGATGCAACAAACCAAGAGCTGGTGGCAGGAAGGCTGTGATGCCAGGGGCGTTCCTTGTGGGCCGATTAATTCTATCGCCGAGTCGTTTCAGGATCCGCAAATCCGCTCTCGCGGCATGCAGATAGAATTGGATCATCCCTTGGCAGGAACCGCACCCGGTGTCGCCAATCCGATCAAATATTCAGATACTGAAATCGAATATAATCGAGCGCCACCGTTGTTGGGTGAGCATACGGATATCGTACTGGCTGAACAGTTGGGAATCGATGAAGCGGAAATTCGTGCCTTGCGTGAGCAGGGTATTGTCTAGCTCGTTTAAGGCAAGAATCCTGACCGCAGTGAAATCGTGAGGCGGCGAGCGCATTTTGATTGTTTGTGCACGACAAAGTCGTGATAACTGTGTCTAATTGCAATAGATAAGCGCTACACTCTTGTATTAGGTCAATATCGTAACCATTTCATCCACACTGGGCAGCGCAACCCTTAGGTGCTGTGCGCCTTCGCTTTTTATTTGGAGAATTGAATGAACTTAGTCGGAACGCTGGGAAAAATGTTACTGAGCGGGGCGATGTCACGCGGTACCGGTGGAAATGTACTTGGAAATTTACTGGGTGCAGGCCAGCAGGGCGGTGGCGCTGGTGGCATGGGCGGCATGTTGGGTAGTTTGCTGGGCGGTCAGGCCGGTGGTGGCCAGATGGGCGGTGCGCAGGGCGGTAACCTGGGTGGCATGTTGGGCAGTCTTCTTGGAGCTGGCGGTGCAGCGGGCGCCGGTGGTGCTGCTGGCGGCTTGGGTGGATTGTTGGGGCAAGCAATGGGACAAGCTCAGGGACAAGCTCCCGGTATGGGGCAGCCCCAGGCCCAGGCAGCACCGGATACAGCGCAAAATGAGCAAGCAGCTTTGTTGATTCGCGCCATGGTTAATGCTGCGAAATCCGATGGTACTGTAGATCAGAAAGAACAGCAGAACATCGTGGGCAAGCTGGGAGATATTTCTGCCGAAGAGGCTGAGTTCATTCGCAATGAGATGGCCAGTCCGCTGGACGTTGCCGGTTTTATTCGAAGTGTTCCCCGTGGCATGGAAAAGCAGGTCTATCTGTTGTCGCTGATGTCAGTAGATCTGGATACTCAGGCTGAAGCACAATACCTTGATCAACTTGCGAAGGGTTTGAATATATCCGAGCAGGAGTCGAATCAGTTGCATCAGGAAGTCGGCGCTCCTCAGCTGTATACCTGATCACAGCAGTTGTTTTGGTTGTACAAGACCCCGCGCTTTGTCGCGGGGTTTTTTGTTTTCTGAATGCCGATCGGTGATTGCTTGGTCCGTCGGCTCTGTCGGGAATCAGCCAACGGAGACGCTGTGAATCCGTCCATGGAGGGCTAGTCATTGGTATCCATGCCAATGATCACTCCGTCGGCAGACACCCGATAGATCCGACTCTACTGAGTTGTCTGATGGTGCTCTTTCTGATTGAGTGATTCTATTGAATTTGGAACCGTCGGCTCTGTCGGGAATCTACCGCCGGAGACGCCGTAAATCCGTCCATGGAGGCTTGTCATTGGCATCCATACCAATGATCACTCCGTCGGCAGACACCCGATAGATCCGACTCTACTGAGTTGT
>CALFCE010000102.1 GCA_937951215.1 uncultured Granulosicoccaceae bacterium
ATGGGGGGCAGGGAATGTCGGAACTGGTCGCGGACATGCGAGTGACGCTGGCCGAACTGGAGAAATCCAATCAACACGATCTGCAGGCAATAGCTGCTCGCCTTGGCCCTGCCATAGAGGCTCTGGAAGCCACCACTGAGTGGATGTTGTCCCAGCAAAATGCAGCATTACCTGCTGCCGGTTCGGTTGAATACTTAATGATGAGCGGTCGAGTTGCGGGTGGGTGGATCATGGCGCGATCGGCGCTGGCGGCGAATGAACTGTTGTCTGATGCTTCCGCAGATCAGGACTATGCAGAGTCATTGGTAGCGCTCTCCCGATACTTTGCCGAGCATGAACTGCCGCTGGTCAATGCTGGCCGACATATTGTGATTGATGGTGGTGAAAGCACCCTGTCGGTTGCCATCGACCAACTTTGAGCCTGACAATCCGTAATATTCTTAATGCGACAAGAGCACAGTGCCCATGAGTGAGCTGAACAATTTTGAAAATTTGCAGGTCGAAACCCATGGCAAGGTCGGGTTGATCCGTCTGCATCGCCCGCAGGCCATGAATGCACTATGCAGCCCGTTGATGGATGAGCTGACACAGGTGCTCGATGTCTGGGAATCTGATCGGGCGATTGCCGCCGTTGTGCTTACCGGCAACGAAAAAGTGTTTGCTGCGGGTGCTGATATCAAGGAAATGTCTGACAAGAGTTTTGTTGATGTCCACGTTGATAATTTCATCACTGCTGGTTGGGAGAGAATCACTACTTTTCGCAAACCGGTAATTGCCGCGGTTTCCGGTTATGCGCTGGGGGGTGGATGCGAGCTTGCGATGATGTGTGATTTTATCCTTGCTGCAGATAACGCGCAGTTTGGACAACCCGAAATAAAATTGGGCATTATCCCCGGTGCCGGAGGAACTCAACGACTGACACGGCTGGTGGGTAAGTCCAAAGCTATGGAGATGTGCCTGACCGGACGTAATATGGGGGCAGAGGAGGCTGAGCGAGCTGGTTTGGTGTCTCGTGTTGTTCCAGTCGATCAACTGCAGGAAGAGGCGCTTAAAACGGCGCAGACTATCGCATCCTATTCGATGCCTTCCGTGATGCTGGCCAAAGCCAGTGTCGATGCTGCGCTTAACACAACGCTAACTGAAGGGGTCGCTGTTGAGCGACGCATGTTTCATTCTCTGTTTGCCACCAATGACCAGAAAGAAGGTATGGCTGCTTTTGTCGAGAAGCGCAAGCCGGATTTTACTGACAGCTAGCGTTCAGTCCTGCCTGTGCCGGGTTTGGCAGTGTCGGGTTTGGCAGTTTTGACTTTCGATAATGTCGACTGCCGATAATGTCGACAGCAAGAACGAGAAAAGGCCGGTTTATACCGGCCTTTTTTATATCATGCTGTTTGCGTCTGCAGGCAGTTGCTTTTGCAAAGCCCGCTTTTGCAAATCTCAAGACAACATTTCCAAAGCGCGGTTGCCTAGTCTGAAGAGGAATCCGTGTTATTGGATTTTGTCTGGATAGTGTGTTTCTTTTCGTTGACCATACGCATGATGGTGTCCCAGTTACGACCCGCTGCCCAGCCAATAATCAAAGCTACGATAAACCAACCCATAAGATTCTCCTGATGTCTGCAGTTGATGGTGTTTGTTTGTTGGAAACAGCGTATCACCCCACCATCAACGCTACAAATGAACAACTCCAGATGATTCAAGATTTAACATAAAGCAGCAATTTTGCTCATCATTGGCGGCATTAATTTGCATAAGTACCGTTATAAGTGTCTGTTGTATGGGGTGGTTGTTACATATTGGGGTAGTTGGGGCCGCCTCCACCTTCCGGAGTCGCCCAGGTGATATTTTGACTGGGATCTTTGATATCACAGGTCTTACAGTGCACGCAGTTCTGTGCATTGATCTGAAATAGTGACTCCGAGTCTTTTTCAACAACTTCATAGACACCAGCCGGGCAATAGCGCTGTGCGGGTTCGGCCCAGCGTGGCAAGTTGGTTGTCAGTGGCACGGCCGGATCTTTCAATTGCAAATGAACCGGCTGATCCTCTTCGTGGTTTGTGTTGGAAAGAAAAACCGACGAAGGCTTATCAAAAGTCAGTTTGCCATCGGGTTTTGGATAGTCGATCATTTTGCAATCCGATGCATCTTTCAGGGTTGCATGGTCGGGTGTTTCATCGCGAAAGGTAAAGGGCAATTTCCCTTTGAAAAAATTCTGATCGAGAAAATTAAAAGCGCCTCCGAGAAGGGTGCCGAATTTATGCACGGCTGGTCCGAAGTTGCGTGAGCTTTGCAATTCTTTATAAGCCCAACTGCTTTCAAAAGCTTCGGTGTATTCGGTCAACTCGGCTTTGCCACCAGCACGTTCATCTTCTCCTCGCAGTGCTGCCGCTATCACCTCAGCTGCGACCATCCCTGATTTCATGGCGGTATGGCTGCCTTTGATTTTGGCAAAATTGAGTGTGCCAGCGTCGCATCCAACCAGCAGGGCACCCGGCATTGTCATCTTGGGCAGGGAGTTGAGTCCACCTTTGGCGATTGCTCGTGCTCCATAGCTGATGCGTTTACCGTCTTTTAGCACCTTGGCGACGGACGGATGAGTTTTGAATTTCTGGAACTCATCAAACGTGCTCAGATGCGGGTTACTGTAGTTAAGATCGATAATCAGCCCCACCACCACCTGATTGTTTTCCAGGTGATAGAGGAATGCACCGCCTGTTGAACTTGATTCAGAGAGTGGCCAGCCGACACCATGCACGACAAGTCCGGGTTGATGGTGTTGTGGATCAATCTCCCAAAGCTCCTTGAGCCCGATGCCATAGTGCTGGGGTGAACAACCGTCATCGAGCTTGAACTGTTGAATGAGCTGTTTGCCAAGACTTCCGCGACAACCCTCTGCAAAAATCGTGTACTTGGCGTGCAGTTCCATCCCGGGCTCATAGCTGTCTTTGGGCTCACCATCACTACCTCTGCCCATATCACCGGTAGCAACTCCCTTGACACTCCCGTCCTCGTGGAACAACACCTCACTGGCGGCAAAGCCCGGAAAAATTTCTACCCCCAGCTCTTCTGCCTGCTCTGCCAGCCAGCGGGTGACATTACCCAGACTGACAATGTAGTTGCCATCGTTATGCATGGTTTTGGGCACCAGGGCATTGGGCATTTTCAGCGCTTTCTCCGGACCGGTATAGAAGTAGATTTCATCACCTGTGACCTCCGTCAGCAGCGGCGCTTCACGCTCCTGCCAGTCCGGGAATAATTCGTTTAAAGCTGAGGGTTCCAATATCGCTCCTGACAGGATATGAGCTCCCACCTCCGAACCCTTTTCCAATACTACGACCGACAACTCCTGTTCTTTTTCTGCAGCAATCTGCATCAGTCGACAGGCACTGGCGAGCCCGGCGGGACCAGCGCCCACAATGACCACGTCGAATTCCATCGATTCTCTTTCTTCACTCATGCTTGGTCCTCTCAGTACTGGCGTTGATGAATACCCATCGGCGGCGATGCATTATTAACCGCCTGTCTGTGGTCGATCTTGGCTGTAGGCGACTGCTGTTGGTGCTGGCCAATATCGCCTGCTCAACTGTATTAGCGGAAGCGGCAGATTATAGTGAAATCTGCCTGAGACCATGGTTATTTCATCGGTGGTGAACAATCCCGTCATCAAACTTTCCTGTTTGCAAGGGTTGATGGAAGCGGATTAACTGGACAATTTGGTATAAATATCCCAAAATATTCAAAAGCGCCGAATACCGGTGCAACAAACCAGCGTCGCCACCTACGGAATCAGAGTCCATGACAACCCAACTTAGAATGAAACTCCGTCCCTGCATCGGTTCAGCACTGCTTTGTATCCTGTTGGCTGGTTGTGCTTCTGAAGGCTCAGGCGATGGCAGCGGTAGTGTTGGTCAAAATACTGCCGCTGATGGCTCAAACCCTGTGTTTACCACGGAGAGTCAAAACCCGGCTGCCCAGAATCAATCCAGTCCGGACAACCCGCTCTTAAACGCTCCGCTGCTGGACCCGTTAGCCGGTGGCAATCCAGGTAATTCACAAATGAGTGAGATCACTCTTACCGTTGCCTTGCCCAATCGTATTCTGAATCTGGCAACCCCCATCGATATTCTGGTCACCGTCGGTGGAGGGGAATATTTGATGCAAGCTGATGCCAATGGATTCACCACGTTTATTACCTTGCCGCGTAACCGTTCCTACCCGCTGTTTATTGCTGTCAGACGTGAATTTGATGAATTGCTGCTGGCAGCTGCTCGCACTGAGTTGTTAACGGATGCGGCTGCGATACCGCTCACCATTCCTGCGCAGGAATTTGATACTGATTTTGATTCCGATAGTGATGGTTTTACCAATATTACCGAGATTGAGAGGGGAACCTCTCCGACCGGACTCACTGAAGACTTTGATGGCGATGGTGTGGCCAATGAAACTGATCTGGACGATGACAATGACGGAATCCTCGATACGCAGGATGCGTTTCCGCTGAATGCTGATGAGAGCCTGGACACCGATGGGGACGGGATTGGCAACACGCTTGACTATGATGACGACAATGATTTGTATATTGATGATATTGACCTGTTTCCGTTGAACCCGGATGAAGCGCTTGATACCGACCTCGATACCATTGGCAACAATGCGGACACCGACGATGATGGAGATGGTGTGATCGATATCGAAGATTTGCGCCCGCTGGACCCTACTTACAGTGGTAACGAAGACTCTGATGCAGACGGCTACCGTGACCGTGATGATGCGTTTCCGGACAACCCGAACGAGTTCAATGATGTTGATGGGGATGGTATCGGAGACAACGCTGATCCGGATGATGACAACAACGGTGTGCCGGATGATCAGGAGAATGCGCTGGTAGCGATTCCCTATACACAGGATCCACCGATAATCGATGGGGCTTATGGCGCGGATGAGTGGCTCGACGCCACCAGTGCAGACAATCGCGGTAACCGTCTATTGATCGACCATCTGCTGGTCGACAACAACGGCACCCTGATTGATCAGGATCCGAACATTGATCACCGATGGCGTGCCATGCACGATGGCCGCTATCTGTATGTGCTGGTGCTGGTGAACCATGAGCCGTTCTATGAGCGCTTTGATGATTCTGATGACATTTGGCTGGATGACGGGATCGAACTGTTTTTTGATACCGGTAATGAAGGGGCAACCAGTTTTGATCAGAACGATTTTCAAGTGCTGTTGCGCTATAACTACCTGAACCCAGAATCGGTCGTTCGAGGATTTAACTCAGCCTACGGTCTGTGGGTGTCGTACTGTTCCAATTTGAACCTGGAAACGCCACAGACTCTGCACACCTACTATGAAGCAAAAATCAGCTTGTCTTCGATTGGTCTGGCCCCCGGGCAACGATTTGGCATCGAGGTACAAATCAACGAGGACGATGATGGTGGTGACAGGGATGCCAAATTTGGCTGGCATGCACCGGCCAACACGGATACAACCTGGCAGAACCCGAGCCATCTGGGCACCGCTATTTTGGTACCGGCCGGGTAGGTTCGGTTACAGGCTGTCGATGTTAAACTGTCGCCTTTCGGTTGTGAGACCGGGCGACAGAACAACAATCCATGAGAACACATTTGAGCAATGACAATACCAGCCAGGTTTGCTGGAGAGTACTGATATCAATCTGTTGTATATTTCTAGGGGCCTGCGAGAGCCTGCCGCAGTCTGCCACTTATAAAGAAATCCTGATTCCGGAGATCACCGGCAGAGTACATGTCTCGGATACCGCTCAGACAGAAGGAAAAATTCTACTAGTCAGAAATGAGGGGCTGTTTGGAGACTGCGAAAGACCGCTAGCCGACACGGTCCCCGATGAAAATGGTGGGTTTTCATTTGCCGCTATTACCCGTGAGCAACAACCCGCGCTGCCTGAC
>CALFCE010000103.1 GCA_937951215.1 uncultured Granulosicoccaceae bacterium
TTCACACCCTTTAATTCCAGTGTCCTGAAGTTTAGCGCCGATCGTCCTGTCACGCTCGCCATCAAGGGCGTGGATTGGGAGGAGAATCTTGGCCTGGGGTCGGAGGCTGGCCGGGGTAAAAAATTCCAACCGGGTGATGCCGGAGTTGTCGTGGTAGTCAAGGGGATGGCTGGCGACATTATCTCGATAACAGATTCTACCTGGAAAGCCCAAACCTTTTATACATCGCCAATCAACGATCGTGGGTGTCTTGTACAAAAGGGGTCTGTACGTGATAGCTCCACCTGTTCTACCAAGGGCTCGAACAGCGCTGATGGGCTTTCGGCAGCGTTCTGGGAAATTCCACAGGGTTGGGAGCAGCCTGATTTTGACGCCTCTGATTGGCCAAATGCCTATGTATTCAGCAATGACACCGTGGGGGTAGATAACAAACCTGGATACACAAACTTTACCGATCTTTTTGATGCCGAGACCGATGCACAGTTTATCTGGTCATCCAATCTGGTGTTGGACAATCTCGTTTTGATGCGAACAGAACTCCAATAGGTTCGAAAAGCCGCGTCTGTCGCAGGCTCTGTTTGGCACTGTCTCTTGATATATCGTGGAATTGTTATGTTACGCGCAGCTGGAAGAAGCACTTTGAATACCACCAATGTCACCATCAAGCTATCCCTTTTTCTTTTATTGCACTGTATTTGTTTGCCATTGTCAGCACAGGAGTTCGCAGCCGATTATGTGCTGGAGGTGCAACAGACCGGCAATCTGAAAACCTACAATGGTGTCTATCCCGGTCCACTGATACGCACGAGAGCAGGTGACATGCTCGATATCGAATTGGTAAATTCTTTGCCTGTTCTCAACGATGACTGCACTTCCAACATGAATCGTGCTCATGGACTGAATACCACCAATCTGCATACCCATGGCCTGCATGTATCTCCTTCTTTCGATAGCTCCGGGAAGTATTACGCTGATAATGTTTTTGTATCGCTTGTGCCCGAAGGTCAAATCGTAGAATGTGACTCGGCTGATCAGGTAGACGATTCTTCCCACGCTGCGGGGCACAGCATGATGATGGATTATCAGTGGGGCAGAGCACAGTACCGTTTTGAATTGCCTGATGATCACATGTCGGGAACATTCTGGTATCACGCGCATAAACACGGTTCTACCGCCAAACAGGTTGGTGACGGTTTGGCAGGGCCCATGATCGTGGAGGACCCGCCAGGTTACATGCCTGACTATATTGCTGAGGCCAACGAGCGAATTTTCGTGATTGGTAACAAGGGTTTGTATCTTGCCAATGAAGCAGGTGGTGGGGTTCTCAATCCCACCGTGAAAATCGCACCCGGAGAAGTACAGAGATGGCGGATCATTAACGCCATGGGTGATGGTCAACAGTATCGACTGCCTTATCTTAACCTCGACGGGCTTGAAGTCTATCTGATTGCGTTTGATGGACTGACGTTGGAGAAAAGAGTACCGATCGATACCGACAACCTCGATAAACCCTGGTTGAATCCGGCTGCCCTGGCATCGGGCAACCGTCTCGATCTAATCGTCCATGCGCCAGCCGACTACAAAACCAAAGCCCGGTCCGAGGAGGTGCCTCGTCAATCGTTGTTGTCCACTCTTCTTGGCAATAAAAGCATCGTGTCTGCTTTTGAAATTGTGGTTGATGTCAGTGGGGAGGCGGTCGATATGGTGTGGTCAACCGAATCAGAACTTCCCGGTCCCAACCTGAGCGCGATCGAAGAGTCAGCAGACGCTAAAAGAACAGTTGCCTTCACACGCGGCGATACTATCGACAATGTGAGTTTTGATGGGCAGGTGTCTCAAACCATGAAACTCAATTCAACTGAAGAGTGGACCGTCACCAATGAGACGGGGATGCTTCACGTCTACCACATTCACGTTAATCCGTTTTTCGTTACGCATCTGAACGGGGAACAGTTGCCAGAAGATAGTCCGTTGAGACGATGGCAGGATACATTGGGTGTGCCGGTCAGAAGTGATGGATCAATAGGGTCAGTTCAATTTCTGTCGCGCTTTGAAAACTTTAGCGGGCAATTTGTCATACATTGCCATGTGCTTGCCCACGAGGATCGAGGAATGATGCAAATCGTAGAGGTTGTTGAATAAAATTCTGCGCTTCAGCAGCTCTAGAGAAAATCATCTCTGCGTGGTGTAAAGCTGTCAATTAATGTTCCTGGCTCAATGCATACACAACCATGAATGGTATCGCCCGGTATAACGAAGCTGTCCCCGGGGCCTACATCGAATTGCCGGCCGGCAACTGTGAATTTAAACCGACCGGACTGTACAAAAGTCGATTGAATATGGGGGTGTTGATGCAGCTTTCCCTCTGCCCCTTCTTTGGCGAAGGTGAAATTCACTACCATTAAATCTGGGTGGTCGGCCAGCACCTGCCGTGTTACGTCAGGGTCTGCTTCAACCACTGGGAAGTCACTCATATTGCATACTCGTTTTCATGTATACCGATTTTCTGGTTTTTTGACTATTCAAAATAATTGGCGTGGGCTACTTTAAGTTCATCAACCACCGCGTCAAGTCGGTTTAAATGAACGCGGATTATCTGTGTGGCTGTATCGGTATCCCGGGAGTCCAGTGCATGGATTAGCTTTTCGTGATCCTCGATGACCGACTCCATTTCTCTCTCGCGACCAAAGCTCAGAGTGCAGAGTCGATCAGTCTTCAGCCGACATTCTTCAATAATGCCAATGGCAAGTGAGTGGTTGCTCAAATCAAAAATCATTGCATGGAAATCCAGATCCAGTACATGAAACAGCTCCCGCTCTCCGCTATCAAGAGCGTTTTGCTGCTGGTGCAATATTTTTGTGAGCTTTTGGGTTGCTTCTTTATCCCATATTTCACAGGCAGATCGAATCACTTCGATTTCAACTGCGAGGCGTACAAAGCGCGCTCTTGATATGCTCTCTATGGAGAAGCCACGGACAATGGTTGCTTTTTGAGGGCGGATCAACACCAGATCGAGGTTGCTTAAGCGGTTGAAGGCATCGCGCACGGGTTGGCGGGAAACACCAAATCGTTCGGCGACTTCCGACTCTGAGATTTTCGAGCCCGGTGGGAGTCCCAGGCTCACGATGTCGTCGTGCAGCTTCTCGAAGACAAGATCTGTCGCAGTTCGCCGTTCAAGATCTTTCAATATGGGTTGCATAAGCCAACTCTTTCAGAGGACATCTTCTTATAGATCCCGTTACATTTTTAGCGCTGACTCCCGCCGTATTGATACGTGGAGATGTTCGCATTTTCAACAGTTTGCCCGATAGAACATCCCGACAATCGATAGGCTCAGGGGCGGCCAATAGAGAAAATTCTGGTTTTCTTCAAATTGGGATTGTCAATACTAGCATACTAGATTACAGTATTGAGTCCAAGACCTGGTTCAGGTCGTGACACAACCCCGAAGGTGCTTGATAGCCCTGAGGGCACCCCGGAGGAAGCAATGATCAAGAAGTTGATAAAGCAAACTGCAGGTATCGCCACGGTGCTTGCGATGATGAGTTCGGCCAATGCGGCCGACTGGAGAGCCTGGAACATCCACAATGATGGTCACCCCAATACCGCTGCAATGGATCGCTTTGCAGAATTGGTTGATGAGGCCACCAAAGGTGAAATTAAACTCCAGGTGTTCCATGGTGGTGTGTTGGGATCTCAACCCGATGCGCTTGAGCAGGTCCGCCTTGGTGCGATCGAGATAGGCAACTTTAACCTTGGGCCGATTGGCCCCATGGTCAAGGAAGCCAACCTGGTATCCCTGCCTTTTATTTTCAAAAGTGTTCCTCACATGTTCCGCGTACTGGAAGGTGAGGCTGGTGAAACCATCGCAGCTGCCATGGCAGAAGCGGGAGTTAAGCCTTTGGCGTGGGTTGATGCGGGTGCCCGCTCGTTCTACAGCCAGAAGCCGATCAACACACCGGCAGATGTTGAAGGACTCAAGATTCGTGTAATGAACAATGATCTGTATACTTCCATGATATCTGCAATGGGTGGTAACCCGTCCCCAATGGCCTTTGCAGAGGTACAGCAAGCGCTTAAAACAGGTGTTGTTGACGGTGCCGAAAACAACTTTCCGTCGTTTAAAAACGTGGGCCATTATGAAGTCACCACGCACTATTCTCTGAGTGAGCACCTCATCATTCCTGAGTGCATTTGTGTGAACACCGCAAAGTTTGATGCTCTTTCACCAGAACTGCAGGAGGCTGTGCGCGGTGCAGCGCAGGAAGCTGCTCTGTATCAACGTGAGCTCTGGTCTGTGCAGTCTGAACAGGCTCGTAAAGATGTAGAGGCGGCTGGTATCAAGGTTAACGAAATCGCTGACAAAGGCCCGTTCCAGGAAGCTATGGTCAAGGTATATGATGACTACCTGGCTGCCAATCCGGATATGGCCAAGTTGGTTGAAATGGCCCAATCTACCGAATAGTCTGTCACTATCCAAGGCCTCCGGTAATAGTGGGAGGCGATGCGCCCGTATCCGGACCGGATGCGGGCGTTTTTAAATTTTGGGGGCTGAATGAGCACATCATCGGAAGCACCAACTTTTCTCAAAGGAATGGATCGCCTTTTTGACTTGCTGGCCCGAATTTGCCAAATATTGGCCGGGGTGGCATTGGTTGCAATGACCGTCATGTTTGCCTGGCTGGTTTTCGGTCGTTACGTGTTGAACGATACTCCCACCTGGGTGGAGCAGGTGTCGCACTTACTCTTGATGGTCATCGGTTTTCTGGGTGCTGCGGTCGGTGTGCGTCAGGATTCGCATTTGGCTGTTGTTCTGTTTCGCACTGCTGTTCCTTCCTATATTCGAACCCTTTTCGTCATTGTTACTGATCTGATGATGGCGGCTTTTGGTGGCTTGATGTTCTGGTACGGCCTGGAATTGACCAAATTTAAATGGAAAACACTGGTTCCGCTTATTCAAGTTCCTGAGGGCTTACGTTCCCTGCCACTAACGATTTGTGGCGCACTTGTTTTTCTGTTCTCTATCGGTCACTTGATTCGCGTGTTTATGGGGCGTGACGAACGCCTGGACTCCATTGAATAAGGGACGCTAAATGGGACTTCTGCTGTTACTGGGTGTATTCACCCTCTGTGTGGTTATCGGATTACCTGTTGCTTTTGCGCTGGGTATCTCGGCTCTGGTCGCCTTCTGGCATGAGGGCCTGCCACTACTGATTGTGTTTCAGCGCATCGTAGCGGGTATTAATGTTTACTCGTTAATGGCGATTCCGTTTTTTATCTTTGCCGGGGAGCTGATGTTTCATGGCGGTATTGCGATGCGGCTAGTACGGTTTGCACAGAATGCAGTGGGTGCTGTACGTGGTGGTCTTGGCATTGTAAACGTGTTTTCTTCGATGCTGTTTGGCGGTATTTCAGGCTCCGCCATTGCTGATATCTCGGCACTTGGATCGATCCTTGTGCCTGTGATGAAAGACAAGGGCTATGATGCTGATTACGCTGTCAATGTGACAGTTACTTCCTCTATTGCAGGTATCATCATCCCGCCCAGTCACAATATGATTATTTTCGCGCTGGCGACCGGTGGCGCTGTATCCATTTCCAAACTGTTTCTGGCTGGCGTTATACCGGGTATTCTGATGTGTATTTGTCTGGCGGTTGCAGCTTATGTGATAGCCATCAAGCGCGGATACCCGGCAGAAAAATTTCCTGGCTGGACAGTACTGGTTATCAGTTTCTTCAGTGCGATTCCGGGACTACTGACTGCCGTTATTATTGTTGGTGGTGTTCTCTCTGGTGTGTTTACCGCTACAGAGTCTGGTGCCTTCGGTGCCATTTATGCGTTTGTGGTAACACTGCTTGTTTACCGCAGTATTACCTGGGACAAGTTTTGTGTGGCAGTCACCTCAGCGGTACGAACAACATCCATGGTGATGATCTTGATAGCTTGTGCGGGTGCCTTCGCGTATATGCTCACTTTCTTTCGGGTGCCCGACAGAACGGTCGAATTTATGACCGGCTTGACGGACAACCCCATTTTAATTCTGCTGCTGATTAATCTATCACTGCTTATTCTCGGGATGATTATGGATATGGCGGCGTTGATATTAATCTGCACACCCATCTTTCTTCCGGTCGCACAGAGTCTTGGCATTGACCCGCTTCAGTTCGGCATGATCCTGCTGGTAAATCTTGGATTGGGCTTGTGCACGCCACCGGTGGGCACCTGTTTGTTTGTCGGTTGTGCGGTCGGGAAGATTCCGATAGAACGAGCGGTCAAAACGATCTGGCCATTTTACACAGCCATTTTTGTTGCTCTGATGCTGATTACGTTTGTTCCGGCGATCTCGATGACTCTACCTCAACTTATTGGTCAGTAAACCATGATGTCGCTGGATCGCTAGGCATTAATCTTAATGCTCAGAGACTTGTCGATGAATGGCGCTGTCCTGGTTTGCTGTAGAGGGCCGTTTATAGATCAATCACTGCTCTCGAATCGAGACGGTGTGTACTTGCCTGCATATCGGTGGTACGGTCTGCAAGAGCTCGACTGAACTTTGTCGATAAATCTGAGATACAAGTAGCAAGAATACTCGTATATATTTGAGATTCAGAAAATAATTATTGGCATATGACTGGTCTGGTTGGTTTTCCATCGTTCGTAGTCTTCTTGGAATTGGAAACTTAAACCACGAAATTTTATCAGTACCTTTTGGTCAATCAGGGGAGATTAGCAATGAAAAGGACCGCCTCCTACTTCTGCTGTTCACACTTTTACAGCGTTACGGCTCTCATTTTTTTGCTACTGGGTGGCTGTAACGAGTTTTCGGACAACGAGCCCAGGTTGACCTTGACTGGAGGTGATTCTGTAGCGATCGCAGCACCCCGGGTTTTATTTGAGAGCCGGCTTATCGAAGCCTCAAGTCTCCAATTGTCGGTTCGACAAAATGGGCAACCTGTAGTGGCTACCTTCGTTCCCGGTTCCAATACATGGACTGCACAGGTTTCTGTGGCGCAGGGGGAAGAATTCGAACTTTCAATTGAATGGTCTGTTACCAGCCCTGCACGCGGGACTAACGTGGTTCTGGCCAGATTCAATGGTCGAGTGGGGCCGGTGAACAGTAATCAGACTGTCACACTGGATTCGTCGGACTACACACTGATAGATGACAACGGTGATTCGATTTCAAATTTAGCTGAAGTCAACAGTGAGCGTGCAGATCCATCGCTGATTTTTAATTCCGCACAGACAAACTGTTACACCTCTACTTTCTTCCAGGAAGCCATGACGCTTCTCGTTCCTGCTGTTGTTCCCAATCTTATAAATAGTAGGCCAGAGCAGTTAGGCAGCGTTGTGGATCAATTTGGCATGAACGATACGAATATAGTTGTTCAGCAAATCAACATTGGTAATGAGGACAGAACCACGTTCGTTTCTCCAGATTTTATAGGGGTAGCAGATCTGTTGCAGGTTAACAGCGCTGGGCGCTTAAACGTTACACACACCGATGGCGTTCCCGAAGACTCGGTTGGTGCAATTTTTGAGAGAGATGTATTTGGAGAATTGCAACTGCTGGCGTTCGATGATGATTCGGTACTCCCTGACGGCACCACCACCGCCCGTTTTCAATTTGGTGTGAATCTGGTTGCTGGTGGCTACTGTGCGATTTACCACGCCTATTTTTTGCGGGAGCCTGATGGTGTTGCATCGATACCGCTAACGGTTCCAGTCATACACGAAAGCACTGTAAATCAGTCCGTATCTCTAAACTTTGATTTGCGCTAGTTTGCAGATGGACGAGTGCCAGCTCTATTTCCTCGGCAAAATCCATTGTTGTCGAGAAAGCCACGCTGGTATAACTGGATGTTGAGTGTGATTAGTCGCTCTGTTCGTATTGCGGCAGGCCATCAGTAATCTCGTAGTAATCACCTTTATCTGCGGTGAAAATGTGCTTGACCAGCTTCAGATCGGTTGGGTTATCCATGCAGCCAGCCATCACGGATGTTGTGTCAGTGTTGTTGCGTTTCCAGAATAGTATTGAGGCGCAATGCTGGCAGAAACCACGTTTCGCCGTTTCAGATGCTGCATACCATTTAAGGTGTTCCTCACCTTGCACCGTCATCTCAGCATCCTTAATCCTGAAGGCCGCCACCATATGACCTGTTTGCTTGCGGCACTGAGTGCAATGGCAGGCGACCACATCTCTGTCGTAACGAGAAACTTCCAGCGTGACCTTGCCGCATAGGCAGGAACCTGTGTGTGGATGGCTCATGGTGTTGGTTTCGTTTGAGGTGTTTTTCAGTTTATCAGTTGTGTAGTGGTGTAGCGTTGTCCGGAGGACAGGTTGTTACTCGAGGACGTCATACTTGATCAATCTTTTGTTTCGCTACCACCGCGGCACAATGCGTTGATAGTCCGGTATATATTTACGCATTTCGTCCGTGTCTTCCCGGTCTCGTAAATTTTGCGCGAGGTAGAGTTTATGAAATTCGGCAAGCGCATCGTGATCTATTTCAACACCCAGACCAGGGCCAGTAGGAACTTTGATACTGCCATT
>CALFCE010000104.1 GCA_937951215.1 uncultured Granulosicoccaceae bacterium
GACTATGAGTGAAACACTGATTGGGGTAATCGGTATCGCTGCATTGTTTTTTTGCCTTGTTGCCCGTCTGCCTGTCGGCATGGCGTTACTGGCGGTCGGCTTTGCTGGTATCTGGGCGATTGATGGTCAACGTGCAGCGGTTGCCACCATGTCGTCCGAGACTTATTCCTCAATCACCGCCTACGGTCTGTCCATTATCCCGTTGTTTGTGCTGATGGGAAATATGGCGGGTGCTGCAGGTTATTCGCAGCGCCTGTACGAGGCAGCCAATGCCTGGATAGGTCGCATGCGAGGAGGGCTGGCATCAGCGACTATTTTGGGATGCGCGGCTTTTGCGGCTGTCTCGGGTTCCTCGGTTGCAACTGCGGTCACTATTGGAAAAGTCGCACTGCCGCAAATGAAACGCTTTGGATACGGCGATGGCCTGGCCACGGGCAGTGTGGCAGCAGGCGGCACCTTGGGTATTTTGATACCGCCATCCACGGGCTTTGTACTGTACGCGATTCTGACTGAAGAAAGTATCGGCAAGCTGTTTATCGCAGGCATCGTGCCGGGCATTATTCTGGCGCTTTTGTTCGTCGTGGTGATCTATATCATCACCTTGCGTAACCCTGCAGAAGGGCCTATCGGCCCGCAAACAGCATTGGCCGACAAGTTTCTGGCCTCACTTAAAGCCTTGCCGCTGATTGGCGTCATTCTGGTTTCAATCGGTGGCATTTATATGGGTGTTTTCACGCCCGTTGAAGCCGCTGGAGTCGGGGCAACACTGGTGACGGTGCTGGCGATGTTTACCCGCGCAGTAAAATTTCGTCAGTTGCCGGATATTTTATTGGAGACGGTGACGACGACTGCCATGCTGTATCTAATCGTCATTGGAGCGCATGTTTTCGGCCCGTTTCTGGCCTTGACCCATATCCCCGAAACGTTGGCCAACCAGCTAAGTGCGCTGGGTTTGGGTACCTATGGCACGCTTGCGCTGATTTTATTGGGTTACATTATTCTCGGTATGTTTTTCGATGGTCTCGCGATGTTGGTGGTGACCCTGCCGGTGGTGTTTCCGATCATCACAGGCCTCGGTTTTGATCCAATATGGTTTGGTGTCATTGCTGTTATCGTGATCGAAATGGGTTTGATCACACCACCGGTGGGTATCAATGTATTTGTAGTGAAAGGCGTGGCAAGTGACGTTCCGATGTCGACCATTTTTCGAGGGGTGTTACCGTTCTGGTTTGCGATGGCGGTTTGTCTGATCCTGCTTATCGCGTTTCCGCAACTTGCCCTGTATTTACCTTCGCAAATGAAATGATTGGCCAGAAGCCGTCTCAAAATCTATCCTGCGAGCAAATTCAGCGTTGAGGTGCGCCCTGCGTTGCTCATTTACTAGCGTGTAAACTCATCTACTCGGTCGAGCGCTATCCGGTCTAGCCGCGCCTTGATCTTGCTCATATGTTCTGATTTTGAGATGGCATCTAGTAAAATCTACTTATACTGAAATTATTTTCCTGCTTCATGGTCGAGGACTGAATTAGCTTCACCAACTTTTTAGCGGAGCTGGCTGCCTGTGTGAGGCCCCAGTGCCCATGGCCAAAATTAAAATATACGTTGTCAAAGTACGGGGATTTGTCAATTACCGGCAGAGAATCCGGGGTCAAGGGTCGGACACCGCTGCAGTAGGTGATCGTGTTCGGATCGATAGAATCGATGTTGGAATTTCCGAACAAGCTAGTGGCGTGCCTTAACAATAACTCTGTAGCCCTTTTTGATTGTCGTGCGGGATTGCCTCCAATCGAAACCAGGCCGGCAATTCTAAGACCTTGATCAGTCGGGGTGACCGCAAAGCCGTTGTTCTGAACCAGAAAGGGCTTGTCCAACGGGAATAGATTGCCTGGTAGGGTGATGCTGTGACCGCGACAGGGTAGTAGCGGGACGTCCGAATTGAGTTTTTTTGCCAGTGTCTTTGATCCGTATCCAGCGGCGATGACTACTGCGTCCGGGCTAAAGCTCTGGCCTGCAGCGATCACAGACGCGACATGAGAATTCTTGGTTTGGAAATCAGTCACAGTTGTTTCAACGATGGTTCCGCCATTTTGCAGAAATTCGGCTTTGAGTATCTGTTGCAATTTCATAGGGTCTCGAATATGTGCTGCGTTGACAACATCGATGGCGGTTGCACCCCGGCAAAATAGCTCTGGTATCAATTTTTCTACCTGACTTGAATCGTGTTCGGTCAGTGTCATTCCAAAACTTTTTCGAATATGGCAATTGCTTTTGTCAGCGTCGCGGTGAGCGTCTTCTGTGTATAGAAAATAGCAACCGCTTTGACTGAAAAGTGCACTGGCTGCAGGTAAGTCATCCAGCAATCTCATCCAGCTATCGAGACCACCCAGCCCCAGCTCTGCAAGTCCAGCCGAGCTCTTGTCGCGAGCCTTTTGCTTGCCAGCCTGGTGACTTTTCAAAAAAAAGGACAGTATTCCCGGCGGGAATGGCACTGCCAAATTCAATGGGCTCTGGGGGTTGGTCAGCATTGAAGGGATTTCACGCCAAAGGCTTGCGGTGGCCCAGGGAATAACAGCTGATCCACCGATTAGGCAGGCTGCGGCGCTTGAGGCACGATCCGAAATGTCTTCTGGACCTACCAGCGTAATGTGGTAGCTAAGTTTTTGAAGCGCGTAGGCGGTGCAGAGTCCGACTATACCTCCACCGACGATCATCACTTGTTTCGGATCGCTTGAGGTCACGATGCTATTGTCCCTGTAACTGGTGGAAAGTGTTTTACAACGATATCGGATATCATCAGTTGCATGGAAAATTCTCTCTGGACTATGCAATGTTTGACGAGTTCTTGCAACACGAGATAAATCGCTTGGCATTACCGGGGGTGGCCGTTGCCATACTCGATGGGCAGCATGAAGTGTATGCTGATGGTTTTGGATTTACAGATGCGGAAAATAGCAAGCCAGTGACGGCAGATACTGTGTTCGGTGTTGCGTCCGTTACCAAGTTGCTTACAGCAGTAGAAGTATTACGTCTCGCTGAACAAGGAAAATTAAATCTTGATGATGCTGTGGAGAGCCATATCCCCGGACTACAAGTCGCTCGACACTCTTCGATGCAGCTTGTCCATCTGCTAAGTCACAGCGCTGGCTTCCCGGGTCTGGACAGTAGATTCAAGGCGGCAGAATTCGGCGATATTTGCCACAATTCGCGAAATATACGGAATGCCTGTGAGCTGATCGATTACCTCAATTCGTCGGACATGCAACTACAGACAATACCCGGTGAGTTTTTTAACTACAGTAATGAAAGTTTTTGCCTGCTCGGTGGAATCATCGAGCAACTCAGGTCCACAAGTTTTGCAGACACCATTAACGGCAGCATCCTGGCGAAGTTGCAACTTGACAACAGTATGATCGGTTGTGCTCGATTGTCCAGCCATAAAAACATAGCCTACCCGTTGGTTTCCGCTAATGAAAAATTGGTGCAGCAAGCATTTTGGGATGCGCCCTTGTTCTACCCTGCGGGTGGGTTGTTAACCAGTGCTCGTGATAGTGCCAGTTTGCTAAGCCACCTTTTTGGCAGCTCGCAGCTGTTGTCAAAGGAGAGTCAGAACAAGCTGCTATCCAATGTTATAGCTGTCCCGTCCAGGCCTGTTGTGGGTGTGGGTTATGGATTGGGTCTTGAATATCGTCAGTTAGACGCAGATAACACCATAGTGTGGCACACGGGTCAGCGCCCCGGGATTTCGAGCTTTGTTGCGTGGCATGTTCAGCAGGAAATCGCAGTGTCTGTTTTAAGCCACGTTTCTGATGCGCCGGTTGCTGGTATCGGTTTTGAACTGTTGGGAAAGTTGTTTTGTCAGGAATGTTTCATCTGGCCGCCTCTGGTTTCTGATCGGGAATTGGTGCCAACAATGAACTTTGACGGGCAATACACCTCAACTGAAGGCTTTGACTTTGAAGTTGTCACAGATAGAGCACATCGCAAGTTGATTGCAAATCATCATGCAAATGCCAAATGCGAGCATCCAGAACCGATCTTCAAGTTCCACGACGCCACCTCTGGAACGGTTGGCACGCAGACCTTTCGAATTTTTATGGATGGTTATCCGGGAAGAAATTCAACGATTCCGGTTCCGGTGCTTGCACTTGATCTGAGAACATTCTCGCGTAACAAATAATGCGTGGTTCAGGTCGATCGATACTGAGTTAGTTACTCAGGAGTCTTGTGTCATTTTGACGCAATTGCTGATTGATATGGCATTTGACGTTGAACGAGGTCAGTGTTTGATATAACTTGAGAGCAGGTCAAAGGAGATTCTGAAAGAACGAACAAGTTTTAAAGAACAACCAAAATCAAACCAGCAAAGGAGAAGAATATGCAAGTCTGTAAAAAACTTGTACTTTCTGTGATTGCAGCATGTGGTCTGTTACTGACACTATCTGCGGTGCAAGCAAATGAACCCGTCAAGGGTGGATCAGTTGTCTATCTTTCCACCAAAATCCCCAGCCTTAATCCTCTACACTCCGCTTACGAAGTGGGACTTGTCACCTCGCAGATATTTGCCAGCCCCACACGAATGGATGAAAACAACGAAATAGCACCTTATCTTGCAGAATCGTGGGAAATTTCCGAAGACGGGAAAACCTACACATTCAAAATTGCCGACAAGGCCAATTTCCATGATGGCAAACCGGTGACGGCTGAAGATCTTGCTTTTTCATTTGATGTTGTATTGAAACACCATCGTTTTGGCCCGCAGATGTTCGGCCCGATTGAAGGCTATGAAATGCCTGATCCAAAAACGCTGGTGGTGAAATTATCGCAACCGCACGGCCCGCTGTTGCTCGCTGCCACTACACCCAGACAATTGCCAGTGTTGCCCAAACACATCTATGGCGATGCTGAAGATTTCATGAAGCAGGATGCCCACAAGGAGCCAGTGGGATCTGGGCCTTTTGTTATCAGTGATCGTAAAACCGATGAGTACGTCAGTATCGTACGCAATGACGATCATTTTGTTGAAGGTCTACCGTATCTGGATAAAATTATCTACCAGAACGTCGCTGATAAAACCGCCAAAAGGATTGGTTTGCGACAGAATCAGTTTCAGCTGGCAAGGGCCGATTCTGTCATGAGGTTCAGCGATATCAAGCAATTTTCAAAAATTGATCACTTGGAACTTACCGAGTATCAAGGTATATCCGGCGGTGCGATTGTGCTCGAATTCAACAATCGTAAGGAACCGCTCAATAACAT
>CALFCE010000105.1 GCA_937951215.1 uncultured Granulosicoccaceae bacterium
TGGTAAATGACAATCCGTGAATGATGTGGATCTCTTCCTGTCACTTGTCAATTGTGCATGTTATAAGTGGTTGAATCATCGCCGTATTCCATAGGGTGGGACCGACCAACATGTACAAAACCTTGGCACAGCAACTGCTCAAACCTGTATTTTTCAGATCTGTATTGGCTTCAGCTGTACTGGCTCTTGCAGGGTGCGGAGGCGGTAGTGGGTCCGGAGACTCGGAGCCTGTTGTCACCAGCGACGTCACCAACGAAGTCCCCGGCAACATCCCTGGTGCCCCCCCCGTACAACCGACAGAGCAACCGACAGAACAACCCATAGCAGCAAACCCGACGGACTCGCCCTTGCCAGAAGATGAGTGTTCGATAGCCGCTCTCAATGAATGGGTTGACTTCAACATGAAAGATTATTACCTGTTCTACGATCAGGTCCCTGATCTTGATCTTTCACTCTACGATAGCCCGGAAGAACTCATCCGGGATTTACGCTTCGAACCCGTTGATGATTTCAGTTTTGTTACTGACCGGGATGCAAGCGACGCATTTTTCGAAGAAGGTCGATACTTCGGATTCGGTTATGGCATCAGACGCGATAATGATGACAACGCGAGAATAGCCTGGGTCTACGATGATTCTCCGTTCGGTAGAGCAGGAGTCAAACGCGGTGATATGTTTGTCTCCTTCAATGGCATACCCTGGAACGAGCTTTCATCCGAGCAATTCAACGAAGGTACAGGTACCGAAGAACAACCGTTGTCAGTCGATTTCGTCCTTCAAGACGGCGAGACACAAACCAACTACACCCTCTCGACCCCACAAGACGATGTCTTTATAAATTCTGTTTTGCATCGACAAATAGTTAGCCCCAACTCCAATTCAGTACAAATTGGGTATCTGGCCTTTAAAACGTTTATCGAGACCTCTCCTGCAGAACTCGATGATGCAATGGACTTTTTTATAAACGGCAATGTCACTGAACTGATATTGGACCTGCGCTACAACGGCGGAGGAAGAAGCAGCGTTTCCTACAAACTCGCAAGCCAGATTGCAGGCAACGGCGTCGCAGGCCAACCTCTGATATCGAGAGTGTTTAACGACAAATACGCCAGCGAAAATTTCTCAATTCCTTTCCCGGAAGATTCCCGGAGCCTTGCGTTGAGTCGTGTAGTCGTATTAACCACCGACAGCACAGCATCTGCATCTGAATTGGTAATCAACGGCCTGAAACCCTACGTTGAAGTCATCACAATCGGTGAAAGATCACGCGGCAAGTCATTCGGATCTCGCGGGCGCAACAAGTGCGACAAGAAAATGTCTGCGATAGAAACTGAACGAGTCAACGCAAACGGCGTCAGTGTTCGCAATGGCATTGAAGCCAACTGTGCATCCACTGACGATCTGGCTACTGATTTTGGTTTGGTTGATCGGGATTCAGGAGATCGCATTGAGGGCATGTTTCTCGATGCTCTCGACTATCTGACCTTTGGCAAATGCAACACCGTCCAGGCCAACGCCTTTAGTGGGCGCAGCGCAGCTCGCAAGCCCCTGGTTGGCCATGAACCCACACCTGGTGGGGATATTATCGAGAACTAGCCGGGACCAGGGTGTAGACAGCTTAACGGGCAATAACAGAGACTTCGACACGCCTGTTAAGCGACCTGCCTCTGTCGGTCTTGTTACTCATCACCGGGAAACTTTCACCAGCACCACTGGCGGCAAGATTTGCTTTGTCGATTCCATGTTCGAACTGCAGGTAGCGTTCCACGGCTTGTGCACGCTTGGTTGAAAGCTCCTGGTTGTACTCACTGGTACCAATCGAATCGGTGTGTCCAGTCAGAGAAATAATCGGCATCCCGCCATCTGCCTGCCTGTCCACCAATGCACTGCCGAGTGTATCCAACTCTCGTTTTGCTTCAGGCAGTAGATCATAAGAATTGGATTCAAAGTTGATGTTGTTAAACACCATGGGAGCGCCTGCGGCCTCAGGCGTGACCGGCTGGCTTGTTTCTGAAGACACCTGCGCGACCGTATTGCTCTCACTAGCCGAGCTGTTGTTTGCCGCCGCATTCTCCATACTATTGATCTTCATTCTGATAGCGCGTGTGGTGTATTGGGTGTCGGCTTCCACTTCGTAGGAATAACGGGCAACATCCACCTTGCTGGTCTGCATCAAAGCACGCAGCCCATTTACCAATGAATTCACTGCATCAAGATTTTTACCGATTTCAGCATAGTCAGTTCCAGCCGTGAGTGAGAACAGGCGGTCTTCCAATTTTGCCTGGCTGGCCACCAACAGCAAACTGTCTCTCCCCACGGGATCACCTTGCAAAAAGTAATCATCACCTCGAAAACACTGATCTTTGTTTTCAAATTGTGGGCAAGCTTCGGACAAGGCTGGATAAACAGTGTATTTCGAAGGGAAAGGGTAAAGAGGTCTGGTAACAGCATCCGGCTTGAGTACCGTCACCGCCCCCTTGGAATCGAGATAGATCAGAGTGAAGTGGGCAGGTAGCTTGGAAGACATTGAGTAAGCCACGCGATCCCCAACTTTGACTACAGGTTGCGGATCATTCGCATTAACCCAGACTTTGGCAGACGCCTCCGGCCAGTTCGATTTGAGCGTATCCAGAATATCCAGAACATCGTTACGGTTACGTGCACAATTGGATTCGCACGTTGTGGCCGCGGTTGCCGAAACAGGCACAGCAAAAGGTACGACGAAAAATGACAAAGCGAACAAGCTGAGTGCCAAGAGCCGCATCGGCACAAAAAGAAGGGCTAACAACTTCGAGCCAGCCGGCAAGATCAAAGTGTGGGATGTTCTGGCAATCAATGAACTACTCCTTAAATTTCCTGTTAACCACTAACCGTCAAGAATCCAAGCCTGAACTTTTAAGCGCAAACTTCCAGGCCTAAACTGGCAGGCTGTTGAAAAAGTCCGTCCAGGACTTTTTCAACTCGCTCAATCCCGGCACATGTCCGTGATTGGCTCCATCAATCAATCACTTGCGTGATCGATTGATGTTTGAGCCATCCCTGGCTCAACTAGCAGACTGTTTTTCAACACCCTGCTAGGGTGTGGAAGCCCAATCGTTTTTATCTTGTGCACAGCGAAATCCGACATTGTCCCCTGAGTATTCCGGCAAGAACTCTCGCTGTACTGCCAAGCGGATCGTTGCCACGTTATCATCAAATCTGGAAGATCCTTTCAATATAAAATATCCATCAGTGCTGGGGGTGGACGTCCATTCCGTCACGCTACCTACAAAATCGTAGTGTCCACTGGCTGATGCCGGGAAAGAAGCTACCGCAACTGCCGGGCCCGACCAGCTGGCCAACTCAGGGCGCCATTCATTACCCCAGGGGAAGTCAAGCAGCTGAGGTGTTCGAGACACGTATTCCCACTCAGCTTCAGTAGGCAATCGTTTACCCTGAAACTCACAATAGCTGGTCGCATCATCCAGCGAGACATGCGTCACCGGATATCCTCCAAGCTCCTGCGCAGAAGAACCGGCATATCCATTGCGCCAGTTGAGCCCGTCAACAGGATTAGCTTCGAGCCCGGAAGGCTCTACTCTCAAGCTCCGTCCTTGTTTTTCAGCAAGTGTGACAAAATTATTTTCTTCAACAAATAGCCTGAACTCATCAACAGTGACTTCAGTCTTGTCGATCACAAAAGGCGATAACACAGCCTCTCTCAACGGTTCACCGGCAAACCATTCACGGGTGCACTCACTCACAACCTCTTGGCATTTCAGCACAGCAGCTTCAATCTGCTGTTCTGTGCTTCCAATGCTAACGACACGTGCATTTTTGCTAATGGCTACTCCTGCCGACTCAATAGCCAGCATAAGATCAGGAGTCACAGAAACAGCCTCCTCTGCTGTCAGCACCTGATCTGCAGCGGTTAACGATTCAAACCTCGACAGCCCGGTTGTACCCAGTTCGCGCCCCTGTTGGAGCA
>CALFCE010000106.1 GCA_937951215.1 uncultured Granulosicoccaceae bacterium
TCTTCTGATAGATTCAGATAAACGAATTTCTTTCCCGTTTTATCCCACTGACCAACACTCCACCCCACCCATCAATCTGCAGTTGAACGGTGAAACCTACCCGGTAACTTCTATTGAAACAAGCCTGTCGGAGGTTGCAGCAGACTCCCTCGCGCTGCGGGGGAAAAAAATAGCTGCAAAGCAAGTACTGCGTATTGCTGCAAAAAAACGTCTGGTAGACGAACTTGGAGAAGACAGCCAAACAAGTGCAGCCGTTTTGAATGCGGTCTTTTTTCTGTTGGAGGAAGCCGACACTCGCGGCTGGAGCAGCCTGCCTTCCAGATTACAATTAATTCGTCTGCGGCTACCTGTGGGTATGCATAACATTGCATTGAGCGCCGACCCCTACTTCACACCAAATACCGCGAGTGAAACGATTCCTCTGCTCAAACTGGAGAACATGCTGATCTCAAGCGGACAGACCCGTTTCTTCAAAATCAGACTGGTACCGGGTTAGCCTGGGCGAATACTTTAAGTGTCACAGGGGAACTCAGATAACTGCATTAAAATGCATGTAAATTGGTACGGCAATTGATTGCAACAATGTGAACAACTTCACGATGAAGGATTTTGCCAATTGCGGTTATGGAAACCACTCCCCCATACGCTCAGGTATTGCCAAAACTGACTCATGAGCTGCATCGCTGCACTTCGTCCGCAGAAATATTCAGACTTGCGGCCACCACCGTTCCCAAGCTTATCCCCTGCGACCGATCAAGTATCACCGAGTACGAGCCACAAAGCGATACACTCACAGTAATTGAAGTGTGGGGGCTCGATGAGCACCTGCAAGTCGGCAAGATTAATTCAACCGCGTCCCCGACCGCGGCTTCAGGTTCCAAAAGAAGTCTCAGCGACCAGCAAGTCGCCTATGATCCAGTCGAGCGACTCAATTCCGCCAGTAGCCACCTGCTGGAAAAAATGGGACTGAACTCTGTCCTCAATGTTCCATTGGTGACGGGTATCGGTGTCATCGGATCATTGAACTCTGCATCGGCGTCACATCAATACACCGACCAGCATTTACTGGTCCTGCAGCGTCTGGCATCAATGGTCAGTTCTGCCGTACATAATCTCGAACTGAAAAGCGCACTGGACCTTGCGACCAGACGTTCCGATGAATATACCTCAAACCTTGAATCCATCAATCGCCTCGCGGAGGAACTGGTCGCGGTATTTACGGTGGACAGAGCGATTCAATTGGTAGCCAGAGTCGCCAAAGCCATCGTACCCGCCCATCGAATCAGCTACATCGAGCTGGCCGAAGATGGTGAAACCATCACAATAAAAGGCATTGATGCCGTCTCTCCTGATCACAGCCTTGAAGAGATTTCTGTGGACAAAAAGGGTACACAAGTGCTTTTGGCAGCTTCAGGTTTGGAAAAATCGTTACTGGAAGGACTCCCCATTCATATCAGCGAGCTAAAAAGCTCGCGAGCCCCGGCGCATCAGGCACTCTATCGCAGTGGTTATTTGCAACTCTGGTCTGTCCCTTTGCACCATGGGCGCTCAGCTCCATCCACACTGGCCGTAGCCAGTCGGCACCCGAAAGATGAAACCGGGGATAAAACTTCTCTGGTACATACATTATGCAAATTATTGGCTTCCACCATAGAGCGCGTGGACGCACAGGAGATGGCCAAAACCTCACTTCGAACCATGATAGACGACAGCCCTACCATGCTACTGGCGCTTGACCCCACAGGGAAAATAACTAGCGTGAGCAGATTCGGTGCGGCCCAGTTCGGTTACTCAGCGGATGCGATCGGCGGAGATGCTTTCGAGGCATTGCATCCATTATGGGAGCGCGATGCCGTCAGGCAACGAATCAAGGAATGGTCGGTATCCAATCTCGAATCAGTGACACGCTGCGAAACACAGATGAAACTTAAAGACGGCAGCCTTCGATGGGTCCGACAAACCGCTCGCCTGACCCATAATTTGATGCAGCAAGCGCAGATACTGGTAGCTTGTGAAGATATTAACGATATCCGGCAAATGGCTACCGAGCTGGAGGTTCTGGCTCGCACAGACCCGATTACCAAACTTCCCAACCGAAACGATTTTACTCAACAGGTATCGAAGCGTGTGCATCAATGCAAGGACCCTGACAAACGATACGCCATCATGTTTATGGATCTGGATCATTTCAAGAAGATCAATGACAGCTTGGGACATCATGCGGGTGATGAAGTGTTGAAAATAGTGGCGCAACGGATGCAATCGGTGAAAAAAGAACAGGATTTGATTGCCAGAATCGGTGGTGATGAATTTCTGATGCTGATCGAGGATCCGGGCGACGCTGAAAAACTGAACGCTACTGCGGAAAAACTGATTACAGAGATCGGCAAGAGTATCCCCATCGGCAATCAAAAATTTGAACTGGGCATCAGCATTGGATCAACGTGCTACCCGGACGATGGTGTGAATACAACCGAACTGATAAAAAAAGCGGATATCGCCATGTATCAGGCGAAGTCCAGCGGACGGAATCAGGTACGCGCTTTCTGTAGCGACATGTTGACGGAACTGACAACAGAAATGTCGCTGGAAACCGACTTGAGAATGGCATTGAAAAAACGGCAACTCAGCGTCGTGTTTCAACCGAAGGTCAATATCAAGACTGGTGTTACCCAATCCCTGGAAGCACTGGTTCGCTGGAATCACGAGGAACGAGGGTTTATCCCACCCGATGTTTTCATCCCGATTGCCGAGAAATACGGTCTGATCAGTGTGTTGACCGAATACGTTTTATCAGAGAGCTTGAAAGTGGTAAAAGAGCTGCGGCGCGAGCATCACTCGCTCAGCGTGGCGGTTAATATCTCGGCCATCGAATTTGCAGCTCCGGAAAGTCTGAAAGAACGAGTACTCAGTGCGCTGGAGCGTTATAAACTACCTGCCTCTGCGCTGGAACTTGAGCTGACTGAAACTGCTTTGTTGAAACACCCCATCGCAGCAGCAGCTTTAATCCGCGAACTGTCTGACCGTGGGGTGATATTTGCCATTGATGATTTCGGAACTGGCTATGCATCTCTGAGCTACCTGGTCAAATTGCCGATCAAGGCTATCAAGATCGATCGCTCATTTGTAGCTGATCTGGTCACGGACAAGCGCAAGCAGTCGGTTGTCAGCGGCATTATCGGCATTGCTGACGGACTGGATGTCAACTGCATCGCCGAAGGTGTTGAAGACCCGAATCAAGCCCAATGGTTAATGCAGAACAACTGTCATCTCGCCCAGGGATATCTCTATTGCAAGCCAGTGCCCGAAAAAGAGCTGGTCGAATTTCTCGGGGTGACAAGTCCCCAGTTTGCGGCCTGAACAAGCTCTGAATCCAAATGGGAACCGGCATCAATCCAGTTGTGGAGGATCTCGCCTATTCGATTGTCAGACGTTATAGTGACGGAGGCAGTATCGCAACTGCCATACCTTCAATCTTCGGAGTCAAGTCTGCAAATGATCATCGATCACAGAACCTACAATGTCATTCCCGGTCAGCTTAATCATTTTCTGAAAGTCTATGAAACGCAGGGCTACCCATTGCAGTTAAAGTACCTTGGCGATTGCCGTGGTTGGTACTTTTCCATGGATATCGGCGAGTTAAATCAAGTGGTGCATTTGTGGGCTTACAAAGATATTGCAGACCGGGCCGCCAGAAGACAAAAACTTAACGGCGACCCGGATTGGCAGAACTATCTGGCAGAGGCTTTACCCCTGCTACAGAAAATGGAAAACAAAATACTGTCCCCGGCCCCCTTCTTCAAGGCCGACTGATAGAAGCCTGTCCAGAACGGGTGACAACAGCTCGGGCACAACAGCTATTGTGTGACTACCACAGTAGCTGAAGACCCGCCGCTGGCTGAAATCGCAGTCAACTCATAGCGATGCGCTGTGCCGGAGGTACAGGCATCGTCGAAAAAACTGTTGCCAGGCACATTCCCCAAAGCGACCCCGTCCCGTACCACTTCAGTTGCAACCACATTCGCAGAGGGTGCCACAGCGTCCCAGAAAAGCTCGCACGCGCTGTCAGAGTAAATGGCAATGGTTACGTTTTCCGGTGCCGGCACAGCCTGTGAGCCGGTAGCAGCTGGAGCCTGGCTACCATCTCGAGTGACCGCAGACACAGATGTGGCTTGCGATGCCACCGTATTCCCGGAGGCATCGGTAGAGAGAGAAACCACCGAGAATTGATACTCGGTTGCAGGTTGCAGCTGATCAATATAGAAGCTGTTGCCAGTGCTCTGACCGACAACCGCTCCGTTGACAGAAACCTCGAATCGGGGGTCAATTGAATCAACGCGATCCCAATACAACTCAACCGCACTGGAAGAATAGACCTCAACTCGCAACCCACTCACACTCGACCCCGGGCTTGGTGTGTTCTCACTGGAACTTTGCTCGGCCCCGGGTGAGCTACCGGCAGGGGTTGACAGTTCGACGATGGATGCTTCCGAGGTCAGGCCCGCCTGATCGGTTGCAATGACAGCGTATTGATAGGTACTGCCTCCTTGTAATCCTCCATCAAAAAAGCTGCTGCCATTGGTGGTGCCAACTGACTCACCATCTCGCTGTATTTCGTAGTTGTTCATACCGCCATCAGGGTTCCAGAACAACTCGGCTGCAGACGATGAATACACTTCAGCGCGTAGCGATTGAGGGGCAACCGGCCCCGTTGAAATCAACACCGGTGTTGGTGCTGGATCATTCACAGGTTGCGGCTCTGGTTGTGGTTCTGGTTGTGGCTGGGGCGCGGGCTGAGCAACCGCCTGTGGTGCAGATGTTGTTGCCGATGGCTCGAAGGTGTCGAACAAACCGGCGGTAAATTCGATGTCTTCATAGCGATACAGAGCCAGACGATCAAGAGCATGTCCAAAGGAACGCCCCGAAATCTCGACTACGTGATCGCCTGCCGGGAAAAACTGGCGTATTTGCTTGCCGACGTGATCTACCGTGTAAGAGTCCCAGGACCAGACATTCAAATGCCCCATGTAAACCTTGGTCCAGCCATTGAGGCCATGCTGTCCTCCGATATTCTGGCCAGTCGGAAAGCGAATCCAGGAATCGTTCGATTCAGTCCCGTTGTCACCGTGAACAATCCTCGAGCGCCAGCGCATTTGATAATTTCCAGGGTTCTGAATTCTGAAGTGATAGCGCAACACCCCTTGTCCGGCAGAGGCTGGGTTAAACAAATTCGGACCACGCCAGACGTAATATCCGCTACCTTTGAAGCCACCGACCGAGGTTTCAAGCACCCAGTCGCCGGCTAGCGGTGAAGACTCTATGTCCATGACCACCCGACCATCAGACTCCAGAAACCGATTTGTATCAGCTGTGACAGTGCCGCATAATGCCGCCAGCATCGCTGCAAGACTCGTAAGACAGATAAATCGGGCAAGCATATACCTTCCCTCAGGTTTGATTGGTTGTGAATTCCGTGGAACGGAAAAAGCCGACAAAGGGTAAATATATTACACCGTAGTGTCAAATAATTTACCCCTTGTGCGTCAACATGAATAATAATTCTTCTCCTTTGGTTGGCGTGGCGCTCAAGCCACTTTTTCTTCGGCTGGCTATTCCCAGCGTGGCCAATTCTCTGATATTCACCATTTTGATGGTGTCGGAATCCGCCTTTATGGCGCAGGCAGGGACCGAGGCGATTGCAGCATTGGCTGTTGTCTTTCCGTTGATCATGCTGGCAGCGATGCTCTCGGGCGGCGCTTTTGGCGGTGCTATCAGCGGCGCAACCGCACGTGCTCTGGGCGCAAAAGACCCTGCGCTGGCAACTTCGGTGCTTTGTGCGGCCGTGGTTATTGCCCTTGCGGGAGGGATTTTAATGGCCTTGCTGGCCTTGCAGTTCGGCCCAGCTCTTTATCTTTGGGCAGCCCAATCCGGACGCATTGTCGCTGCGGCCAGCATCTATGCAAACATTGTGTTTCCGGCAATACCGCTGTTCTGGCTGGTCAATTGCCTCAATTCGGTATTGCGTGGCAGTGGTGACCTTCGAACCCCGGCCGAGGTCAGCGCCGTCATGTTGATCTCCTATGTCGCTTTTGCCTGGCTACTGATCCCGCGCCATCAGGAAGATGTGTTTCATAGCATGCAAATGGCTGCCTGGGCAGTTGTGTTGTCCTACATCTGTGCCCTTCTCTACTCACTGTGGGCGATCCTGCGTCAATCCCAGACCATCCGCTTCGCTCGCAATGGCTTGCAACTGAAGGTCATCACAGCCTTGATCAGGCAGGGCTCACTGGCGGGTTCGCAATCCATCATGACGATCACCTATGCGATGGTGTGCACCGCGATTTTCAGCCGTTTCGGCGCTGAATGGCTGGCAGGCTATGGGCTTGCAGTGAGGCTGGAAATTATCATGATGCCTGTCATTTTCGGAATCGGAGCCACACTGATACCGATCGCAGGAGCGCACATTGGCGCAGG
This sequence comes from uncultured Granulosicoccaceae bacterium, assembly GCA_937951215.1. Classification (GTDB taxonomy): domain Bacteria; phylum Pseudomonadota; class Gammaproteobacteria; order Granulosicoccales; family Granulosicoccaceae; genus CALFCE01. The sequence continues at coordinate 6,475 of CALFCE010000106.1, forward strand.
TCTGCGCCAGCGCGCCATTACTATCACATGGCGCGGAATCGCCGTCAATGCGGTACTGGTCGGCAGCATCGGTGTACTGCTGGGTTGGCAACCTCAATGGTGGTGTTCTCCACTCACCAGCACAGCCAGGGTAGAAGATCATTGCCAGCAGGCACTCTCCATTATCGGGCCGACCTATGGACTGTTTGCTGTCGGATTAACTTGCTATATTGCGAGTCAGGCGTTTAACACACTGTTCTACCCGGTATTCGGTGCACTATTGCGGCTGTTGATCGTGGCCTCGTGTTTGTTCTGGGTTACTCCGGAAACAGATCCGGTTTTGGTGCTGTGGACGATTGCCTCAGCGGTGTGTATCTACGGAATTTTCATTGCAGGCGGGTTATGGTCGAGTCCATGGTCTACCCGGGAGTAAACATGACAGCTAGCGAAACCAAAACACAAGACACCACCCTGCAGCGTGTTGCTGTCGTCGGTGGGGGTACCATCGGAGCCAGCTGGGCCACACTCTTTCTGGCAAAGGGCTTGTCAGTCAGACTATACGATCCGGCACCCGACAATGCGTCTGTTGTGCGTCAATTCATTGCGGCTGCATGGCCAGCGATGCAGCGCCTTGGGCTGCATCCGGAGGCCGATCCTGGCCGGATCGACTTTACCAACAATGTGGCCGATGCCGTCTCTGACACCGACTTCGTACAGGAAAGCGGGCCCGAAAATCTGGCCATCAAGCGTGAGTTATTTGCTGAGCTGGATGCATCAACAGCCACTGATACCATTATCTCCTCCAGTACATCCGGTTTTATGCCGTCCGACTTGCAACATGAGCGAGTTGCACCGGAGCGTTATCTGGTCGGACACCCATTCAACCCACCCCATCTGGTACCGCTGGTAGAAGTCGTGGCAGGCGCACAAACATCGCCTGAGGTTGTTGACAAAACCATCCGTTTTTACGACAGCCTGGGGAAGAAAACCATCCGCATCGACAAGGAAGTTCAGGGACATGTTGCCAATCGGATGCAGGCGGCCCTATATCGGGAAGCCATTCATTTGGTACTGGAAGGCGTTGCCAGTCCAGCCGATGTGGATGCAGCTGTTGCCTACGGACCGGGTTTGCGGTGGGCCATCATGGGTCCTCACACCTCCCATCAACTCGGCGGTGGTCCAGGTGGCATGCGGCATTTGCTTGAGCACATCGGTCCGAATATCGATCGTTGGTGGCAGGATCTGGGAACCCCGTCGATCACCCCTGACAACATCAACAAGCTGGTAGCTGCCTGGGATGCCGGCAATCCCCCAAGCCATGAAACCTTGTCTGCAGAGCGCGACACCTTGCTTCTTGCTCTACTCGAAACATTGCAGAAAACACGGACAGAGTTACAGCCTGAAGTTATCGAGCCCTGACATTGTGACACCCGATCTCGCTGCAAACACCACCACCATCAGTTACCGCACCGGTGTGGTCTTTACTCTTTGTGCCGGGCTTTGCTGGTCGTTTATCCCGGTCGGCATCCGCGGCTTTGAAGACGCCAACGTTTGGCAGATTCTTTTCTTTCGGTCGATTGGTGTGTTGCCACTGGTGATTTGGTTGATTCACCGGCAAAGCCACGGGCAGATCCGCCACAGCATGAAAAGTGTCGGGCTTGCTGGCTACGCCGGTGCACTGGGTCTGGTCATTGCCTATGCCGGTGGTATCGCCGCGGTTCGCATGACCAGCATTGCCAACGCTGCGTTTTTGTTTGCCACCGCCCCGTTTCTGGCGGCGATACTGGCACGCGTGGTACTCGGAGAAGCATTGCGCAAACATACTCTGCTCGCACTTGTGTTGGCCATGCTCGGGATTCTGGTCATGGTTTATGAGTCAATCAGTCTGGGCAACTGGCTGGGTAACCTGCTGGCACTCGCCTCGGCCGTGGGTTTCGCCGTATTCGCAACCAGCCTCAGAGTCAGCTCGCTGCGTGAGAGTTCACCACAGGCAACGTCAGGCGACGCTGCCAACAGTTTGCCTATTGTACTGATCGGCGCATGCCTCGCCATCATCGTTGCCTTCAGCATGTCACTGATCACAAGGGGCAGCCTGTTTATACCCGGTGCGGAAATCGCGTTGGCCCTGGGCATAGGTATACTGTTACTTGGCAACGGTATGGTCTTGTGTACGTTCGGCTCCACTGTCGTACCCGCCGCAGAGCTGGCGCTGCTATGCATGACTGAAGTGATATTCGCACCGATCTGGGCGTGGTTTCTTCTGAACGAAAGACCGATTGACAGTGTGTTGATTGGAGGCGCCATCGTCATAGCGGCTATCGTGCTGAACGCGGTTACCGGGATTCGAAACAAGCCGGTTCCGCTTGGCCACTAGTGTATCTGCGGGAAACCCCTGTCAGTTCTTGTTCTTGTCCAAATCCACATCGCACTGCTTGATTTGCTCTGTTCTGGTTACACCCATTTGTCTCATGGTCTGAGTCAACTCGTCGTTAAGAATATCTATAACGTGGCTGGCGCCGGCTTCGCCTAGTGCAGCCATGCCATAGTAGAACGCTCTCCCGATCAAAACGAAATCAGCGCCAACGGCCATGGCCCTGAAGACATCAAGCCCGCAACGGACTCCACTGTCCAGAATCAATAGCTGATCAGGGCCGACGTGCTGCCGAATGCGTTGCAGGGCATCGATAGAGGTGGGAGCTCCATCCGTTTGCCGTCCACCATGATTGGACACCACAATACCATCCGCGCCCAAGGCCAATACCTGCTCTGCATCTTTTGCGTGAAGTATTCCCTTTACCAGCAATTTTCCAGGCCAGAGTTGTCGAATCTCTGCAAATTCCTGCGGCGTCACCTGACGGGCCAGTTGATCCCCGACAAACTTCACTTGCTGTTCACGTGAGTGTGACGAGTCGAAATACGGTTGGAAATTATCAAAGCTCGGAAAGCCTGCGCGTGACAGTTCGAGCGCCCACCGAGGGCAAATCATTGCCTGCGACAAGGTTCGTAGTGTGACATTTCCAGTCATCGAAAATCCACTGCGCAGTGGTCTTTCACGGCGCGCTCGAGAGGGTGCATCGACGGTCAGACACAACACATCGATATCTGCCGCCTGCGCTCTGGCCAGAAGATCCCGGCGCATGCCCTCGTCGCGTGGAGAATACAATTGAAACCACAACTGCCCGGCACTATTTGCAGCGGCTGTCTCTATCGAGGCGGTCCCAACCGTGCTCAAAACATAGGCGATATCAGCACGTCTGGCAGCATCAGCCAGCAACCCATCCGCGCCCGGCCAGATCATGCCCCCCAGACCAATCGGTGCAATGCCAAAAGGTTGCGCGTAATCACGGTCAAACAAGCGGGTTGTGGTATCGATATCAGACACATCGCGCAAGTAGCGTGGTGTAATCGAAATCTGGTTGAAGAAAGCCCGATTAGCTTCGACTAGTGTCTCGGCTGCTGCCCCATGCTCAAGATAGTCCAGTGAAAAACGTGGCAAGCGGCGTCTTGCAACAGGTACCAGATCGTCTACGGTGGGGTAGCGATTAAGCACTTCACATACTATTGGGCAGTGCCAGTGCAATCCATGGCATGGAAACAATCATTGCAAGACGCAAAATATCAACCAGCCAGAACGGTGTAACACCTCTGAAAATGGTACCGGTGCTGACGTCACCAATGACCCCCTTGAGCACAAAGACATTCAAACCCACGGGAGGAGTTATCAAGCTGATCTCGGTGACAACGACGACCACGATTCCGAACCAGACCGGGTCATAACCCAGCGAGATCACCAACGGGAAAAATATTGGCACCGTCAGCAGCAGCATGGACAAGCTTTCAAATACACAGCCGAGTAAGATATACACCAGCAGAATCATCAGTATCACCATCCAGGGTGCCACCGAGTAGCTGGTTACCAGCGAGCGAAGCGCATCCGGCAGTCCGGCTACGTTGACGAAATTGGAGAACACCCACGCACCGATCAGAACACTGAACAATGCCGCCGTTGTAAAAGCCGTTTCACGTAGCACTTCGAAAGTTGAACGCAAGGTCAAACCGCCTCGGAACAGCGCAATCAGGAATGCTCCTCCCGCCCCCATGCCGGCAGCTTCGGTGGGCGAAAACGTCAGATTCAGCGGTGGGAAATTCAGCAGCCCGTACAGGCCACCAATAACAAAGGTGAACAGCAACAACACCGTCCAGACGTCTCGCAGCGCGGTCAGCCGCTTTTTCCAGCTGGATCGCTCACCGGCAGGCCCAGCCTCGGGGTTGCGTTTTACAGTAAACCACACGGCCGCCAGATACAGTAATACGCCAAGCAAACCGGGCAAAATACCGGCGATGAAAAGCTTGCCAATGGAGGTCTCAGTCAACAGGCCATAGATCACCAGAATGACCGAAGGCGGAATCAGAATGCCCAGTGTGCCGCCGGCTGCAATGGATGCAGTAGAAAGACTGTCGGCGTAGTTATAACGACGCATTTGCGGCATGGCCACCCGCGACATGGTGGCAGCTGTCGCCAGCGAAGAACCACAAATCGCCGAGAACCCGGCGCAGGCGACGATGGTCGCCATAGCCAAACCACCACGAAAATGTCCCAGAAAAGCATGGCTTACTTCGTAAAGCGCGCGGCTCAGACCACCCTTATTGACGAACATTCCCATCAGGATAAACATCGGAACCACCGACAAGCCATAGTCTTGCGAGGTATCAATAACCAATCGTGCCACCATGGAAATGGCACCACGAAAACTGGTCTCGTGCATATATCCCAGCATGCCGATCAATCCCATCGCAAACGCAATCGGCATTCTGAGCAGTACCAGCAGCAGTACCGCAGCCAGACCCAATAGAGACTCAGTCATCGATCTGAACCACCTTGTCTGGAGCGGTATTGTTATCAGCAGTAAACACCAACTCAGGATTGAAAAAGCCAACAATCCCTCGAGCCAGCAACGCAAAGGCCGTGAAAAACACCGCGATGGTGATAAACCAGGTCAGGTAAAAAGTGGGAATTGCAAGATATTCAGTGACATCGCCATAATCGCGAGCGCGATTGGCAAGCACGATACACCGCTGTGCCGGCCATAACAGCATGACCCCACAGAGAATCGAGATGACCGAGTTGCTAACACGCTTTAACCAGTCCGGGAACAAGGGATCAAGCAGATCAACGGTGATATGCCCACCCTTTGCGGAAACCACCGGCAATACTGAAAATACCAGCACCGCCATCAGCAGCCGGGTAAGTTCGGTTGCCGCCTCAATAGGCTGGCCTATGGTACTACGCAGGATCACGTCGAAGAACGTCATCACCATCATTGCAAACAACGCAACCACCGCAAGTGTCGAGCAGGCACTGGCTGCAAGCCGGGCAGGACCGGTGAGCAATTTGCCGATGGCTGTCATCGCGTTCGAAGTTGCTCTCGATAGGCTGGCAGGTTTGCGGTCATCATGCCCTGGTAACCATCAGCCAGACTGAGCGGTTACCAGAGCAGAATTATCTGGGCTAATTAATCGGGGCTTACTTGGAAGCCGCTGCCATTTCATCCATGATCATCTGTCGCGCTGCGGCACCATCAATACCTTTGGCAGATACTTCTTCCAGTACAGACGCAACAACACCATCAGCAATCGCGTTCCAGGCTTCAAGATCTTCGGCAGAGGCTGCATTAAACGCATTGTCGGCCGCCGCTTCTGTCACTTCACGACCCACAATATCAATCGCATCCCACATCTGGCCTGCTGCACGGCTGGCAGGCTCGCCAAACACTTTTTCTTCTAGGGCTTTGCGCAGATCTTCAGGCAATGCTGCCAACGCTTCTTCACTGATCAGGGTCGCGAAGGAACCACGATATAAGCCACCCGGAATTTCGTATACGTTTTTGGCCACTTCGGTGAGCTTGAAACCCTTACGGCCTTCAAGCGGCATCACGACACCATCGGCAGCATTTGATGCCAGGGTTTCGTAAACTTTCGGTGCTGGAACCTGGATACCGGTTGCTCCAAGCGCCGCACCAACCTGCGAGCCGACGCCACCGGGAACCCGTACTTTCATGCCTTTGATATCGGCCAGACTGCTGACCGCCTTGTTGGATTGCAGCTGTGCCGGCCCATGGGTGTGCAAAGCGACTATGCGAACACCTTTGTGCTCATTCAAGTCAGCGAACATTTTTTCATGGGTACGCCAGTAGGCAACCGATGCCGCCTCGGCGTTCCCTTCATATCCTGGCAGTTCGATCAACTTGGTGGCGGTAAAACGACCGGCCTGATAGCCATGGAATATAAATGTCATATCGGCCGCCCCATCGAGCACCAGATCCATTTGTGCTGGTGGTGGCGCCAGACCCAGTTTCAGTTCGGTTGTGACTTTGCCGTCTGTGGCCTCTTCGATCATTTTGGTCAGCTCAGTCCACATCATCGTATTGATGCCATGGGTCGGCGGTGTCCAGCTTGAAATCGTCAGGGTGTGATCAGCAGCTTGTGCAATGTTGGCAGTACCGACCATTGCGGCGGGGGTCAGCAACAGGGCAGCAGTAAGGTTTAATATTTTACGCATAGTGTTCTCTCCAAATGACTGAGACTTGGAGGGTCGGCGTTCAATTTTTGGTACCAGCCAGACTCCTCAAAGTTCGGCAAAGGGTACCAGCTGGTAGATTTGTTTGCTACCGATTGGGTGCTTTTTCGTTCAGGATTGTCGGGATTTCGGGACTTCTCCGCAGAAGAGCCTGACCGAATTCTATCGTCGCTTGTTGGGTGGGCGGCTGTTTTTACGTACCGGTAGCGAGCGGATGCCACGTGTGAAGTACTTACCCTTGGCAGATTTCTTTCCCGGTAAAAAGTGTTTGGCAATCAACGCAACACACAAGGCTGCCGGGAATACAAACAGGTTTCGCCCGCCAGCTAACCAGTACAAAACCGTGATCGCAAAAGCGACTGCAAAGGCAATCGATAACGACGCTTTTTCTCTGCGTGAAAGTTTCAGGGGTTTTGCAGGAGTGCGGTCCTGCGCATCCATTTCAGACCATTTGCTGGCCACTGATTTAATATCCATAGCCCGATTTTGCACAAAAGAGGCCAACTATTACTTTTGGCCACTAGAGTCCCGGGGTCTTTGTGCCTAAACTCCGGACAACAAGCAAAGCTGCAACGGACAGGATAATGAACAACATTGTGATGGCATGTGTCGGCGGAGCGCTGATCGGCGTTGCGGCACTGATGCTGATGGCAATAAAAGGGCGCATCATGGGTATAAGCGGCATCATCGGCGGCCTGCTGCCTGACACCGAACCAGACTACCCCTGGCGTATCAGTTTTATTGCAGGCCTGCTTTGCGCACCGTTGGGCTATCTTCTCATCAACAATCAAAGTCCCACGGTAGAGGTTGCAAGCAATCCCTTGCTGCTGGTTCTGGCCGGGTTATTGGTCGGTGCGGGGACAGTGGTTGGCAATGGGTGCACCTCGGGTCACGGTGTTTGTGGAACGTCACGTTTCTCCATTCGCTCGATTGTGGCCACTGTGTTGTTCCTGGGCACAGCCATCATCACGGTATTGCTGGTCAAGCTGGTAACGGGGTCGAGCTGATGGCCTTGTTACTGGTATTTGTTGCAGGACTGGTATTTGGTAGTGGTCTGATAATATCCGGCATGACCAACCCGGCCATCGTTCTGGCTTTTCTTGATATTACCGGTGCCTGGAATCCGGCACTGCTCTTCGTGATGGGATCGGCTGTGTTGGTCACAACCGTGGGCTATCACCTTATTTTTCGACTCGGGCAACCGCTGTTCGCAACCCGTTTTTCATTACCAGAGAAAACAGACATTGACCGTCGGCTTGTGACAGGAGCTCTGCTATTTGGTGTCGGTTGGGGCCTGGTCGGTTTGTGTCCGGGACCGGCACTAGCATCATTGACTGCAGCGCCTCTGAAAACAGGTTTGTTTGTGCTGGCGATGCTGGCAGGTGCTTACGCTGCAAAACAACTCAAAAAAACTTGATGCGCAACTTGATGCGCAATAGGTGTCGCTTCATCTGACACCTAAGTTTGATACACCGGCACTTCAGCCTGTTCGTCGATATCAGTCACCAGCATATGACCCGGCTTGTGCGTTAGCGCCAGCGGCAACTTCGCGCGTAGCAAGGCATTTTGCGGTGTCACTCCACAAGCCCAGTAAACCGGAACATTGTCTTCTACGGGAGGTGGAGCGTCCCCCCATTGTGGCTCATACAAATCCTGAATGCCGATATCGGCCGGATCACCAATATGCAAAGGTGCTCCATGGGCCAAGGGATAGCGACGAGACAATTTAACCGCGTCGTCCACTCGCGACGCTGCAACAGCCCGCATGGTGACCACCGTTTCACCTCCGAAAACCCCTGCTGGCACTGTCTGTATGCTGGAGCGATACATCGGTACTGTTTTATTTTCCTGAAAATGCCAGAGTGGAATTCCGGCAGCCACCAGCGCATGCTCGAAGGTAAAGGAGCAGCCCAGCGCAAACACCACCAGATCATCACGCCATAGATCCTTGATGTCTGTCTGGCTACACTCAAGCTCACCCGCTTTGTAAACATTGTAGGCAGATACATCTGTACGGATATCGATGTCTTCCCCCAGCGTTCGCAGCATCGGATCCCCGGTTTCAGAAACCCCTACCAACGGACACGGCTTGGGGTTGCGTTGACAAAAACGCATGAAATCCAGCGCGTGTTCCTCCGGCAGGATAGCCAGATTTGCTTGCAAACGTCCGGCAGCAAGCCCAGCCGTTTGAGATGAGTAGGACCCATTGCGAATCGATTGGCGCAGTTCACGGGCACCCAGATGTCGCAATGACTCATAGCTTGAGGTTTCGGTTTGCATCGTCAGACCGCAGCCTGTTTGACCAATTGTTGAATTGCCTCATACGGTTGTGCACCCACCAGACCCTGCCCGGCTACGACAAACGTAGGCACTCCGGTTACACCGATTTGTCGAGAACGAGTCCAGTCTGCATCGATTGTTTCCTTGAAGGTACGCTGCTCAAGAACTTCGGCAGCGGCCTCTCTCGGTAAACCGACCGATTCCGCCACGTTTAACAAAACCTCTGTATCACCTACATTCTGTGCATCGACAAAGTAGGCTCTGAACATGGCATCATGAAAAGCATTTCCCGACATTTGAGTATCAGCCCAGGCCCCCAACTCCTGCGCCAGCCTGCTGTTGTAAGTATGAGTACGGGTGCCATAAGGCAATCCCTCAGCTTCCATGCGAGCTTTCATTTCCTGTTGCATTTTGGGGATATCCATACCGCGCCCGGCAAACAGCTGCTCCAGCGTCATACCCTCTTCAGGGGTATCCGGGTGCAAAGGAAAATGTATCCAGTTAACGCTGACATTGTCTTCTTTGATGAGCCGTTCAATACGCACGGTACTGAGGTAACACCAGGGTCATACGTAGTCGGAATAAACATCCAGTATGGTAGGTTCTGCCATGGTTTGCCTGTGTCCTTTATATCCAAAGTGGGAAAACAAACAGTATCACAAATCAACCCCAATCCTGAGAACCTTCCAGTGCTTCAGCCAGTGGAGGTTTGTCAAAGGCCACATGCTCTCCAAAATGAACCACTTTACGATCCCAGTCAGAGATAAGAGCTGGAGAAAAGGTAAAATCAGCGCCGTCTGGCTTGATGTGATCTCGCTCGGCGACATAGGGATCAGCCGGCAGTAATGTTGAGCTCCGCTGCACCAGATCCCAGATAAAATAATGATGAGGCACCACCGCTTTTGCCTTCACGCGGGCAGCAATGTCATCGGCTTGCTCATAGGACAAAATATGCATTGATGCATCAATCGGCAGCAGCGCTACATCAACCTGCCCCACAAGATCCCAAACGTGCGGGTTGGGGTCAACACGATTATCACCCCAGTGCATAATTCGCAGTCCACCAGTTTCGATTACAATAATGGTGTTATCAAACTGGCGGGGATTATTCGGCGGTCTGGCATCGATTCCTGCCGTCTTCAAATACATCTCGGGCCAGTCATAGAAACTGCCGGGTGGAGCCTTGCTGCAATGTTTGTCTGCAATACAGGTGAGTTTGATATCGGCAAAGCTGTAATGGCCTATGGGACGATCCAGCACCACATGCGCATCTGGCTGGTGAACCCCGTCATGATCAAAATGTGCGTGTGTGGAACACACGATATCGACCGGCACCACTGGAAAATCCCCGCGGTACCAATCCCATTTGCCTGAAGGGTGATTGCGCCAGGGATCTATCATCACGGTAATACCGGCAGGTGACGTAATCCTGAAACACGACGCGCCAAAATAGGAAAGCTGAACCTCACCAGCATCCACTGGCGACACCGGGTTAGCCTGCAGTTCTATCATGCGGTTGTGATTGCTGGCACGCTGCCAGGCATGCATTCCCTCATTCATTCTACTCATGGCTATCCCTTGATTGTCTGTCAGTTATCGGTGATGACTATTGGCGTTTTCGCGGCTGCCTTTTCCCTTATTGTCTTTTTCCTTACTGTCTTCGTCCTTGAACAACACGATCAAGAATCATCGCGCAAAAAAGAATGGCAAAGCCCGCCAGAATACCCTGCCCGACCGACGCATACTGCAAGGCTTCCAGTACATCTTCGCCAAGCCCTTTCGCGCCTATCAACGATGCAACTACCACCATCGCAAGACTGCGCACCAGTCCCGGTGGGCGCTCCGATATTGACGCTCTCGGCCATTGACGTGGTACTGAAAGCCAGAATCCTGGCCGTCAAAGTAGGTAA
>CALFCE010000107.1 GCA_937951215.1 uncultured Granulosicoccaceae bacterium
CTACAACATAATCGATCCGGGCAGGGGTAACTTCAGCCCTGTCGAGACAACTTGCTGCTGTGGCTGGCATGGGTAAGAGCGGAATCAAGCCGGCAACACAAAGGCAGGCAAAATTTCCGAATACGACCCGTGTTTTCCGCATGCCTTGTTCCCCATGAATGACTGGTAAACGGGTGGCTGGTATGCGGGTGGGTGGTTATATCGTTACAACAAAGGTGGGGCCTGGTACTGGCCAGGGTTGCAGTGCCTGTCGACGCCTGCCTGTTTGTTTAGAGGGGAGTAGTAGGAAAACTGGCAGCATTTGATGCTGCCAGTTATGCCGGATCTGATTACTTGGACGGGCTGCCGTAGCGACGACGGAACTTGTCAACCTGGCCCGCAGTATCGATGGTTTTCTGCTTGCCCGTGTAGAAAGGGTGGCAGTTGGAACATACTTCGATGCTCAGATCACGACCTGCAGTGGACGCGGTTGTGAACGAGTTACCGCAGCTGCAGGAGACCTTGATATCCTCATAGGCAGGGTGGATTTCGGGTTTCATGGTAATTCTCCTGTTTCTTTGCCCGTTTGCGGGAGGCCAAGGATATTAGGGGCACTGACCCGAAATTGCAACCACGTCCGGTGTTTTTCCTAAAGCAGAGCCGTAAAAGAGCCGCAAAAGGGGAATGATTGTAAAATTACTACTGAAAATAGCCTTCAAGGCCTGTCTGCCACTGGTAGCGATGGTCGGAATTGTCTCCTACATGTTGTACATGAACGGCGGTGACCCGCTGAGCATGGGCAAGCAAATGATATCCAGTATGGATTTTGGCAAATCTGCCACTAATGCGACCAGCAGTATCACCGGTACGTTTGATGCCATCGGCAGCAAGGTCGGTGCGTCCCCCGGCGGAGCGAAAAAAGGCTCCACGGTGTACAAGTGGGTCGATGCTGCAGGGGTTACCCAGTACGGTTCAGCTCCGCCAGAGGATGCTACCGGCGTGACGGCGATCAAGTTGAAAAAGGGTCCGGCTCCAGAAGCGATAGCCCCGACAACAGCCGCGGCAACTCCCAATGCACCGGTAGATACCCTGCCGGGTATGGCGGGGGTCAAACTGCCTGGCGGTGTGAAGTTGCCGGCTGGTGTCGACTACAGTCGTATTCTCGGCCATATCAACGAGGGGCAGTAACCCGATCCGTTAGGTAAGCTCCGCTTCCCGGTGGGATGCGGCCCGTACGAAACCTGCCCCTGACTTGCAGATTTGAGTTTGCAGACAAGGGCTTGCAGACAGGGGTTTGCTGACATGAGCTTGCAGACATGCTCTGGCTGACAGGGCCTGATCCGGGGAGGGCTATCAGCTAATGCTTCTGGATCGGTATCGTCGGGTATCGAAAAACCTGTCCGGCCGGGTCCCCGCCAGTTTGCTCATCACTTGGCGAGTCAGCTTGCATAAAGTGTTGCAGCAGGTCATTCAGGAAATCCAACCCCTTTTCAGTCGGCTTGATGGCTAACGGTGTCTGCTGCAACAGGCCATTCTCAATGGCACGGTCAAGCTGGCCTTGGCAGGAGTCCAAAAATAATCCGGTGTGCAGATGGTACAGCTGCGGGCTGAAGCCATTAACCAGACGCAGCGCATTCATCATAAATTCCAGCGGTGTATCTTCAATCTTGAGTTCATGTTCCTGACTGATGCGTTGCTCACTGGCTGCTGACTCAAGATAGCGGGTCGGGTGGCGTTGTTTGCTGCGCCGCAAAATTTTGCCTGAATCGGCAAAACTGATCTTGCCATGCGCACCAGCCCCTATGCCCAGGTAATCACCGAACAGCCAGTAGTTCGAATTGTGTACAGAGCGTTTGCCGGGCTGGCACCATGCCGAAATTTCATAACGCTCGTATCCGGCTTGTTGCAGCAAAGAAGCCGTCTGCTCCTGCATCACCCAAAGTGCTTCATCTTCCGGTACGACAGGCGGGTACTTGTAAAACAGCGTATTGGGTTCCAGCGTCAGCTGATAGTGGGAGATATGTTCAGGCTTTTGCTCACACGCGGTTTGAATATCTTGCAGTGCATCATCCAGAGTCTGTGAGGGTAAGCCAAACATCAGGTCAAGATTGATGTTGTCGAAGCCGGCCTGACGTGCAATGTCACAGGCCCTCAGACTTTCCTCGCGGCCGTGAATCCGCCCGAGCGATTGCAGGTGAGTTGAGTTAAAGCTCTGTATGCCAATGGAGAGTCGATTGACCCCTGCTTTTCTGAAATCAATAAACTTCTGTTGTTCAAATGTTCCGGGATTGGCTTCCATGGTGATTTCGGTTTGTGCGGGCAGTGCCATCAGAGCGCGCAAGCCGCTGAGCAAGCGATCAATAGCCTCGGCGGAAAAGAGACTGGGCGTGCCGCCGCCGATAAAGACCGAGGAGATAGTGCGACCCCAAACCAGCGGAACTTCCTGGGTCAAATCGGATAGCAGCGCGTCTATATAAGCGGTTTCCGGCAATGTGTCCGGTTGAGTATGAGAGTTAAAATCGCAGTACGGACATTTGGCGACACACCAGGGCAGGTGCACATACAACGACAAGGGTGGGAGTTCGCGAAAGTTGCGTTGTGATTGTCGACGCATGATTGGGCTGGCAGGGTTAGTCACGTAAACGATACATCAGAGCTCACCGAGTCGCTGCAACAAGACCTTGAGGGCCCGGCCACGGTGGCTGTTTTGTGCTTTCTGCTGTTTTTCCAATTGTGCTGCCGAGCAACCGGCATCATCGGCAAAAAAAAGTGGGTCGTAACCAAAACCATTCTCACCAGCCGGTGCATGAAGAATGCGGCCATGCCAGCTGCCTTCTGCAATCAGCGGTGATGGGTCATCGGCATGACGTACCAACGCCAGCACACAACGAAAACGCGCGCCACGATTTTCATCAGCAACAGCGCTCAGTTTCTCAAGCAGTAAACGATTGTTGTCGCTGTCCCCGCTCCCGGCATTG
>CALFCE010000108.1 GCA_937951215.1 uncultured Granulosicoccaceae bacterium
TGAGACAGTCGAAGATTCAGATACCTTCTTCAGCTTCAATTACGGTTTTTGATCAACGCAGCCTGCTAACCGCGGTGGGTCAGTTGTTGACGCCCTCAGTGTGTATTCTGTCCGGTCGCGGAAAACTGTTTTTTTGTAACCTGTAATGTCGCATTGGCCTGTTCGCCGACAACTGATTGGCATGTTTTCTGCCAATCCAAGCTATGCGATTTTCAACCTGTGTAAGACAAAAAGCCCTCTTCTCAATATACACGCTAGCGTGTTTGCTGCTGGTTTCCTGTGGTGGAGATAACATTGACACCTATCAGGAGCCCGAGCCGGCACCTGCCATCCCGGGTTTGCGGGACAGACCCAATATTGTGTTGGTCGTGTCCGATGATCAACGCTGGGATCTAATGAGTGCTCGTGGGCATGAGCATGTAACCACCCCTAATCTTGATGCTGTAACGCAAAGTGGGGCAATGATGGCCAACGCCTTTGTACCGGTTGCCCTCTGTTCTCCGTCGCGTGGCGCACTGTTGACCGGGCGTGACGTGCACAAGGCAAGCGCTCCCCGCATTGTCTGGCGTAACAACTCGTTCCTGCAAACCCAGCGCACGCTGGCTGAGGATATGCAGGCAGCGGGCTACGAAACTGCCTATATAGGTAAATGGCACCTCGGTGAAGGCAGCAAGCCAAAGCGCGGTTTCGATCACTGGGAGAGCTTTGATTGGCTGGGCAAGTTTTTTGATCCATCCATTTGGATTAATGGACAAGAGGAACAATTTGGTGGCTTTGTCGACGACATATTGGCCGAGCGCGCTGCACATGCGATTCGCCGTAACGAAAGTTCGGACAAACCGCTTTTCCTGATTGTCGGTCTAAAAGAACCACATTTGCATTTTGAACATCCACCACGTCATGCAAATGCGTTTGCGGACAGCACCATTGCCCGCCCGGATACCTACTACGAGGATTTTGCTGAAAGCGGAAAGGTTCAGGCGATCTGGGATTGGCTGGGTATGGACAATTTCCATTGCGGCCTGAACTGCTTTGACTATAGCTGGGACAAATACATCAAGTCTCATTACCGGGCAATACTGGGACTCGATGATGCGATCGGCGCAATTCGGGGCACTATCAACGAGGGTGAGCACGCTGACAACACACTGTTTATTTACACCAGCGACAATGGCTACAGTCTGGGGGACCACGGGCTGACAGAAAAGCACTTTGTTTACGAGGAGCCGATTCGTGTACCGTTGTTGGTAGATGCACCAGGTAATCTGGATGCAGGCACGGTACATCCTGAATTGGTCAGTGTTATCGATATAGCACCTACGGTGCTCGACTATGCCAATATTGCGGTACCGGATGTGATGACCGGTAACAGCCTGCGACCATTACTTGAAAAATCAGCAATCGCATCGAACGTTGACACGGAGAATCTGGCGGTTGCGAATTGGCGTGATCAACTTTTCTTCATGTATGAAAAGGCACAAGCCGCGGTCCGTACCAGTGATTTTAAATTGATCAAGTCGCTGACCGAGGAAAATCACTACGAGCTTTATGATCTGCAAAATGATCCGAAGGAAACACGGACGGTTTATGCTGATCCCGCTTACACAGAAGCCAGGCGGGATATGCGTCGGCGTCTGAAATCGATAATAGAGGAAAATCAGTGGTCCCAGCGCAAGTCCTATCCGGTGCGGGAAGTACTGGTCAGCGATCTGGTTTCAACCACCGACGCTGACGAACTGGCTGTATCACTGTCGCAGCAGTTACAGGGCGTTGACACGCCCTTTACCGGCGGCGAAATTGCAGCTAACGGTCGTGTTTTGAATTTTACAGAAATGCGGGTTGGAACGGATAAATTTCCCGACCGTTTTCCTTTGAAACAGGATCCGCTGTTAACCGAAGGACAATCGCGTCTGGTGATTTTGCCGCTACATCTGATTACCGACTGGGATCCCTTTATCGAAGTCAAAATCAGGCGGCGAACCCATGCAAAGATGTACCACGCGGGTGAAGTTCTGTTTGACACCACCGGTGAAAGACTGCCTCTGGATGCGGCCAACCCGCCGCTCTATATTGGCGAAAACTACGTGGTACTGCGCTTTGATGATAGCGGCGCAATGGATGTGAAAATCGAGATTGAAAGCCCTGAGGATACCGTGTCGCTGAGCGTGGAAGATAATCGCTTGTTGGGCAACATGCCAGGTCGTTTTTATGCCTACCGCAGCTGGCAGCCACACAATGATGTGAATATCGACGCGCGTGAAGAAGGTCTGTGGGTTAGCTCTACCGGTGTTGATACACAGATTCAAACACAGAATGTTTACTTTGATGAGCCTGTGGAAGTCTCAATCCAGTATTCGAGCGATTCAGAAATCGCAGCCAATCTGTATTGGAAAAACGAATACGGGGCTTACAGCGCAGAACAGAAAGTCGATTTTCAATTTGTGGCAGGTGAGCAACAGACAGCCACTGTTGCGATTAACCCGGGGGTCTCTGTCGACATGATACGGCTGGATTTGGCCTCACCGCAAAATTCAATCCTGCTCAAATCGATTACCGTGCACAATCAACAAGGCAAGCAGATTCATAGCTGGAATTTTACGGCGAATCCATTATAGGTGAAGGGCGCTGTAGCCCTTGAGGCCGCGCAGCCTATGCAGCTGCGCTTACCAGATAATGCGGGCGGTGTCTGAAGCTTCCCAGACATCACCCACTGCTTTCATTTTTACGAAGACCGAGTTGCCCTGACTGAAGTAGCGTTTACCAGCTCCAAACATCAGGTCGTTGAGGTTTTCCGCTGCACTCCAGCCGTTGGTAACTACCAGACCCGGCGCGGGCAAGTCGAGAAACTCCAGTACCACGGTGTCACCGTTGTGCAGGAAGTCCATGTTGACATCTATCCTGCCAGCGCGATTCAGCACATCCTGATCGATTTTATAGCCATAAAAATAGCGTGCATGGTTCACTGCAACGACACTTTGGTAGTGGGCGCGAGGGCCAAGTGGTTGGGCAGTGACTTCCACACCATCACTTCGGTAGTGAATCATCGGAGGCAGGTTTTGCTGGTCAAGATCGATTTCGATACGACCATAACGGTTTTTACAGATGCGCCCGGTACCGAACAGGTCGGTGCAGGTTGAGTCGTTCATCATCGGGTGATCAGCTACCAGTGCCACACCGGCACCGAGTCCGAAGCTGCCATCTTCATCATGGATAACCGCACCCCATTGAGAGGGGCGAAGTTCGTACCATTGCTTGCGCCTGTCATACAGGAACGGCGAGTTGGTCATGGTCAGACCTGACGCAGGATTGTTGGTGAAGCGGATATCAGCCTCACGTGATCCGAACAGGTAACTTGGCCCGTATTCGTTGTCGAAATTGACAAAGTGGGAATTACGGATGTTAACTCCGAAATCATAAATTCCAAAAGCCGTTCGTTGTCGTCCACGCCCCCCTTCTGAAATTCTGGAGTTGGCAACGAACAGCGAATCGGTTACTCCGACCGGTCTGGGAGCCACGAAACCGGCGTGATGTGATTGACCGGTATCACTGATCATCAGGTTGGTAAATCGCTGGTTACCGACGCAGGGCCATACCGCGCCGTCGCCGGAGCTGAATACCGTCAGGCTCTGATAGTTTGCCAGATTGGACGGTCGGTATCCGATCGGCCCGCTTTCCAGGCTGCAGCTGCTGAAAGCCATGCTGGACGAATGCACGCGATTGTTGCTGAACTCGCGAAATTCCGAAACCACAGGCCTGACGCCGGCATAACGATGCAGCCCGGCTGACGCACCTGTCGGTAGCTCGGGGGTGTCGTACCAGAAACCGAGTCCATCGGAACCTGCAGCTGCGTTGTTTTTGAAAGTGTTGTCTCCGTTGGAAATCCAGAAGGTGGCTGGACCGCTGGCAGCTTCCCCATCGAGAATATCGCTCGGCGTCAGCGCCAGCTCAGGACTTGGCCGACGTGTGACCAGACCCAGGTTGTGCTCGAAAACATTACCCGTTTCGACACCGTCTTCCAGAAAGTAGCCATGACCCACATGGTCATAGCAAACAGTGTCTTTGACCAATGCGTTGTGAGCGCCGTGCACGGTGACACAACGATTAAAGCTGCGAGTGATCGATGAGTTGCGGAAATATTGGCCGGTCACGTCATTGGAAAGATGCCAGTGGAACGGGTATCGAGCAAGCATTCCTGCTTGCCCCATACGGTACAGCTCTATACCAGAGACGAATCCGGCCGCGCCTTCCATGATCATCATGTGGCCCCCGAAACCAGACTCTTCTGAAGATTGGTCACCCTGTATGCGTATGTTTCTGCTTAGCAGTCCGACTTCAGCGCGGGTATCAAGATCCCAGGTTCTCCTGCTGTTGGCAAAACTCTGAATTTCACCAAAATGACGGTATTGGAGCGCTTGGTCGAAGGCGACAGTGCGACCATTGATGTTGGATATTTGCCTGACCTCGGCATGATTCATATTGTCATCGGTTGACGAGATCACGATGAGATCACCGCTACGCCAATCCGGGTTGTCGCTCAGTTGTATTTGCCGGGCACCGCGATTGGCAGTCTGGTCCAGCATTAACCAACTGGTGCGCTGTTCACCGTGCAATGAAATTATCCCGCCACTCATCGCACCGATTAATTTGGTTCCCATGCCCATCACATCTTCATTGCGGTTGTTGCCGGTCAGGGTGATGTCGAGACGCTTGCGATAGGGTGAGTTTTCAGTCCCGCATTGCAGCAGGCCGTGCACCATGATCCACTTCGCACTGATTTTCAAATCTCTGTTGGCGCAGACCAATTCGCCTTCAATCAACAAGCCGTCGGTTTCGATATCCGTGTCCAGCATGATTCGTTTACCTGCTGGTATGGTGATGCGATCCCCCGCTGCCGGGACATTGCCTCCCCAAGTGTCCGGATTTGACCAGGGTTCGCCCGGATCATCGCTAACCGGGGCTTGCTGGGGAGCGACTACCCCTTCCTCCGGATGCAGTTCACCGCCACTATCACCACAGGCGCTAACCAGCAACAACAGGGTGGTGGCAAGCAGATGCACCGGAAACCCCATGGAGAATAGACAGGCTGTCGAATTTTGTAGTGTTGGGAAAAACCGTTCGAACATGGTACGCGCGCCGAGTAAGAGTACATTCTGTTATGTAACTAGCGGCAGTTGCATAAACAATCGCATCCAAGCTCTGTGGGGTGATTCAAATTTTTTTTCTCTTTGGGATTAATTTATGACTGGTTTCAAATCAACAGTCCTTCATCACGGCGTTTAGGTTCGCAATGGCCGTATCAGGCGGTTGTCTGGTCTGTGCCAGATGCTTGCTGTGAACTGATTGACATAAATAATTTCGACTGATCGACATTGAAACTGATTGCCGCTGGTCGACTTGATGCTGAGCCCGGGTTTTGTAAGCGTTACGGTGGAAATTAAGTTCATTATCATGGGGTTTTGTCCGTTAACTGTCATAACCGGACGTTCGATTGTTTATAACCGTATTTATCCAGACGCTACAGTGGCACGAAACACTCAACCCAGAACCGCTAATGAGCAGGAAGCAACACTGCTGAAAGAGCAGTTGACGATCCTGCTTAACGACGCAACTCGTCCGCTGATTGTTGGTACTGGAGCGATGGTCCTGTGCTATGTCCTGTTGCGTAAATCCGAGCTATCGTCAGATGTGCATTGGTGGATGATCGCGGGCATCATCGTAACCGCACTGCGAGCCGCGGTAGTCTTCGGTTTTAAATCCTCTTTTTTCACACCGTCACTATCGCAAAAGAAATTGGCGCTAGCCTATGTCGGCACTTTGCTGATGACAGGCTTTCTGTGGGGCGCGCTAATGCTGATGTGGAGCGCGGAACTCCCGGTTGTTAATCAGCTACAGCTTTTCCTGTTTCCGATTGCACTCGCTGCTGGCGCTGCCGCCAGTTACGGTGTCTGGATGCCTGCCTATCTCTGTTTTATGTTGCCCTGTCTGGTGCCCATACCGATTGTCCTGGTGCTGGCTTCAGAACCTGGATACTCTGGCATTGCGGCACCGGCGTTGTTGTATATTCTGGGATTGGTTCTGCTGTGTCATAGCTACCAGAACACCTTGCGTGAGTCTTTGAAGTTGCGCCTCAACAATGAAGGTTTGGTGCGCGATATGTATTACCGAAATCTCGAGTTGCAGACCGCTATTGAAGATGCCCAATACGCCAACAAAGCTAAAAGTGAGTTTCTCGCCACCATGAGCCATGAAATTCGCACACCAATGAATGGCATCCTGGGTATGACTCAATTGTTGTTAACTACGCCACTCGAGAAACGCCAACAGCACTATGCCGAGACTGTCTATGGTTCAGCAGGTTCGCTGTTGTCGATTATTAATGACGTGCTGGATTTTTCCAAGATTGAAGCTGGGAAAATGGAACTCGAGGAAGAGGATTTCAGCGTCGTCGAAACGATTGAACAGGTGGTAACGCTGCTCGAGCAGAATGCGCTGAAAAAAGGCAATACCCTGACCGCCCATCTGGAGGGTGGTCTTGAAAGCTGGGTGTGTGGTGATTCGGTCAGATTGCGTCAGATCCTGACCAACCTGTTGGGAAATGCGATCAAGTTTACTGACAACGGTGTCATCGAGCTGGTGGTGTCCCAGGTATCGCATGATGAGAGTGGTACGATGATGCAGTTTGATGTTAGAGATTCGGGGATTGGTATTCCGCCTGCACGGCAACAACAAATATTTGAATCGTTCTCGCAAGCCGACAGTTCCACCACTCGAAAGTATGGTGGCACCGGTCTGGGTTTGGCAATATCGCGTCAACTCTGCGATTTAATGGGTGGTGATATCCGGGTCACCAGTCAGGAAGGCAAGGGTTCTTGCTTCAGTTTCACTGCAAGATTTGCCAAGGCAAGTACCAGCCAGTTACTTGAAGAGTCGCGGTTGATTGATGCTGAATCGAGCGTGTTGTCCGTGATAGCCAGACCCGTCACTGATGATGATGAGCCGTCTGCCAGCGAGTCATCTGCCAGCGAGCCATTGCCGACGACTACTACGGCTGAAGAGGTTGCGGAGAACACGATTGGCAGCCCCATTTCCGGTTTGCATATCTTGTTGGCAGAAGACAGTCCGGTTAATCAAGAGGTGGTTCTGGCCATGCTTGAAGCTGAAGGATGCCATGTGACTGTGGCCGAAAATGGTCAGGAAGCTGTGGATCTCTACCAGCCGGGTATCACCGATCTTGTGCTGATGGATTGCCAGATGCCGGTTATGGATGGCCTGGTTGCTGCCAGCACTATCCGGCAAGCCGAGGCTGGAGGGGCCGAACATGTACCGATTGTTGCGCTCACCGCAAATGCGCTGAAGGGTGATCGCGAGCGATGTCTGGAAGCAGGGATGGACGATTACCTGTCAAAACCTTTCAAGCAGGGAGAGCTGATTGAAATGATCAGCCATTGGTCTTCAGGTGAGCAGATCCAGGAAAAGACCGGCACCGGATAGCGCTTCACTGGCCACTTGTGCCCAGTCCTGCATCAGTCAGCAGTTGATCAACTCTTTTTTTGTTGGCACCCAGGTCGCTATGACCCAATCTTGACGCGCTGCGAATTTGCAGTCGATCTTCTTTTCTAAGCACTTCCAAATCATCAATGTAACCCATGATGCTACTTTTGCTGGTCGCATGAAGGTAGTTATCCTGACGTTTTGCTATGGTGATCCCAACGGTGTTGGACAGGGCCTTCTCCAGCGCATTCAAGCCTGATTCCCCGTCTTCTGTGATCACCTCTACTTGAAAACAGTTGGGGGTGTCAGGGCAGGGTGCGAGCGACTGGCTGCCCGGATCTGAATTCTGATCCGAATTGCCGCTTGCGTTTTCGATAATACCGGGCGCAGTGCTTTTTGCCGATAAATGTTGGATGCCGATTCGCAGCAGAACATACAAAATGACCAGTAGAAGTATACCGATTAAAAATTTCATGCAGTTGAATTCCCGAAGTGTCCGATCACGCTGGTATTTGAACTTTCCCGCTTTGCATTGGGTCTCGACTCTGGGCCCAAAAACTGGGCTCAGAAACTGGGCCTTTTATCTGGACAGGTAATCTGGCCAGTGCATTTGGCCAGTGTATTTGGCTAGTGTATTTTGCCCATGCATTTGCCCAGTGCTTTGAGCATAAAGCTTAAGGAGACAATCGCTCGATAATCCAGCTGTCGTTTTCTGCGCGATAGCCAAATCTATCGTGTAACCGATCGTCCCGACCTTGCCAGAACTCGAAATAAATCGGTTGCAGGCTATATCCCCCCCAGCGCGATGGCCTCGGAACATTGCCATCGGGGTGTTGTTGATTCAGCTTTTCAACGTTGGCTTCAAGCTCCGCCCGGTTTGCGACAACAGACGATTGCATTGAAGATGCGGCACTAAAACGACTGCCGGGTGGTCTGGAATAGAAATACTGATCAGATTCCTGATCACTTAATTGTCTTACAATACCCTCAATGCGTACTTGCCGTTCCAGTTCCCGCCAAAAAAAAAGCAGACAGGCCTTGTCGTTGCCCGCAAGATTTTCACCTTTGGCACTGCTTCGATCCGTAAACCAGGCAAATCCATCGTCATCGAATTGTTTCAGCAAAACCATACGACAATGAGGTTGATGTTGTTGATCAACGGTCGACAAAGCCATCGCTGTCGCATCGATCAGTTTGGCTGCTCTGGCATCCCCCAGCCATTTTTCGAACTGGGCGACTGGTGATGCCAGAAGCTGGTCACTGCGCAGGCTGTCTGCCTGATACTGGCGGCGCTCTTCTATCAGCGATGAGGCATTGTCTTGTCGGGTTGTCATGGCAGATCCGGTATTTTTGTAAAATGTTATCACAGCAGTTGATGTGAGCTGGCCATCGTGGCAGTTTAACGGCAGCAGCGTCTGTTTTTCGGTGCTTGCTGCCTGCGTTGACTGCTATTCATTATTATACCTTTACGGAGGAAATCCATGCCCTCATTCGATATCGTCTCGGAAGTTGACAAGCACGAGCTGACCAATGCGGTCGATCAAGCCCACAGAGAAATCACCAATCGTTTCGATTTTAAAGGTTCGGATGCCAAGATAGAATTGACCGATGACAAGATATCGCTGTATGCCGATAGCGATTTCCAGGTGCAACAAATGCATCCGGTTTTGTACCAGAAGCTGACATCTCGCAAGATTGATATCAGTAGCCTTGATCCCCAGAAGGTAGAGAAAGTGGGCAAGGGAGCCCGGCAATACATGTTGGTAAAGCAGGGGATCGATAAAGATACCGCGAAAAAAATGGTGGCCAGTGTCAAGGATTCAAAGTTGAAGTTACAGGCTTCGGTACAAGGCGAGCAGCTACGGGTAACCGGAAAAAAACGCGACGATTTGCAAAAAGCCATGGCCTTGCTAAAAGAGGCTGATTTTGGCCTGCCCCTGCAATTTCAAAATTTTCGAGACTGATCCAGCAACTGATGCCCTAGCGATATCAGTGCTTCACGATATAGATGTCGTAGCGTGTATTGACTGATTTAATGGAGGTGTCCGGCTCAACTGGTTTGGCAGCTTGAGTCGTGGCTGGATTCCCGAATTGATTACCGGGTGTGACAGCATCGGTTACAAGAGGCAAGGCACGTGCAGGTCGTTTGACAACAACGCGTTGAGTGGCAAAACCCAGCGCCGATTGCAGCAAAGCGGCGTTCTCGGCATCTGTTTGCGGTTCAGTTGTGTGGCTCTTTTTCTCACTGTTGTGGGAAGCACGTTCATCCTGACCAGCCAGCAGATAATGTAGCGCCTGCATTTCTTTTTTGACTGCTGCCGATTTCTGGCTTGGTGGATACATCGGGTCGAGATACACGACATCAGCTGCTGACCAAGGCAAATCCTTGCACTTCAAATCTCTGGAGTCGTGGTGCACTGCCTTTATCCGCCGGGCAATATCCGCAATCAGGTCGTCGTCTCGGGCAAGCTCCAAGGCATCATTGAGCATCCAATGTAGCCACAAGCATCGTTCCGCTGCGATCACTCTGCACCCCAGGCTTGCCATGACCCAGGTGTCCTTGCCAAACCCTGCTGTCGCGTCAAATACAGTGAGTTCACCCTGGGAGTGCGTGTCGACACCCGGGTTTTGTCTGGATAATGCCTGATTCTTTTTTACGGATTTGCTGGCAAGCCCGATTGCCCGGGCCAGAGGTTGGCGTTTTCCCCCGCCGAATTTGAGTCGGTGCATGGCCCGACCAGCAGTGAAATCTATGCCAATGGGGCCGCTGGCAAAACGGTTCGGTTGCAAAGCCAATCGATCATTGGAAACCAGTAATTCAAAGTCAGGCAGTTCAGTTTCACTACCCATGAGGCAAGGCAGATACAGCTCTTCAGCGATAGCTTCAGCACGCTTTTGTGACGCCCTTGAAGTGGGTCGGATACCCAATAAGGGCGCAGCCGCAGTGGTGTCAACCATATATACTTGAATCTCTGCCCGGATGTGTGGGTACGAAGGGTTCGTCACCATGGCTTGGGCCAAGCGAGAAAACTAAAGTGAATCTGCAAACTAATCAAGCTCCGTCGACTGAACTGCGCCGTCAGCGTTTGCGCGTTGCGGTAAAACTGATGATGTTGATTGCGCTGGCTTACGCCTTTGTCGTGTTGTTTTCATCATTTATGACCACACAGCCCGGTGAGAAGAGTTATCAGAGTAAACAAATAGATGCTTCATCGCTCGAGCCGGGACAGATGGATCTTTTTAACTGGAATGGCAGGCCGGTGTTGGTGTTCAGGCGAACCGCGAAGCAGATTCTGCAACTGCAACAGCAAGCCGATACGCTATTACAGGATGCGGACTCGGCATCTTCAAACCAGCCTTCCTTTGCCCGCGATAAACTGCGCTCCAGGCATCCGGAATGGTTTGTTGCGATAGCATCCGGTACCGACCTTAACTGTAATGTTGGCTGGTTGGCTGAAAGTGACGCGTTGTTCAAGGGGGCAAGCTGGCCTGGTGGCTTCGTGGATTCCTGCAGAGGCTCGCGTTATGACATGGCGGGACGGGTGTACAAGGGACAGAATGCCCGCAGGAATCTGGCTGTACCAGAATATCTCTCAGATGGTCAGGGCGTTTTCAATCTGGGTGCTCAGTAATGCGGTGGAGGCGGTTCGTCAGCCGGATTCATCATCGGCGGTAGTGTTGTCTCGTCACCCTCGATTTTTTGCTGGAGTTGCCCGATCATGGCCACCAGTCGATCTATATCCTCGTACTGCCTGATGACCACTGAGTTGAGCTCGGCCACCGTGTTCTCAAGCTCCATCATTTTAAGCTCAAGCGTTTCCAGACGCTTGTTGTCGTTTTCATCGCTGTTGTCACGGTTCGGGCTGGTAGCGTTTTTTGAGAATGATGGATCTGAAGACATGGTGCGGACCGCAGCTTTTCGATGGAGCCATTCTAGCGTGCTTTGCTGTTGCCCGGCTGGTCTTGTTTAGCAGAATCTTTGCTCAATTAGCGGGCAGACAGCCCTATTTGGATTGTGACAACAGCCTAGCTCATGCTAGATTCCCACCTTCTGTAAGGTATTGGAACAAGGGCTGCGATGTCGCTGACTCCCGAAGAAGTAGAAAAAATTGCACATCTGGCGCGACTCGGTGTTGATGATGCCGAATTGGCTGAATATGCTGGCGAATTATCAAAGGTGCTTGGTCTGGTAGAGCTGATGAATGCCGCTGAAACCGAGGGTATTGAACCGATGGCCCACCCCGGTCATGCCAGTAACCGACTGCGCGATGATCTGGTCACAGAATCTGATAAACGCGAGCTACTGCAACAAGCCGCTCCAGCGGTGGAGAAGGGTCTGTTTCTGGTTCCGAAGGTAATTGAGTGAGCGGCTTTGAAGCCCGGTAAACGGGCAAGCCGTTTTTTAATCAACTCCAGGTAAATAAACTCAGGTTGTCTCGCGACCGATCCTGCGTGAGCAGCAGCTTCGGCCCGACAAACTGCCAGATGGAAACCTATGCACGATAAGAATCTCAGAGAAGTCGCTGAGCACCTCGATAGTCGATCTATCAGCAGCGAGGAACTGACTCGTCTGTTTCTACAGCGTATCGATACTCATGATGCTGCTCTTAACAGCATGATTACGGTTTGTGCCGAGTCGGCGATACAACAGGCTCAGGTTGCCGACAAAGCGATCGCTGAAGCTGGTGGTACCTTGTCGGTGAACAAGCCATTGCTGGGCGTACCCATTGTGCACAAGGATATTTTCTGCACCAAGGGAGTCAAGACCTCTTGTGGTTCTCGTATGCTGGACAATTTTGTTTCTCCCTACGACGCAACCGTGGTGGAAAAACTGGCTGACGCAGGTACTGTCATGCTGGGTAAGGCTAATATGGACGAGTTTGCGATGGGCTCTTCCAATGAGAACAGCTATTTCGGGGCTGTCGGCAATCCGTGGGATCAAAATCGTGTGCCGGGTGGGTCGTCGGGTGGCAGTGCAGCCGCCGTCGCTGCCAGATTTTGTCCAGCGGCGACCGGCACCGATACTGGTGGCTCAATCCGGCAGCCGGCTGCATTCTGTGGTTTGACAGGCATCAAGCCGACCTATGGCCGGATATCGCGCTACGGCATGATCGCGTTTGCCTCCAGCCTCGATCAAGCGGGGCCCATGGCGCGCAGCGCAGAAGACTGTGCCATCATGCTGGAATCCATGGCCGGATTTGATCCGCGTGATTCGACCTCTGTTGATCGTCCGGTTGAAAACTACCGGCAACAATTGGTGGATGCGGAGCAACCCAATGCATTACAGGGGCTGCGTATTGGTTTGCCCGAAGAGTATTTTGCAGAAGGGCTGGACCCTGCAATCGCCACCGCGGTTGAATCCGCAGTAAAGGAACTCGAGGCGCTTGGAGCGGTGGTAAAAAGCGTATCGTTGCCCAATCAGCATCTTTGCGTCCCGGCCTATTATGTGGTTGCACCCGCTGAATGCTCCAGCAACCTGTCGCGATTTGACGGTGTGCGATTCGGTCATCGGTGTGAATCGCCGGTTGACCTTGAAGACCTTTACAAGCGCTCGCGAGGTGAAGGTTTCGGGCGCGAGGTCAAGCGCCGAATCCTGATCGGAACCTATGCTTTGTCTGCCGGGTACTATGATGCCTACTACCTGAAGGCGCAGAAGGTAAGACAACTAATCAGTGACGACTTTCAGCAGGCTTTCTCCGAGGTCGATGTTATTGCCGGGCCTGCAACACCGACCACCGCATTCGAGAAAAACAGCAAAACGGATGATCCGGTATCGATGTACCTGAACGACTTGTACACGATATCCGCGAATCTGGCAGGTTTGCCTTCGATATCACTGCCTTGTGCGTTGGCTGATGGTTTGCCGGTGGGTTTGCAACTGACGGCTAACTATTTTGACGAGTCAAGGTTGCTGAAAACCGCGCACAGCTTCCAGCTGCAAACCGATTGGCACACTCAGTGTCCCCCCGACTACGTTTAGTCTCCCGGTAACCCGTAAAAACCGAATCAGTTCAGAGCGTACAGAGAAACCCCGGAGAGTTCTTAACCATGGCAAGCGAAAATTCATCCCCATCCTCCACAGGAACCTCCGCAACCGCCAATGCTCAATCAGGAGCCTGGGAAGTCGTTATTGGTTTGGAGATTCATGCGCAGCTGGCGACAAGTAGTAAAATATTTTCCGCAGCGTCGACGGCCTTTGGTGCAGAGCCGAACACTCAGGCTTGTGCGGTGGACCTGGGTTTGCCCGGAGTGCTGCCGGTACTCAATCGCGAGGCTGTCAGAATGGCGGTCTGTTTTGCATTGGCAACCGATGCCGAAATAGGACGGCGGTCGGTGTTTGCGCGTAAAAACTATTTTTACCCCGATCTGCCGAAGGGATATCAGATTTCCCAGATGGCCTTACCCATTGTGGGGCGCGGCAAGGTAGAAATCGTGCTTGAAGACGGACAGAAAAAATCCATCGGTTTGACCCGCGCTCATCTGGAAGAGGATGCCGGCAAATCTTTGCACGATGAATTCAATGATATGACGGGTATCGATCTTAATCGCGCTGGTACACCGTTGCTCGAGATCGTATCTGAACCCGATCTGCGCTCGGCTGCAGAAGCGGTGGCCTATGCCAGGAAAATTCATGCCCTGGTGCGATACATTGGTATTTGTGACGGAAACATGCAAGAGGGTTCGTTCCGCTGTGATGCCAATGTGTCATTGCGCCGTTGGGGGCAACAGGAACTGGGCACCCGGACTGAAGTGAAAAACGTCAACTCGTTTCGCTTTCTGGAGCGTGCGATTGAATTTGAAATTGAACGTCAAGCCGATGTGCTGGAGTCCGGGCAGGCAGTGATTCAGGAAACCCGCCTTTACGATGCCGATCGTGATGAAACGCGTTCTATGCGAAGTAAAGAAGAAGCCAATGATTATCGTTATTTCCCTGATCCGGATCTGCTACCAGTGGAAATTGATGATGAATATATCGAGTCGCTGCGAGCCGGTTTGCCCGAATTACCTGATGCTCGGGCGCAACGTTACCGGGAAGACTACGCACTGTCGGATTATGATGCCGGCGTATTAACGTCAGACCGCGCGACAGCGGATTATTTTGAAGCAGTCGTTACTGACGGCCGGGTTTCGCCAAAGTTGGCCAATAACTGGCTGGCAGGTGAAGTTTTCGCGCGGCTGAACCGTGATAACCTGGAGTTGGCTGATTCTCCTGTCGATGCGAGTGCCCTTGCCGGGTTGCTGATCCGCATCGAAGACAACACCATTTCCGGCAAGATCGCCAAGCAATTGCTGGATGATATGTGGGCCGGAAAAGGATCCGCAGATGATCTGATCGAAGCGGGTGGTTTGCGTCAAATTACCGATACCGGAGCACTTGAGTCCATGATCGATGCTGTTATCGAGGAGAACCCGGGACAAGTAGCCGAGTACCGCGCCGGAAAGGACAAGCTACTGGGTTTTTTCGTCGGCAAAGCGATGAAAGCCTCGCAGGGCAAGGCCAATCCGGCACAGCTGAACGAGCTGCTCCGACAGAAACTCAAACCATAAGTGAAACCAAGTCATAAGCCCCTAAACCCGCACCCCAAAAACGGTAAAGGTAGCCTCAAAACGCCGACACTGTGATCTGATCGACAGGCAGACGGGTCAGATCCTCGTTTGTCGCGAGCAGACATGACACGCAACGGCAGCCGTCAGGGCCTTGCTTGACCTGCGCAAGCAAATCGGTTCAAACTCCGTTGTCGAGATTTCATTATTGTTTTATGAAAAACCGGGGGGCTCAGGTCTCGCAAAGCTCTCGCAAAGCTCTTACAGCCATCGCTGTATCTGATATTACATCTGGAGGAATTATGAACA
The DNA here is from genome assembly GCA_937951215.1 of uncultured Granulosicoccaceae bacterium. Taxonomy (GTDB): domain Bacteria; phylum Pseudomonadota; class Gammaproteobacteria; order Granulosicoccales; family Granulosicoccaceae; genus CALFCE01. The sequence continues at coordinate 15,346 of CALFCE010000108.1, forward strand.
AATTTTTGATGGCAGCAGCGACTGCCACCGCAATGATCGCGGGTACTGCGCAAGCTGAACAGTGGGATATGCCGATGGCCTATTCTGCATCCAACTTCCACTCAGAGCACGGTGTGATGTTCGCTGACAAAGTCAGGGAATACACGGGTGGTAAAATCGACATTACCATTCATCCGGGTGGTTCTCTGTTTGGCGGTGGCGATATAAAACGCGCAGTACAAACAGGACAAGCACCTATTGGTGAGAGAATCATGTCGGCTCATGCCAACGAGAACCCGCTTTATAACTGGGACAATCTGCCATTTCTCGCAACCACCTATGCGGATTCCGCAAAACTCTGGGATGCGGCAAAAGAGACTGTCAATGCAGCCATGTCGGATATCAATCTGGTTGCACTCTATACCTGCCCATGGCCGGGTCAGGGCTTCTATTTCAAGCAAGAGGTCAATTCCAGCAAAGACGTGCAGGGCATCAAACTGCGTTCGTACAATGCGGCTACAGCAACAGTCATCGAAAGTCTCGGTATGACGCCGGTGCAGGTTGAAGCTGCTGAATTGACCCAGGCGCTGGCAACCGGTGTCGCTGACGGTTTTATCTCCTCAGGATCCACTGGTTACGATCGAAAAGTGTGGGAGCACATGACTCACTATTACAAGGTGAATGCCTGGTTGCCGCGCAATTATGTGATGGTCAACAAAGGGGTTTGGGACGGACTGGATGGTGACACACAGGCCGGTATTCAAAAAGCCGCAGATGAAATTGGCGCTGCCTGTACTGCCAAATCCGAGGAGCTGGCCAACTGGTATTTTGAGCAACTCGAAGCCAACGGTATGTCTGTTGTCGATGCCGGACCGGAGTTTCTGGCTGAGTTAAAGGCCATCGGTGACAAGATGCAAGCTGATTGGCTGGAAAGTGTCGGTGAGCCAGGTCAGGCAATCATGGATGCTTTTAAAGCCAACTAAGGGCTATAAAGGTAGTTTATAAAGCTAGTTTATATATGTGGGCGGAATATTCGTTGGCGTTGTTTACGGCAACGGAAAATGTCGCCGGGCTCCCTCCTCTGGTAAACACCAAGGGAGGGGCCTATCCCCCCGGGCTCGGTCATCGGCCCTTTTACTAAAACACTAGAGTCGGGCTATGGATTGGAAACCTTTTCTGGGTTTACCGCTATGGGTATGGTTATTTGTTTTCCCGAGTTGTCTGGCCCTGTTATGTTTTTTTAGTCGTCGCTGGATCAAGCCGTTCCTAAGTCCGCTGTGGCGTTTTCTGGATGGTATCTATACCGGGTCGGGTATTGTTGCTGCCTGCTTTATGGTCTCGATTCTGGTGATCATTGTCGTACAGATGATTGCCCGCTGGTTTGGCATGATTTTCCACGGATCAACCGACTACGCTGGTTATGCAATGGCCGCCACCTCTTTTTTCGCTCTGGCGCATGCGCTTAACAGAGGCGCGCACATCCGTGTCTCGATCTTGCTGAATTTAAACAGACATACCCGCTGGTGGTTGAATCTCGCTGCACTGTATGTGGCTGCAATCACCGCGACCTATTTTGCGCGTTTTGCAATCAAGACCAATTATATGTCCGAGATGATCAATGACCGCACACAGGGTATTGACCAGGTCCCGGAACGCTTGCTGGCGGTTGTGAAAATGTTTGGTACGGCTCCCTCACAATGGAGTGAGCTCTGGAGCTCGGCAGGTAGCGAGTGGGTCTATACCCCAATGTGGCTGCCACAGATACCGATGTCCATTGGCACAGTGCTATTGGCCATCGCACTGTGGGATAACTTGTGTCGTTTGCTGGTTACCGGAGAAAACCCGATCAAGGTCGAAACAGTAGAGGAGAGTGAAGCGGACAAAAATGAAGCGTTCGAAAGTGTACCCGAACCGCTAACTGCCTCTGATGGAGCGCAACGATGACAGAAATTTACGCCACTGTGCTGTTTCTTTTCGTACTCTTCTTGTTGCTGGGTAGCTCGGTCTGGATTGGCCTGGCCTTGATGGGTGTAGCCTGGGTGGGTATGGAGCTTTTTACTTCACGCCCGGCAGGTGATGCGATGATCACCACCATCTGGACAAGCTCGAGCAGCTGGACTCTGACCGCCTTGCCTCTTTTTATCTGGATGGGTGAAATTCTCTACCGAACGCGGTTATCCGAGGATATGTTTCGCGGCCTTGCACCCTGGATGAGAAAGCTTCCTGGTGGTTTGTTGCACACTAACATTGCGGGTTGCACCATCTTCGCTGCGGTGTCCGGTTCTTCTGCTGCTACGCTGACCACAGTAGGCAAGATGTCGATACCGGAGTTGCGTTCGCGTGGCTATCCCGAGTACATGATTATTGGCACACTGGCCGGTGCCGCGACCCTCGGCTTGATGATTCCGCCTTCGCTGACACTGATTGTCTACGGTGTCACTATCAACGAGAGCATTACCAAACTCTTTATGGCTGGCATCATTCCGGGCCTGGTGCTGGCCGGGTTGTTTATGTTGTACATCATTGGCTGGCATTTTCTGCGCAAGGAACAGAGACCACCCCCCGAGGCCAGAATGAGTTTCGGCGAGATGGTCAAGGAAAGTCGCTTCCTGATACCTGTACTGTTACTGGTGTTCACGGTTATTGGTTCCATGTACTTCGGCTGGGCCACCGCAACTGAAGCTGCTGCCGTTGGGGTCGTAGGTGCCTTGTTGTTGGCGAAGATGCAGGGTTCGCTGAACTGGAGGAGCTTTACTGAAAGCCTGATGGGAGCAACTCGAACTTCGGCCATGATCGCGCTGATCCTGATGGGTGCTGCTTTCCTGTCGCTGGCCATGGGATTCACCGGCTTGCCGCGTGCTCTCGCGGCGTGGATAGATTCAATGCAGTTATCGCCAGTGGTGCTGATCGTTGCCTTGACCTTTTTCTACATCATCCTCGGTATGTTTCTCGATGGTATTTCATCGGTGGTGCTGACCATGGCAATCGTGGAGCCCATGATCCGGCAGGCCGGCATTGATGTTATCTGGTTTGGAATCTTTATCGTGGTAGTGGTGGAAATGGCTCAGGTCACACCTCCGATTGGCTTCAACCTGTTTGTACTACAGGGCATGACAAAGCACGAAATTTCGTACATTGCCAAAACAGCGATACCCATGGTGGGGTTGATGTTGCTGATGGTGGTGATACTGGTGATTTGGCCGGAGTTGGCTACCTGGTTGCCTGACAATGTGCGTCAAGGTCCGCAATAGTCATTTGGCCGCACCAAGGGCTTGGGACTGAATGTGAATAGAACCCGGCTGGTGCCAGGCGTTTGAGTGCGCTGCTTTATGGTTTGAATCTGGCAGCCAGCCATGCACGTTGGGTGTTGGTGGGAGGTTTGGTCCTGGGTCTTGTATTTCAGGATATAGCCTACCTCGCCAAACCCAGTATCCCGGTTTTTATCGGGCTATTACTGTTTACCGCGTGTTTTCGCATAGGGCCGGCCAGGGTCAAGGGCGCGCTGGGGCAGTTCCGTTCTCATCTGGTCATCACGATAATCTGCCAACTGCTCATCCCGGCGTCGTTGGTATTGCTGTTACTGTTGAGCAATCACGTCAGCCTCTGGATGACCGCCTTGTTACTGGTGCTGGCTGCGGCACCGATTTCGGGCAGTCCTAACCTCGTTATCATGTTGGGCCACGATCCAGCGCCTGCACTGCGTCAATTGGTGATTGGAACCGCAGCGTTACCGGTCACTATTATCCCGGTGCTGCTGTTTTTGCCGCAAATCAGTGATGTGACTGGTGTTGCGATTGCCGCATCCAAATTGCTGATGGTCATTCTTGTCGCCGCACTATTCGGTTTCTCGCTGCGCTTGATAGAAAAATTCAAGTCACTGGACGCCAGCGCCACCGGGGCAGTTGATGGATTGTCAGCAATACTGATGGCATTGGTTGTGGTTGGCTTGATGTCTGCGATCGGTGAGTCGTGGCGCAACTCTCCCTTGATTTTACTGCAAACAATGGTCTTTGCCTTTGCGGTCAATTTCGGTTTGCAAGTACTGGGCAGTCGATTCTGGGGCAGGGCATTTGGCAAAGTCTACGATGTGCCGATGAGTGTTATCAGTGGCAATCGCAACATCGCGCTCTATCTGACCGCACTGCCGGCGAGCGTCACTGATGATCTGTTGGTTTTTGTGGGTTGCTATCAGTTTCCGATGTATCTGACACCGTTGCTACTGCGGAAATTTTACAATCGGCCGGACTAGCACCTGCAAGCCCTGGAGTCGGGTTAACAGAGTCAGACATTCAAGTCAGGCGATCAGGTTTTTTCCGCCACCTGCCCAAAGTGGGAAAATGCACCACTGTTTCGCCCTGAAATATAGTCTGCAGCGGTGACAGGCTCATAGTTTCTGGCGTTGAGTTGCAGTTCATTGGCATCAACAATGGCACCTGGATCAGGGTCATGAAACATGGCAATGGAATAGCGATCCGCACCAGTCAGGTTGCGTACCCTGTGGCGGGTAGACGGGAGTCGGCCATCGGTCCAGCGTTCCAGTAAATCACCGACGTTGATCACCAAGGTGCCCGCAATCGGCGGAGCAGATATCCATTCGCCGGAACTTGTCAGTACCTCAAGCCCGGGAGTTGATTGCAGTAACAAGGTGATGCATCCGAAATCGGTGTGGGGTGCAACACCGAAGTCATCCTTGCCACCCTCGGTGGGAGGATAGTGAATCAATTGACCCCGCAACATTGAGCTTTGATA